>JAFQSU010000012.1 GCA_017409405.1 Oscillospiraceae bacterium | reverse complement strand
TCTGCACGTGTTGTATAGTCTGTCGGTGCAATGCGTCCGTTCTTTCCGTTGACAAGTCCTGCACCAACGAGAGCGGAAACGGCGTCGGTTGCGTATGGGGCAACGGTATCAAAGTCGGGGTACAACACCTCATCCGTCAGAGGGAGGGCGCGGAGACCCTCCCCTACAAGGGTGGAGGATAACGCGCGATATACTATGACCATCATATCCTGACGGGTTATGGTGTTACGTGGTGCGTACTTATTATCACCTACACCTCCGACGATGCCGCAATTTCTGGCTATTGCCAGCTCAGATGCAAAGTAGTCACTTTTCGTAACATCTGCAAAGTTTTCCGTGTTGTCGGATTTAAGTTCAAATGCGCGGACGAGAAGGACTGCAAAGTCTGCACGGGTGATGTTGTTTGCAGGTGAGAAGGTAGAATCACTCGTGCCCTTGATAATTCCGTTCTCGGCAAGCTCGTTTATTGCAGCCTCTGCCCAGGTATGATTGCCAAGGTCAACAAATCCCTTGGACGGGACGATGATGGCATCGTCCCCTACATCGGTGTTGTCGCCCGTGCTGTCGGACGGTACATCGGTGCCATCGCCGGTGTTATCTCCTTCATCCGGTGCAGGTGCAGCGCCACCGCCGCCTCCGCCACCTGTCGGGGTGTCGGTTGTATTACTCGAGTCTGTGCCGGCGTTATCCTGTGAGGGCTTGCTCGTCGTCGAACCGTAAACTGTTACCGTGAAGTGGACCGTTGTTTCCATAGTCCCATCGGTTACCGTAATTGCAACATGGTTTTCGCCAACCTGTGAGCTTGTCGGCTTCCATGTAAGCGTCATTGTTTCTTCGTTAATACTCATTCCTCGCGGAAGTGTTGTTCCGACAACCGAAATATCTTTTTCAACAGGGCTGTATGCACTTATAGGAATTGATACAGAGCTTCCTGCCGATGTAGTATAATCTTGAGGTTGTTCAACAACCGGCGCAGTGTCATATGTACTTGAAAGCGGAATTCTGAGACTTTGTCCTCGTGCTATGTTATAGTTATATCCAAGATCCATATCATACGCATCGACATAATTTCTGATGAGAGTGGTATTACCTAACGATAGTGTTATTTTCCCGTTTTCTTCTTCGGCATACTCTATTTTATATGCCGCATTCTGAACACCATCATTGTCTACATAGACGTATCTATCGGCAAGATTATTTACATCAACGTTTTGCCCATCCTCCGGAATAAAAACGATATAGTTTTCATCGGAAAGCTCTGTTGTAAAGCTATCCACAATGCCGATATATGCAGCGGTGCTTTCCTCTGCCATCATGTCATCTTCAAGCTTTAACACTTCTCCGTCGTTAAGGTAGCTGTAGACTATCTTCTCCTCGTTTTCAAGGGTTTCAAGGGACATTATGCCACCAAAGCCACGGAATGCAATCTTATTATCAACCAAATAATCAACCTCATTATTTGTTGAGTAAATTATGTAGTCTGTACGACCGCTCTTTAAAACGACTTTAACTGCACCGTATGAATCGTTAAGTCCGGGCTTGCTTTCTTCCACACGCTCCATCGGAACTTTTTCTATCTGAGCTATATACTTTGCACTTGAATCATAAGGTTCAAAAACAGTCGTAAAGGTTGTGTCGAGATTTGTTCCTTTTCTCCTTACAAGCAGATAGTCAAGCTCACCTATATTTTTATTTTCTGCTCTCTGCGGCGGAAGAGCGGTGGCAAACGTAACCTCACTCGCAGGCTCATCTCCGAGCATTGTCAACCTGAGTCTTATATCCCTGTTCGATTTAAGAGCTTTGTTCCAGTCTTTAACCTTAAACTCAACAGCGAAGTCCTTACTGATTTCGTTAAAGGTGCGCACATTATAAAGCCATGTTGAGCCACGTTCATACTTTGCTGCCCACACCCCTCCTGGGTCTGCACCGTATTTAACATCTGCACCTGCATAAGTTCCGTAAAGGTTTCCTTCGTCGTCTTCATACATCGGAGTTGCTGATTTTGCATCAAGTCCCAAAATCTCATACAGCTCATCTGACTGACTATGGAAGCTGAAGAGATGGTCACTTCCTCCTTTGATATGGAAAAAATCAACGCCATATGAGTTTTCATCATCCACCTGTACCATAAACACTGTACGGCGATACTCATCCGTATTCGGATATACTTTATTCGCATCAATATCCATCAGCTTAACTCGTCCGGAATCATCAAAGTGATGAGGTGTTCCCGAAACCGTGCTGTATTGCTGACCTTTCTTGTCTACAACTACGGTATTATGCGAAATAGTTGGGTGAACCCACTCATATCGGTTTGGCTGGTCTCCCGTCTGTTCCGGATATCCCAAATCTGGGGCTACGTTGAGTCCAAATGCAGACATATAGAGATTCAACGAATCAAGATGTCCGTGACGGTCATTTGCTCCGAAATACAGTGCAAAATCTCTGTTTGTGTTCGCTTCGGTTGAAGAAACTGCGGAATTAAATGTATTTCCTGCACGAAGTGCCGCAAAACCGTAGCCTGTCATCATATCGCTTGAAAGCTTAAACTCACCGTGGGTATCTATAATTAACTGTATGTCTTCCTGCACCTTTTCGGGGTTAATATCAAAAATAGAGCCGTGAATCCCATCGACTGTATTTCCGTTTTGCATATACAATGCCTGTGCAAGGAAAACATCTCCGGTCTTTTCAAATGCTGCAAGAACGGCTTCGCTGTTCATCAAAATTCCCTTACTTGCTGTTGCAGCAGAGTCACCCGTCTGTGGCGCGTAATATCCGCCGAGTGTAAGACGAAGCTGGGCATCAAACATCTTCATGAATTTCGGGTTATTAAAGAGATCTGCTGCAGGGTACAGTTCATATCCTTCCAAAAGCTCAGCAAGTGCAAGAAGATTAGATATCCATGCAAGATTATACCCCGGAGCGTTTTCATAACCGTGACCGTCCCGATTGACCTCTTCAATCAACCTCTGATAAAGATTTGCACCTTCGATAGGTTCTTCCCGTTCAGGTCCTGTAGCATAACTTACACCTGTCGCCGTTATCCACTCAAGCATTTCACCCGTTTCCGGAAGTCTGTTAAGTCCGAGTGCTGCAGCCGCAATAGACTGTTTTGTCATTCCGAAATTTCCGCGGATATTGCCTTTTTTTGCTGCATCAAATATCGCAAGAAGCAGATTGTCCTCTATGTGTTTTCTGAGCGCACCGGGGCTGTCCTTCGGATTTTCCGTTCCGTCAGTTTTATATTGCGTTCTCTTTTCCCTAACATATTCCGAAATATATGGATCGTTATAAATCGGAAGGAATGCATCATATGCTCTTGCAAAAGAAGTCGAAAGAGAGCATGACCACACCGGGTCTACTATTGTACCGCGATATGTATCTCCGCGTAAATTCTTCCATTGATACCAATCAAATCCCGGATAAACATCCGCAACTCTGTCAAGAAGAATCGCACCTGCGCGGCCGTATTTTGCCTCACCCGTAAGTGTGAACGCATTTGACAACGCCTGAATCGCTTTCTTCACAACCGCCGGACTGTTTGAACCGCCGGCTCCGTACCAAATTCCTTCGTGCAAATAATATGCGATATATGTGTGCTGAACCGGACCTGCAAGACTGCCGTCCTTGTATTCGGCAAGCCCGTCTCCGTCAGAATCTAAATATCGCGAATCAAAGCCCATTGCGGTGGGCTCGGATACATACTTCTGTAAGTATCCCATACTGTCGTCAACACCCCAGCGCGGATCGTTCAGCTCTCCATACAACTCATTATACAGATAGCTACCCGACACGCCGTAACCATAGAAGCTGTACCACTCCTCACTACCGCGCTCACCGGAAGGCGCACTGCATTCGCAGTTTTCTCCGTTTTCGCACACAAACCTTTTGTGATGTTCCCAAAGCGCCTTGTCCATACTCCAACTCAATCCGTTTTCTGACAAACCGAGCTTATAGAAGGAACCGAAATCGTTGCTTGGGAAAAGTCTTTTACAGTCCGGACACTGTATCTTCCACGGGCGTGTTAACGGACTGATTGACCATCCGTATGTTCCGTATTCAAGCCCAATATTACATCCGCAATATCTGCAATAGTACTTAAGCGGGTCATTTGAATGGCCAACAAAGTAAAATCTGAACAAGCCCTCGGGAGAAATCATATCATAGATTGTATCTATACTCTCGAGATATCTGTCTGCATTTTCAGTTGCAGCACGAACCTCAGCCCTTGCCCAGGAATATTTCTTCGCATTTACGGCCGCATTTTCTCTTTCTTTCAATGTGGTAATCTGCGGATTTATCGACGCATCCCAGACAACGCTTAGATTTATAGGTTCAATTACAATTTCGCCGGAATTTTTATATGATGCATCTATTACCGGAAGAAGAATTGCATTTCCTACTTTTTTGCCCGTGACAAGACCATCTTCTGAAATTTCAACAGTCTCTGTATCCGAACCGTCACAATGCTGCCATGTTATGTATTTTGCCGGAATTTCAGTAATGTTCCCACTGTTCATGGTTGCATAAACGCGAAGCTGCGCCTGACCGTAAACATAAACAGATTCTGCGGCAGATACATGGATTCCGTTTTCCACAATTCCACTTGTATCTTCAACATTAATTTCAAGCCCTGCTTTTGTGGTTATCCCGTCACGGGTGATAACCGCAAAAATTGTAGCTGCACCGTCATTGAGGGGAGTTATCACACCATCGTCCGAAACCGTTGCAACGCTCTCATCACTTGAAGAGTAGTGTAGTCGTGTAATACTTTCAGCGGTATACTCTATTTCTTCTCCTGCTTTATTATAAAGCTCGAGATGCGTAGCAACAGCACCTTGGCTTGCATCAAAGCTTGTTTCTCCGTTTTCGGTACAAAGCTTCGCACTGCTCATTGCCGCTTCATTTGTAAAATTGATTATAAACGGATACCATGCGTCGGAAGCACCTTTGGATGCAACTGCTTTGAATACAACGAGATATTCGCCTGCTTCTTCGACCATTTTAGTGCCAAAGCTGCTAACTACATCCAGTTCATCATCAGCGCGGTACAAATCTGCACTTCCGAAGAAATATTGATTTTCCGGAACTAAATTTCCGCTTATATCCGAAAGCAGCGTATCTGTTGCCGGCATGATATAGAGTTCAAGCTTCGGAGACCTGTATCTGCTTAAGCCGGTAACATCAACTGTATATTCTCCCGAGGTTGGGAACTTCACCATAAATGCAATATATTTTTCTGATGCCGAGCTGTCCCATACTATCTGAGTGTAGTTTCTGTCAGCTGCCGTATATATAATTTCCGAATCCGAAGCAAAATTCTTAAACTCATAGAACTTCCAATTTCGGTAAGCACTGTATTCCGTCAGCTGATTTACGCGAGTTGCACTGTCTTCTTTATATGCATTCTGGCGAAAATCAATTGTGAAGCTCGCAGGATATTCCGCTCTGCCGGCTTCGGTTTTGATTATCACCGTTATGGTGTCGCTTTCTCGGATAATGCCCCTTGCATCAACATCCGCTTTCAGCTTCACAGTACCTTCTTTTTTTGCTGTAACGATGCTTCCGTTTTCTGAAACTTCGGCAATTCCGTTTTCGGACTGTTCAACTATTTCATAAGCAATTATTGTACCGCCGGAAACAAACTTTTTATTTTTCTGTTCGAGTCGCACTTCAAAAGAAAGCTTGTCTCCGGGTGCAGTACCGCCGACAGAATAGAGATAAACATTTTCAACTCCGAATTCATCACCTATATTAATATCGGTTTCGGCTTCAAGAACAGCTCCGCCCTTAATAATAAAGGTATGAAGCTTTGCGAAACCGTTCCCGATTGCTTTGACGCTTTTTACGTCGTTGGATAATTCTATAATATTTGAGTATTCGTCCGCAACTCTGTACTCGATATATGCATCGCTTATATCAACATCGTTTCCGTCTTTGTCCTTACCAACCGATGAAACAATCTTTGTACTTTCACCAACGGCAAGCTCGGCATCGGACAAGATTGTCGAAACGGTCGAAAGCTTCGCATATTCGTCTTCTAAAGGTTCACGGATATTTACATCAACCGTATGCTCTTTTGAGATACCGTAAAGGGTACCGGTAACCTTCATTCTCACCGTTCCCGCATCGACTGCGTAAATATTCCCGTCGTTTCCCTTATAGAGAATACCGTCGTTATCTTCGACAATCTCAAATACTGTCCTTCCGCGCTTTCCGTCGATGATTTTCTCTCCGCTTTTCCAGACAATGTTTTCGGGGACAAGCTTTTCCCCTATGACAACATCGCCGAAATCCGCTTCTATTTCCGTAAGCTCGTACAGACGTTCTTTGTATGTGAATGTGAGCGATGAGACCGTTTGTGCCCCTGCCTTTTCCGCACGGAAAAGCAGAGCATATTCCTTATCCGCCTCAAGCTCAATATCTTCTTTTACATTATAAAGAGACATTTCCTCCGCAACATCTGCCGCTGCGTAAATATCCGAAGCCGCTATAAGATAATCACCGGAAACTCCCAGCTCCGAAAAGCTTTTATGTCCGCTTCTTTTTCCGTTCTCAACCGTTCCGTAGGTATCTGCATTCCCCTCCGCTAACGTCTCTGCATACTCACCCTCAAGAGGAATGAGATACATTTTTAAATCCTTTGTTGCATTACTGTATTTATATGCAGTTGCCGATGTGAGGGTATACCTTCCGTCTACAGGTACCTTGATTTTAAACGCTGTCCACTCGTCGGCATCGCCGCGGTTAGTGCCGACATATGTGCTTATAGTTACAAACCAGCTGCCTGAAACTGCGTTTTTGCCGCCGTGACCAAGATATGCCCACATCTGTCCCGGGGACATCGGAGCTTCCGGGAATTTTTTCATAGCGTCCTGCCATCTTCCGTCGGCAGCGTATTCAAGTCCGCCAATACCCTCAGGACGGCCTGTTTTTGTAAAGCTGTATGTCACTTCATCGGTATACAATGCCGATATTTCAACAATCGCCGACTTGGAAATCCCATCAAGAGTGCCGGTAACTTTTACAGTTGCCTTGCCTGCATCAAGTGCATATATCTCTCCGTTATCGACTTTCAGTATTCCACCCTTGTCTTCCTCTATTTCGACCTTTACGGTACCAAGACTTCCGTCAATGGATTTATTTTCGCTTTTCCAAACTATGCTTTTCGGAAAAACCTTTTCTCCGACAGCCACATCATCAAACTGCGGCTCGATGTCCGTAAGCTCATCCTTTTTCTCGGTATAATTAAACGTAAGCGTTGATATCGTCTGTGCGCCTGCGCTTTCTGCACGTAGAAGAAGCACATATTCCTTTCCGTATTCAAGCTCAAAATTTTGCTTGACATCAGAAAGCTCTATTGACGCGCCACTCACATCAGTCGCAGAATATATATTCGTTGCGCCGATAAGACTGTCTGCAGAAACATTTAAATCTCCGAACAGCTTTTGCCCCGTTCGTTTGTTGCCTGTTCCTATTGTTCCGTAGGTGGATGCGTTTCCTTCTTTGAAAACATTTGCATACTCGCCTTCAAGTGGGAATAAGTACATTTTCAGGCTCTTCGTTGCATTGCTGTACTTATATGCAGTTCCGGAGGAAAGTGTATATAACCCGTTCGTCGGCGCCTTTATCTTAAATGCCGTCCATTCCTCAGCATCGCCGCGGTTGGTTCCGACATATGTCGTCATATTTACGAACGTAGAGCCGACCGGATTCTTTCCGGCATGGCCGAGATATGCCCACATCATCCCGGGGTCTGTCGGATTAGTCGGAAAGCTCTTGTACACACTGTGCCAGCTTCCGTCGCCGTTTTCAAGCCATCCCGACGGGCTATCCGTTCTGAAATTTTGTTGGAATTTATAAGTAACACTTTTCACTTCTGCTGCAGATGCAATAGGTGATATCGGCATCATTCCCAAAAGCATAGCGAACGCAAGTATAAAAGATAATATTTTTTTCATGCGCATAATCCTTTCTTTAAAAACCAAACGGCGCGCAACGGCTTATTCGACGGGTGCTGCATCCCGACCGTCGCATCAGCGTCACGCGCCGCATATTAAATCTTAGTTAGAGTAAACAACCTTATATGCACTTCCATCTCTGTAAATGAGATAGCCCTTTGCGATTGTGTAGCTGTCATCTGCCGGCTGTGCGGTAAACTGACCGTGAAGCGCGTTTCCGCTCTTTTGCGACGTTGCCTTGTACATACAGCTGTCAACTGTCATGTTTGTGCCGTCTCCGAAGAGAATACCGACTTCTACTATCTCCTTGTCACCTGCATCGTACTCTATCATACGTGCAGTACCCTTTACTGTTGGGTCGAGGTATACTACCGGTGCCTTTGTTGTGATTGCACTCTGTGTGATTGCACCTACGCCTGCCCATACATGGTATTCGTATGACGCGCCGTAGCCAACAAGGTTGCCGTCACGGTACCATGCTACCTCATCTCCACTCGTGGAATTTTTTGTAACTACTGCATCATACTTAAGACCACTGTTACCATCAACGGTGAAGGTGTCGTTTGTGTCCTTAAACTCTGCAACTACTCGTGTGAGCGGTGCGGTGATAGCGAAGCCTGCAAACGGAGTATCCTTTGCGACAATCCAGCGCCAGAAGTCAAAGCCTGTCATCTTCGGGTCATCCGGAAGTGTTACCGAGCCGTTTTCAACAGTTTTCTCTGTGATGTATTCGCCGTTTCCGTTAAAGAACTCTACTATTTTTGCATTGTCTGCAGCATTCGGTGTGTAGACCGCTGTGAGGAAGGTGTTTGTTGCAAGTGTGAAGGTGTAGTTTGGATCGGAGGATACCCAGTCACCCTTGTCTGCCGTGCCGCGTACCCAGTGACGGAAGGTGTAGCCCGGAATCTCCTCTGCCGTTACTGTTACACTCTGTCCGCGTGTGTATGTATTGCCGATTACATTTATTGTATTCGGGTCTGTACTGTTAGCAGTTGCAAGTGCGATATATGTGGGAGCGATTTCCTCCTCGGGAAGGTCTGACTTATATGTAAGTGTGAGACTTCTTATATATCCGTAATATTTTCCTGTATCAGATTCATGTTCCTCATTTTCTTTCACGCTAATTAGAATATAAAAAGAGTTTTCATCTAAATTAGCATCTTTACCTATATA
>JAFQSU010000011.1 GCA_017409405.1 Oscillospiraceae bacterium | reverse complement strand
TCTTAAAAAGCTTGCAAAATGGAAATGGAGGGCGAATAATATACCTTCAAAAATGCTCGGTTTTATCGTATTTTTAATAAAAACGAAGAAGAACCCGATGTTTGCTTAACGCATACTCAGGTTCTTCGACAGTCTGAAAGAAGGTGCATATGCACCTTCTTTTTTGTTTGACTTTGCCGGACTGTTGTAGTAAAATTATAGTGTTATTTGAATTTTTTTCGGAGGAATAAAGATGAAAAAGATAGCTGTGCTTTTACTTGCGCTTGTCGCTGTGCTCGGTATAACCGTATCGGCAAGTGAGGAAAAACAGTACATAGTATATCCGTCAATTTCAACGTTTTCTGCACGCGAAAACCCTGCAGGCTTTATCGTGGTGGATGAAGAAACTTATAAAATGATGGAAGAAGAGGGCTTGGTTTCCGAGGCTCGCGAATGTGTAAAGGGTGAATTGTTTTCTGATAATACGGAAGACCCGTATTATCAATGGGATATAACCAGGATAGGTGCATATGAATCTGTTCGAAAATACGGATACAAAGGTGAGGGGATTAGAGTAGGTGTTATTGACAGCGGAGTCGATGAGGAACATCCGAATCTTGAAATGTGCATTGAACCCGGATATAACTATCTTCCGGAGGCAGAAGACACTTCCGACACAACAGACTATTTAGGTCACGGAACCTTTGTTGCCGGAAGAATTTGTGCAAATGTGCGTTATACGACAGACGGAAAAAATTGGGGATTTGACGGAGTGGCTCCGAAGGTTACAATAGTTCCTCTGAAAGTAACGGATGATCTGGTGCCTGATGACGGCGTTGTTATTCAAGCTATTTACGGTGCGGTTGAAAAAGACTGTGATGTTATAAATCTGAGTCTGGGTTTCTCTGAAAACACACCGGAGCTTAAAGAAGCGGTAGACTACGCTGTATCTCATGATGTTATCGTTGTTGCGGCGGTAGGAAATTCCGGAACAGATAAGCTGTATTATCCGGCGGCATATGATAACGTAATCGGAGTAGGTGCAACCGATAAGAACGATTTGGTATGGTACGATGCAGAAAATGGAGAGGGTTCGCAGAAGAATACAAGCGTTTTTATAACAGCACCGGGTGTTGATATTTTGAGTACATACTCTTATTACTCAATCGAATATCCGGGAGAAGATTTTATGATCAGCTCCGGCACTTCTCATTCCGCTCCGCTTGTTACGGGTGCAGTCGCGCTTATGAAAGAAGCAGACCCGACTCTGACCCTTGCCGAAATAATGAACATTCTCGAAGAAAGTGCAGACGATGAGGGTCCCGTCGGCTATGACACTTCATACGGTCACGGTATACTCAATGTCGCAAAGGCGATAGAGCTTACACTTGACACTACATACCTTGCACCTTCCGGCGTTTCGTATATTGTGCGTGCGGCAGACAGTAAATTTGACGGGGCAATCTCCGTTACCGACCCCGAGGGCGATGCATATAAAGTCGGAAACGTCGGAGACGCAGGGCTTGGAAAGAGCGTGTCACTCGTTGCAAGTCCTACCTGCACGGTTGACAATGTCGGATATAAGTTTGCATACTGGAGGACAGCCGCAGGTGATTATGTGAGCGAAGATGCAACATATCCGCATACCGCAACAACCAACTTTGTCATTGAAGCTGTTTACGAACAGGCAAATCCGACTACAAAGCGTGTAGAGTACTTCAAGGACAACGGCGTGTTTTATGAATCCGTCGAAGCAAATGAAGACGGCACGCCAAAACTCCCGGAAGAAGACCCGACAATAACGGGATATCTGTTTGATAAGTGGTCTCAGGACGGAAAGACAGAGTTCTCTGCATCAACCGTTCTGAGTTCAATGGTAACCCGTGTTGTCGGACTGTTTAAACGTGATGAAACGGAAGGCTTCAAAATCACAGTCCCACAGATAGAAGGCAAAAGCGGCACTTACTGCCACGACGAAGAAATAGAGCTTTCTGCCGATGGCGCAAAATACTGGACACGCGACGGAAAGATAGTAGAATACGGCGATACATACATCTTCAATGTATGGGACGATTCGGAGATTAAATACTATACAGAAGAAACAGAGAAAACTCCGTCTGTATATCTTGACCCCGATTCTAAGGACGGCGCGTATATGATTGAATATAACGCCGCAGGGTATACCGTTGTCGAGGCAGGAATCCTTTTCGGAAAAAGCGGTGCGGCAAAACCGAGAGTTGACAGCTATGTTTCAAAGGCAAGCTCGACAAGACATGACAATCATTCACAGTTTGCCTCTGCACCGAGCGGAGAGGCACAGGATGAATCTGTCGTCAGAGGATATCTCATCTACAGTGACGGAAAAACAACAAAGGTTGTATATTCAGACTGATAAGAAACAAAGCACACCCGTTGGAGATTAAAACTCCGACAGGTGTGTTTTTCTGTATCTGAGCGGTGAGGCGCCGAACTTCTTTTTGAAAACGGAAATAAAGTGGCTGACATCGTTAAAGCCTACATCAAATGCAATTTGGGTAACAGGGGAGTCGGTGGTCAGAAGAAGCTTTTTTGCGTCTTCGAGCTTAAGGCTTGTGCAGTATTCTTTTACAGATATTCCGCATTTTTGCTTGAACATGTGGCTTATGTGAGAGGGGCTTCTCCCAAAATGCTTGCATAAATCCGATACTGTTACCGTTGAGTGATACTCGTTCAAATATTGAAGAATAAGATTGTATTCGTTCTTTTCTTCAATGCAGTATGTCTCAAAAAGCTTCTCAAGCATAACCGCAAGGGGAGGGATAAGCGTGTCAAAAAGCTCTGTCGGAATATCTTCGGCGCAGAGGTGCTTGTCCCACACAGCGCAATCAATAGAGATATCTTTGTCTGCATCCTTTCGATAGCCGCTGACGGCAATAAACCCGGCAACGTCTTCGGATTTAAAAACGGGATATATGTACTCATAAACTCCGGCATGACAGCTTCTGCAGAAGGACTTGTTTTTTTTGCAGCTGCTTCGCACCTGCGCCTGCGACTCAATACATTTGTGATGCCTTTTCTTTTTTACGGCAATACAGTACGGATTTTCATGGCAGTTATACGGCAGAAGCTCGACGCATGCTCTTTGCGGAAGTGATTGCAGAATGCTTTTGCGAAAGTGTATTGATATCTCCTGTCGGTATTCCTGCTTCAGATAATCCATGTATGATGTTATAAAATGTAAAAGAGTATTCATCGTTGCTACCTCATTTGCATATTTATCATATTTTATTGCAGATTATTCAAAGAAATACTGCTTGAAATATAATATAATAACAAATGATAAATGTCAATAACAGGGGTGTTCAAAATGCTGTTAAAGAAAAAATTAGAATGTGACCTGTGCGTTGTCGGAGGGGGAATGGCAGGACTTTGTGCGGCGATATCCGCGGCACGTGAAGGTCTACGTGTCGTTCTCATGCATGAACGTCCGGTGCTCGGCGGAAACGCATCGTCTGAGATACGTATGTGGATAAGCCACTCAAAGGGCGAAAACAACCGTGAAACGGGCATACTTGAAGAAATCTATCTTGAAAGCTTATATCGCAATCCGACAAAGAGCTATGCTGTGTGGGACACCATACTTTATGATTTTGTGCGTCGTGAAAAAAATATAACGCTTTTGCTCAACTGTACATGCATGGATGCAAAAACAGAAAAGGGCGAGCTTTCTGACGGTCGTGATACAAAAATTAAATCGGTCACGGGATATCAGATGACAACTCAGTCGTTTATTGAGGTAGAGGCAAGCTTTTTCTGTGACAGCTCAGGTGACAGCATACTTGCACCGCTCACCGGAGCAGAGTTCAGACTTGGGCGAGAGTCGCGTTTTGAATTCGGTGAGGACACAGAGCTTACCCGACCTGATGAAATGACAATGGGAATGAGCTGTCTTATTCAGGGCAGGGAAACCGGGCGTGAGATAAAGTATACCGCACCCGAATGCAGTACAAAGCTTACCGAAAAGGATTTTGAGAACAGAGCACCCGATAAGATTTGTGAAAACAGCGCCCCGGATATATATGACCCTGCAGAAAATTTCTGGTATCTTGAGCTTGGCGGCGACCGTGATTCAATCGGCGATACCGAAGAGGTGCGTGACGAGCTTATAGGTCTCGCAACGGGAACATGGGACTACATAAAAAATTCCGGCAGGTTTAAAAGCGAGAACTGGGAGCTTGATTTTCTGGGCTTTCTCCCCGGTAAGCGTGAATCTCGGAGAATGTGCGGAGAGTATATGATTACTCAGCGGGATATAGCTGACGGACACGTTTTTGAGGATGAGGTTGCCTTTGGCGGCTGGCCGATAGATGACCATTATCCGGGCGGTTTTTATCACAGAGGTGTTCCGAATACAGATATTCATACCCCTGCACCGTATTCAATCCCGTACCGTGCACTCTATTCGAAGAATGTAGAAAATCTGTTCTTTGCAGGCAGAAACATCAGCATGACCCACATGGCAATGAGCAGTATCAGAGTTATGGCAACGTGCTCTCTGCTCGGAGAGGCAGTGGGAAAAGCGGCGGCACTTGCGGTAAGTAGGAATACAACACCTCACGGTGTTTATCTGAAGCACATAGAGCTTTTACAGGAGAAGCTCATGGACGGTGACTGCTTCCTTCCGTCGAAGAGGAGAAGTATTTCGGACATCTGCAAAAACGCCTCATTAAATATCAACTGCGACACAATACGAAACGGCGAGGACAGGGCACATGAAATATACGGAACATCCGATAAGAATTGTGCCTATGTTGCAGCCTCGGGTGAGGAGATTTGTTACAGCTTCAAAGAACAGACGGTTTCCTCGGTTCATATCGTATTTGACAGCGATCTTATGCGAAAAACACTTCCCGGACATCCGGTTGAGCAGCGCCATATAAGCCGTGCAAACACCTTGCTTGACAGTCCTCAGATGTATGTGCCGAAAACCTTGTGTAAAGAGTTTACGCTTTACGGCGAACTGGGCGGAAAACGTGTTGAATTATTAAAGGTTTTAAAAAACCGAAAGCGTGCATATCACATATCTGTCAACAAAACATTCGACAAACTCATACTCGTTCCCCAAAACACATGGGGAGAATCAACTGATATTGCCGTTGTATCGTTTGACTTTAAATAGATACAAAAACAGTGCTGTGACATTCAAAATCACAGCACTGCTTTGCTTGTATGTTTTTTACTTTTATAAATTCTTAAAAGCACGTGCACCGTTTGCCTTAATACTCTCTTCATCAAGACCGGATAAAGAAATACGCAAAAGGTTTGTTTCCATATAATTAAACGGTGAAAGCGAACCGAAGCAAATCTGCTCTTCCGGGATATTATCCTTTACTCTTGCGCAAAGCTTCGGGTCAAGCGTTGCAGTAGTCGTTGTATCGAAAAAGATATTCTTTCGTGCTTTGACAAGCTCTGATAACTTACCACCGGCGGCAAGCATTGAAAAGCCTGTTGCAAGAACCGGAACGTTTTCATACTTTGAAATAAGCGCCACATAGTCGTCCGCCGAAAGACTCTTCGGTGTGTCAAGGTCGCTTCTTCCGCGGAAGTTTTCAAAGCCTGCGCATACTCTTACCGGCACACCCAGCTCCTCTGCAAGCTCCATAACCTTGCCTGCGCGGTGAATGGGATTGTACATATCGAAAAACATTTCGGGTGCAAGAGAATATCCGTGATAAATCGGAGCCAGCTCAAAACCGCAGAAGCCAAGCTCTATCATTTTGCGTGCATTGCGCTCCCAGGCGGGATATGTGGGATTTACGATTGCAAGCGGAATAAACTCAGTCTTGCCATTATAGCTTTTAAGCTCTTCCAGAAGCTCGTAGTTTGCTTCGTTTGCATCCTTATAGAAAAGACCGTTAAGATTAGCGACAACCATGTGGGTTATATCATATTCTCTTGCAAGAATGTCAAGCTCTTTAAGTGTGTTGAACGAAAGCTTGCGGAACGGCCAGTGACCGACATATGTATTGATATCTATAAACATAATTACTTTACCGTCCTTTCAAGGAATCTGGAGAATGCACGCCCGGAGAGGATTGTTTTCTTATCCTCGTCCGAGATTCTTGCACCGAGAATTTTGCCTACGCAAGAGGAGGGGGAATTGTCAGTACCGAAGAGGATTCTGTCAGCACCGAGCATTTCAACTGCCATTTCCATCTGCGGACGGTCATAAACGCTTCCGCTCATGTCGGTATATACATTAGGGCAATCGGCGATAGCATTCAGAGAATACTTCCACTCTGCAATAGTGAAGTGTCCCATAACAAAGGTTGCTTCGGGATAGCGCTTTGCGGCGTTTGCCATATGCACACCGTCAGTAGCAAGCGGCTGACGGATTTTGTTGGGTGCATCCATAAAGTGCATTGAATGCTGGAGAATCGGAATATCAAGCTCTATGCACTTTTCGATAATCGGCGCATAAACGGGATCATCCATAAAATAATCGTAATAAAGCTTAACTCCGACAAACCCGAGCTCCTTTACACAACGCTCAATTTCTGCAACAGCCGCCGAAGCGTACCCGGGATGAGCATATGCCATACCGTAAACTCTGCCGGGATAGCGCTTTACCGCTTCATATGTAACATTGTTTGCAGAAACAAACACCTCGGGGTCACATCTCTTTATCTTGTTTACGGGAAGCGACGTTACAACCTTGTCGATTCCGAGAGCGTCAAATACCTGCATCATGTCATCGCCCTGAACAGTATTAAGTGTCGTGAAATCTCCGGTGCTCCAGAAATGCTCGTGCCATGCAACAACAGGGTTGTCGTGCAGAAACTTAAGTTTTTCTTTGATATTCATTTAAAACTCTCCTTACTTAATGCTCTGATAATATGCTGATACTTTTCTGATTGCGGCGATTGTTTCTTTAAGATCCTGTTCTGTGAAATATTCCTTGCTCTCAAGACGGATGCAGGTCTTGAGGATTTCTTCTGCAGTCGGGCAAAGACCTGTTTTGTATTCTACTGTTTTTCCGTAGTACGGGCAGGAGAACGGACACTTCATATCACCGAAAGCCGTCTGATTTGTGAACATATCCATCTCATATACACACTGCTTTATATATCCGGCACCCGCCTGAATGCCCTCGGCACGGAGCGCCTCTGCAAACTCTTCACGTGTACATCCAAGCTCTTTTTCATCAACGCGTATGAGATAGAACCAGTATGAGGATTTGCAATCCGGGTGGACCTTCGGTACATATATTCCGGGCAAATCACGTATTCCTGCAGTTAACGCATCGCCGTATGCATTGCGCTTTTTACAGATTTCTTCAACCTTTTCTACCTGAGCAAGACCGACAGCTGCAACCAGCTCACTCATGCGGTAGTTGGGCGCAACGTGCGGTGAGTTTCTTACAACGTCGTTGCCGAAACGGTTGTAGTTCTTGTCCGCAAACATAACTGCCTTATGGTAAAGCTCTTCATTATCCGTAATAATCATACCGCCGTCGCCTGCGGAGATGTGCTTGAAGTCGTTGAGTGAGAAACAACCGATATCACCGTATGTACCTACGTATTTACCTTTATACTCACAGCAATATGACTGTGCACAGTCCTCTATGACATAGATTCCGCGCTTGTGGCAGACTTCAACGATTTCGTCAACCTCAGCCGCATTACCTGCGAGGTGAACAACGACGACAGCACGCGTTTTGTCGGTAATCTTCTCTTCAACGGTCTTTGCCGTCATGTTATATGAATGAGGATCAAGGTCAGCAAATACTGGAACTGCATTCTGATAAAGTATACCTATAACACTTCCCATGTCTGTTATCGGAGCGGTGATAACCTCATCACCCGGCTGAACGCCTACTGCACCGAGTGCTGTATGTATAGCCGATGTGCCCGAGCTTGTTACTGCACAGAACTTTGAACCGTTAAGCTCTGCAAACTTTGCACAAAGGCGCTTTGCAAAGCTTCCCTTCCAGTAAAAGAGCGTGTTCTGATTGAGTGCTTCTTCAACATATTCAAGCTCTTTTTTTCCGAAGCGCTTTGCTGTTCCGTACGGTGTGGTTTTGACAGGTGCTCCACCGTGAATTGCAAGTTTTTCATTGATACTCATACTTAAAGCCTCCAAACAAATTATGTCAGTTAATATTATAACAGTAGTAACGTGTGATTTCAAGTGATAGTGTTGTCAAATCGGGTTGTTTCAAGAGATTAAAGATTGAAAACAGCCGATTTGTAAACGCTTGTGATTGAAGTCGGAGACGTTCATGTCTTAAAATATAATAAAAACAAAGGAGGCAAATTTTTATGAAGAAGAGAATTACAGCATTACTTCTCGCATGCATAATGCTTCTCGCGCTGTGCGGATGTAATGGCGGAGGCACTCAGGTTGAAGACAATGAGGTTACAATGACGATCATTTCTTCAAGCAACTCACCGTTTGACGAAAACTGGAAGATTTGGGACTATATCGAAGAGGCAACAGGTCTCGAGCTTAACATTCATGCAATCCCGACGGATTATCTTACAAAGGTATCGTTGATGTTTGCGGCACCCGATACATTGACCGATATAGTTGCGTTCAACTGGAAGACAGATACGGATAAATACGCTCAACAGGGCGCACTTATCGCCTTTGACGATATCGAAGACGATATGCCCAACTACAAGAAGTGGAAGGCTTCGCTCACGGAACAAGAGTATCAGCATTCCATAGGCACAAGACTGGCTGCTGACGGCAAGGTGTATTATTCCCCGTCTACAGGCGAAGAGCATATAGGTGGTCGTGCATGGCTGTACCGTCAGGACATTTTTGAAAAGCACAACCTTAAGGTTCCGACAAATTTTGATGAGCTTTATTCGGTATGTAAAGAGCTTAAGGCTCTCTATCCCGATTCATATCCGCTTTCATTCGGCGGCGGCAAAATAGCCTTCATCAACGCATACGGCTCATCCTTTAAGAAATGGTGGTCGGCATCCGAGTACTACGATTTTGACAATGACGAATGGCATTGGGGCATGTATGACGATGTGGGACTTGAGGTTATCGAGTTCCATAAGAAGATGATAGACGAAGGCCTTATGCCTCCGAACCTCATGACGTTGAGCTATACCGGTTGGGAAGAGCTTATGTCTACAAACCGCAGCTTCATCTCCCCGAACTTCACGACGAGAATAGACTTCTTTAAGTCCATGGCAGGCAAGAACTACCCTGAATTCAAGCTTAATATAATGGCTCCGCCGGTTCTCACAGAGCAGGGCGCTCCGATGATTGAAAACAGAACTGTTTCGACAGTAGGCGTTGTTCTTCCGAACACCGGCGACAAGACAGGCATTGCAAACGCAATGAAGCTTGTTGACTGGATGTATTCCGATGAGGCTGTTGACCTTGTTTCCTGGGGTAAGGAAGGCGAGACCTATGAGGTTCGCGATGGCAAGAAGTATTACATTACAGACGAATATAACTCGCAGGCAAGCACTCTGTTCGGTATCAAGACCTATGCTACATATACACGCTTTGACCCCGAGGCGGCACTTGCGTTTGAGTCTGACGAAATCAAAGAACGTAGTGAGCTTCGCATAGAGCATACTCTTCCGTACACCTATCCGACGCTTTGGCTTGCATATAACGATGAGGAACAGCGCGTTATAGAAGAGGTACGTGCAGCATGCCTTACACGAACAGAGGAGATGTTTGCAAAGTTTATTCTTGGCCAGGAACCGCTTTCAAAGTTTGATGCTTTCCGTGAAGAGCTCAAAGAAATGGGTGTTGAAGACCTTCTTGCAGCGTACGAGAGCGCATATAACCGAGTAAAATAATGTTTCCTCTAAAAAACGACCCTGTAGGGATTTACTCTCTACAGGGTCGTTTTGTCTGTGTCATTCTGAGTAGGTGGATTAACGCATTTCCCACCCCTATGTCATTCTGAGCGAAGCCGCAGGCGCAGTCGAAGAATCTCAAGGCTCCCTTGCCTAAAGGGGGGACCGCTTCGCGGTGGAGAGATTCACATAGCCTTGCACCAATCAAAGCCTTCCCCTCAAGGGGAAGCCTTATGCAACCGAACAACCTCATTCAACTTGCCCTTCTTCCGCGTCATCAAGCCACTTCCAGCGTCGTTTATACGTCAGGTGCCGCTCCTTTACACCGGGAGAAGTCTCCTCGAAATAATCACGAAAACGCATAGGCGACATCCCGAAATACTTTGTAAACGTACGCACTAAATTTGTTTTGTTATAAAGCCCGGTCTTTGCTGCAATCTCATTCAAAGACATTTCTGTAGCAACAAGCATAGGGATGACATGTCCGAACCGTATTGAGGTAAGAAACTGCACAAAGGTCATTCCCGTTATAGCCTTGAACTGCTTCGTGAAAATGCTCCTCGACATTGCCGTGAGGGGAATGACGTCGTCGATGGTAAGCTTCTCGGCGTAATGAGCTTCAATATACTTGACAGCGTTTTCTATGCAGTTTATTGCTTCTTTTTTAAAAACAGGAACAGGCTCCTGAGGTGACGCCGTAGCCACCATACGGAAAAATTCCGCAAGATACTCTGCAATGCGGTCAAACGACATGTTTTCTTTGTTTTCAAATTCAGTTGTCAGTGCACGAATTATACGTTTTGCTTCAGCTTTATTTTCATCGTTAAAGACTATAAATTCAGGAATTGTTCTCTCTTCAAAACGAAGAGTGTTGTTGTAATGAAAGAAACGGTAGCCCCGTTCGGTCAGAAAGGAATCCTTGAAACGGATATGAACTACAATGGGTGTATCCTCCGAACACCTTGTATCAAAAGAATGGAGTGTATACGGCGCAGCGATCGCGCATGAATAAGGGGGGAAAGAATACTCTTTATCTTTAACCGAGCCGTTAGCGCTTCCTGCCAGAACAAAGGCAATATGAGTGTATGTATGAATGTGCAAATCGTTTTCAAGAGAACGGAAACAGAGAGTGGAAATGCTTATCGGAAGCTTTTCCAATACCGCGGTACTTTCTATTCTGAAATGCTTATCCACCTCAAACGCCTCACTTTCTGTCTTTTCTTAAAATATATCATACACAAAACAAGATGTCAAAGTAATGCAGATATTCCCACTCAAAACAAGCCGATTTGTAAACGCTTTTGTTGGAATTTGTTTTCGCTATAAGTTAAAATAATTATGATAATATCGGTTACATAGTATAGAAGCTTATGGACTGCCTGAGAAGGCGTCTCAGCCTCCCTTGCCTAAAGGGAGGGGGACCGCTTCGCGGTGGAGGGATTGTCAGTCTCTCCCTCACCCGTAGGGGACCCTTCGCGAGGCTCAGGGTGACAGAAGAGAACAATTGTGCAGAAATTCCGAAAAGGGATATATCCCTTTTGTAGTGTGTTACCACACACTACAAAAAACCTTAACTGCGTAATAAACGCCGCATACATGCGGCGAAATATTTGAAGGAGAAAGCTGATGAAAAGTGATATGGTTCCGTTTCGAATGGCAGGTAATCTGCACTTCGTCGGATGTAAGAAGGCGTCATCGCATCTTCTTGATACGGGAGACGGCTTGATACTGCTCGATACCGGTTATGAGGAAAATGCGGAATCGATTGTGGATTCAATGGAGAAGCTCGGCTTTGATATCCGCGATGTCAAATACATAATTCATTCTCACGGGCATTATGACCATACCTTTGCAACGCCAAAGCTTGTGGAGCTGTCCGGTGCAAAAACTTTTTTAAACAGCAAGGATATATGCTATCTTGAAGGTCGCTTCACTCCGGATTTTGATATACGCGACGGCGATGTTATAAAGCTCGGAAATACCGAGATTCTTTGCCTTGAAACTCCGGGGCATACAGAAGGTACGGTTTCGTTCTTTTTTAATCTTGAAGAGGACGGAAAACTCTACCGTGCAGGAATGTTCGGCGGTGCAGGAACAAACCAGTTGAAAAAGGACTTTCTTAAAAGCGAAGGGCTGAATACCTTGCCGAGAGGTCAGCTTTTCAAAAGTGTCAACCGCCTCCGGAATGAGCACGTTGATATTTTCATCGGAAACCATTCCTGGCAGAATGACACCCTTGGGAATTATGAAAAAAGCCTTACCTCGGATGTAAATCCGTTTATAGATGAAACAAGATGGGGAGCCTTTCTTGATAAGGTTGAAAAAAATCTTTGGCAGGTCATTGATGAGGAAAGCAAAACTCATTTTATAAACTATGCACACCGCGGCGCAAGTGAATACTTGCCGGAAAACACATTCCTCGCTTTTTACACCGGCGTGTATATGGGTGCAAACGGAATTGAAACAGATGTCCATGTCACTAAAGACGGAGTTGCAGTGCTTTTCCATGACGATACCCTTGACCGCGTAACAGGAGAAAGCGGAGAGGTTTCGGAAAGAACATATGCAGAACTCGCCGAGATGTTTGTAACAAAAAATGAATTTCAGGATAAAATCGTCAGATTTGAAGATTTTCTCGATAAATTTTCTTTCCGTGACCTTACTTTTGCAATTGAACTGAAGCAAAAAGGAACAGCAAAACAAGTCGCTGATATTTTGAGAAAATACGACATGAAAGACAAGGTCGTTATAACCTCGTTTGATTTTGAATCAGTCTGCGATATGCGCGAATATGCGCCGGAGTTCACTGCAGGCTTCCTCGCAAAAGAGGTGACAGATGAGCTCCTTTCGGAGATGAAAAAACGTAACATCAGCGAAATATGCCCGAAGGCACCCCTCATAAACGAAGAGAATGTCAGAAAATGGCACTCTGAGGGCTTCAACGTCCGTGCCTGGGGCGTATCAAATGAGGAACTCATGAAAAATGTGTATGAAGCGGGAGCAGACGGGATGACGGTCAATTTCCCCGACAAGCTCGCTGAATATATAAAAATCAACAGTGATATGGAGGAAGAAAAATGAAAAAAGTATTATCAGTTTTTCTCGCAGTAACAATGATTCTGGCAATGATGCCAACAACCTTCGCGGCAGATAGTGATGAGCCTATCGGATACACATATGTTTTCAGCCGTGATGCATACGGTTCGGAAAGCGATGTTGCGAAAGCAGATCTTGCGACAAAAACACTTTCGGACATCGTGGCTGAAAAGTCTGCTCCATGGAGACCTGCAGGTCAAAGATATATTTTAAATGCAACTTCTAATGGAAACGGTTTATATTTTTATTCCGGTACAGGCAGAGCTACAGGAAGTGGAAATATAGGAGTTGAACTTGAAGTCGGAGCAGGCGGAACATATACTCCGAAGCTTACATACACAGCAAAAAACACAGCACCTATCGTAGATGTTTTTCTTGTAAAAGAAGGTACATCGGTAACGAGCGGCACTACTGAGTTTACGACTGCTGATATCACAGGTTTTGACACTAAAAATGGAGATGTGGCAATATATCATATAGCTGATAAATGTCCGGAAATATGTAAACTCGGGCAAATCAATATGTATTCGGATGAGGAAACCGAATTGACAGAAACGTTTGCCCCGAGGGAGCTTGATGCAAACAGCAAATATTATCTTCTCATCCGCACTGTAGGATTGGATGAGAAACATACGGCTGTGACGTTAAGTAGTACAAGTTGTTTTGAAGTTACATTAAAAAGTTTTGAATTAAAACTGGATAAGCTCGACAAAACTCACGAATATGTATTTAACAACACAGTTCTCACGGGAGATATACTGGAAAACACTGCTTTCACCGAAAGCTACAGAATGTTCTATAAACCGGAAGGAGAAGAGTCATACACCGGCAACTACCTTGACAGCTATAATAACCTCAACAGTAGTCTTACCGACCTTTGGGCAGTAAGCCTCTTTGGGGGTATATTCAATAGTACCAGCTACAAATTTACGTCATCACTTGGCGAAACGCGGTTGCAGATGGTTGGAAGAAAGCGTCTTAATAACGGAGCAAACGGTGATGCGAACTTTGTTTTAAAGCTTAATGTGAAGTATGACGGCATATATGCAATAACAGCAGAAGTGGGAGAATTCAATTACGGAACCCAGGCGGATATATATATGTTCCCGGCAGATGAAACAATAACGGATATTAACTCCGAAATGCTTAAAAGCTATAACAGCATCGGAAGAGTAAGCAATGTTACGGGGGAGGTTGATGGCGATATCGGTGCGGTTCAGCTCACAACGGGCGATTGGTATTTTGTCTTTGCCTTTAACAGTACAAATAATTCCACCGCAACCAACTCAAGACAGTATTTCAACCTTGAAAAAATAACACTCACCGAAATCGACGCTCTGCCCGAAACCGGCACGACCCCCGAAGCTGTTGAGGGTGAAGATATCCCTGAAATCAGCTTTTCTGCAACAACAAGCATTTCGGACAAAGCCGCGGTTACAATAAACGGAGTTGAGGGAAATCTCAGCGTTCTCAAGCCTTCAATAGGCGACGAAATCAACGTCTCGGCACCCGAAGTTCAGGGCTATAAGTTCATCGGCTGGAAGTCAGGAAGCGCAAATGATACGGGTGACGGCGAGCTTGCAAACACCTCAAAGTTTGTAAAGGGTCTTGAGCAGGAAGACACCTTTACCGTATACACAAGCACCTTCCTCACTGCGGTTTATGAAGAGACAGAACCGGCTGACAGCACAGCTTCAACAGTTGAGTTCTGGAACCTTGACGGCTCATACCTCGGAAACAAGACGGTAGATGAGCTTACCGCTCTTGAAGCTGAGGGCAAATCTCTTGAAACCTCGCTTATCGGTCACACCTTTACGGGCTGGTTCACGGCAGAGGATGTTGCGCTTGATATAGCAGCAATCGTTGAAAAGGTAACTCACGCAGTTGCAGGCTACACTGCCGATGCAACCCTTGCAGCAACAGGCGACGATGGTGTAAGAGTAAACGGTGAAACTGTCTCCGATGCAAATGCCTACGGCATAAAGGTTCCCTGTACGGATAACGGGGGCACAGTTACACACTGGCTCCGTGACGGCAAGGTTGTTTCTTACGACCCGACCTATATTTATTACGTTTGGGACAGCACAAACATCACCTCATCCTACGCTCCGATTGAGAAAAAACCGCTTGTTGTGCTTGACGGTGACACGGTTTCGGGCGCATACATGATAGAGTATGACAAGGGTAATGCAGATGCTATCGTCGAGGTCGGTATCCTCTTCGGTACAGGCACACCGACGGTTGAAAGTAAGTCCGAAATCTTCAAGTCACAGCGCGGTGACAACCACGGTCAGTTTGCGGCAAAGCCGACAGACAACGCATATACCGCACGCGGATACATGATTTATGAAGACGGCGGAGAGTATAAGGTAATTTACTCTGAATAATAAGTGAGACAGACGGGGCAGGGGACGGTATCTTCTGCCCCGTATTTAACCCCTATATGTCATGACTTCGCGGAGCTTGCACCAATCAAAGGCTTCCCCTTGAGGGGAAGCTGTCACATAGTGACTGATGAGGTGTAGATTGCGGAGCAATCGTTATTTTTCCACCTCATTCGTCATCGGGAGGGCACTGAGACCCTCCCCTACGAGGGGAAGGCATAAGCAGTCGAAGAATCTCAATAAACATATCGTAACCAAGGAGGAACATCTATGAAGCTTAAAAGAACGCTATCACTCATGCTCGCTCTTGTTATGCTTGTTTCACTCATGCCAGCGGGCACTGTGTTTGCAAGCGACGGTGTGCGTGACGGCACAATCTCGTATGACTTCACGTCAGAATCCCGAAATCAGGAGGCAAGAGCATATCTTGAACGAAATTTATTAGCCACACCTGCAAACTTCACAACATACCCGAAGGATCAGACTATCCCTGATACTGATGCAAAGGATCAGTGGATATATCTCGGTACAAACATGAACTATTCGGGAAGTACGAGCAGCGCTCCGTGGGTGAGGATAGATTCTCCCGGATATCTGATCACCCATATGGGTAAAAACATCTGGCCCACAAGCACGGTAGGTAGCGATACCGTCGGCGAAGGCTGGCTTGCACTTCAGATATATGTTCCGACGGTCGGTACATATGATTTGTCGATGGAAGTTGAGGCTCAGACTACAGCATCAACAAACGTGGACATATACCTCGGAAAAGCAACAGACACGCTTGATAAGGAATATTTTACAAGTGAAGCCGTTGTCGGTACAAAAAAAGCTTTGACAGCGGGTACGGATGAAAACCCGTATACCAAGGCATTGGCTACCACTAATAATAACAGAATAAGAGAGGGCGCAAAGCCGTTTTCCGAGCTTGGCATTCCGTCGGGATATCTCAAAGCAAGCGGAATAAGCCTTAAACAGGCACAGGCAACAACAATACCGCTTACGGGTAAGCTTACGGTTAATGAACCCGGGGATTATCTCCTCGTTATACATAACAAGGATTTGAGTGCCGGAGAAACGGGAAGACTCCTTCTTTCGGGTCTTACCCTCACGCCCGTAGTGGCAGTCGGTGCAGACAAAGAAAAGGTAAATGTCGGAGAAACTGTTACCCTTTCTGCGGAGGTTTACAAGGCAGACGGAACGGTGGACACATCTGCTGTTATAGAATACACATCAAATGACACAAGCAAGTTTATCATAGACGGAAACACCGCTACGGCAGTCGGCGCAGGTAGTGCGATGATAACTGCTTCCGTTAAAGGCAAGCCCGATGTTTTCGGCGCGATAGTTATCACGGCAAAGGACGTGCCGCGCGATACCTCGCAGGATATGACATATACCTTCAGCATAGCCTCTCATGAAGGTGATAGCAATAAGCTTGAAACACGTGCAGGTGTACCGGATGCAAGCTGCGCAAAGTATCCCGAAAATCCTGCAGACCCCGGTTTTATGTGGGCATACCTCGGAACAAACATTCCGTCTACCGGAACTAAATCAAGTGCCTATTTTGCACTTATGGATAATAATGATGATATGTCATACATTCTTACCGCGCTTCTTCCGTATGACGGATGGATAGCGTTTAAGGCATATGTTCCCGTAAGCAGAACGTATGACGTTTCAGGAACAGCATGGGGCCGCGTAGATACTTCTGAAAAGCAAGAACTGTATATGATTCCTGCAGATTCCGTTCTTTCAGGCGGAAAAACTGCAGAAGAAACCTTTGAACGCACAAGGGATGGCGGCATATACGGTACCGTTGCACTCAATCAGGACAGTACGCGTTATGTAAGAACCGGTGCAAAGGCGTTTTCTGACCTTGGAATTGATGACTCTTATCTTATAAACACATCGAATATCAGAGCCTCTAATGCAAAAGCCGATTTAAATAGTGCAAGCGGAGTTTACCTTAAGAAAGGTGAATATATTATTTTACTCCGCGAGGCAGACTCTTCCGTTACAACTGAATCAAACAGACTGAGTATATCCTCACTGACACTTTCTCCCATGGTGGTCGTAAGCGCCGATAAAGCGGCAGTTGTCGATGAATCAGAGCCGAAGCTGTCATCAAAGGTTTACGGTCTTGACGGAAAGTATCTCCCGTCGGCATCGGTAGAGTACACAACAGCCGACACCGGCATTATTGAAATTGACGGAAATAAGGTCACGCCGCTTTCTCGCGGCGAGGCAACGATAACGGCAAAGACAACCGTTGGAGGTCGTGAGCTTTTCGGCGAATATAAGATGACTGTAACTTCTCCGAAGTCTGATAAGCTGAGCTCGGTTTCGGTGTCTCTTGACGGCGAATATTCTGCCCCTGCCTATGCAACAAAGCGCGTAAAAGTTGCGCTTCTGGATAAGTACGGCGCAGAGCTGGAGCTTACGGAAGAGGCGACAATTGTTGTCTGGTACGAAGTTGGCGGAACAAAGTATGACGGCATAGAAGAAAACGGGCAGTGGTACGTTACCGTTCCTGCCGGAGTGGACACAATAGAGCTTTTTGCCGAGGTAACGTATAAAAACGATACCGTAAAGGGAAGCTCCGATATTGAGGTTGTAAATACGGACAACGACAAGCACGTTGTTATAGATTTCATGAATCAGCCGATAACCGATGTATACGATGCAACACTTGAAGAACACGGCTGGAAGTTCGTTTCGTGGAATTTAAAAACCAGCGGCAGCTCCGTTGGTACTGTTGCTCTTAACCTCGCCGGATTGAAGGTTATTCCGAGAAAAATCGGAAAAGGTGTTCTTGAGGTTAAAATCCCACGCTCAGGATATTACTCGATTTCTGTTTCGGGAAACGCAAACGGTATAAGAGCTGCTGAGGATGTTGATATCTATTTTGACGGAATATATGCAGGTGATTATACATTTTATAAAAACGGACTTTCGTCAAATATTCTGCCGGAAACCTTCAGAACCTTCTACATTGAAGCAGGAACGCACACAGTTACATTTGACTGTCAGGAACGAAAACTGCAGGTTTTCAATCCTGCTACAGGTGAACTTGAATATGTAAACAACACATATTACGGACAGGCGTACCGTTCACTTGCATTTTTTGCCGAGGAGAGCATAGCTGCAATACATGAGCTTGTTCCGGCAGAGGAAAGCTATGATGTGAATAAGGGTGAGTCCGTAAAAATAGGGGCATCTCTCTTGTTTGAAAACGGAGTTTTACACGAGATTATGCCGTCAATTGACGGAGCACATCAGGACTATTCTCTTACCTGTGAGCTTGTAGACGGAGGCGAATATATTGACGTTGCGGAAGACGGAACCGTTACTGCAAAAGAAGTAGGAACGGCACATGTTAGGATGACGGCATCCGATAACACGGGTGAAAGTCTTGGTGCAAGCTGGTCCGAGACGGTAGAAGTAGTTGTCAGAGATTATTCAAAGCTTGACGGAATACAAATTACGGCAGATAGCTTCGTTATGCGCCCGGGTGAGAGAGAAAAGATTACTCTTGATAAAAAAGCGATAAACCTCGGCGGTGAAGATTTTGTCGGCGAAGTTAACTGGGACAGCATCGACTGGAGCTATGACACAGAGCAGACGAACGTAAGCTTTACGGAAGACGCAGTCAAAGGTACTCTCACGGCAGAGATAGCCTCAGATGCGGAAGAAGGAGTTTATACAGTTTCTGTTGTTGCAACCCTTGACGGAGTTCCGTATAACGCCGATGCAACAATTACCGTAACGCACGGTAAGGCAGGGCGTACCTACTATACGGAAGAGAGCGTTGCAACTGCGCGTGACAACATAGCAAAATACGAGTGGGCGAAAAGGGAAAAGGATGCCGCAGTCAAAGCGGCAGACCGATATCTCGACCTTGGTATGGAGGGTATGTGGAAGATACTCATGGGAGAGGGTATTCCACGTTCTATCCGCATCAGCAGACGCGGAGATAAGCTTACATCATATATTTGCCGCTATTGCGGTGAAAAGGTGGCAGAGTCCGGGTATCCGTGGGTAATATCTCCTATAAGCAAACCGTGGAAGGTAACCTGCCCCGAGTGCAGCAGAACTTTCCCGACAAACGACTTCGGAAAGTTCTATGAGCTGGGGCTTGGCAATGACGGCGTGTTTGATCGCTTCCTTGCACTTTCGCGTCACCATAACATGATTTACCATCCGGCGGAATTTGCCGCAGACCGTGATTATGTGTGTGATTGTGTAAAGCCTGAGATGATGGATCCGATTGAAGCGAGCGCATTATTCTCGGAATACGGGACAGAGCTTACAAATTGGTATAAATACTACGGCTATGGACAGGGGTATCTCAGAAACGATGCATACAGTGAGCTTTATACCGAGGGAGGTATATACAACGGCATAGACCCGTTCCGTTATAACGCAGACCTTGACGAAAACGGTGAGCCCGACCGTGTTGTATATAACCTTGTCGGAGGCTATGATGACGTCAAGAGCGGTATGCTCTGGTGTGTAGATGACGGCTGGGGTTATGCTCCCGGCAACGCCTGGACTGTAAATGATACAAATGCCGATAAATGGACATTTATAGCCCATTACGCTCACAACGGTTTTTGGATGGCAGGCGCAAATATAGTCAGGGATGCGCTCCAATCACTCAGGCTTGCATATGTCTATACGGGAGAAGAAAAGTACGGTCGTCTCGGTGCTGTTATGATTGACCGTATGGCTGATTTGTATCCCGAGTACAGCTCAACCGACTGGGTAGACAGTACAGGAACAAAGCGCAACTGGAATTCCTTGGCATATGCTTTCTCTGACTCCTCATTCAATACAGGTAAGATTTCCAATGATATTTGGGATGCAGGCATTGCAACCGAACTTGCGCTTTCTTATGATGCGTTCTGGCCAATGTACGATGACCCTGAGGTACAGAACTTCATTGCAGAAAAAGAAGCACAGTACCCTGGCATACTGGTACATCCCGTAACGGGTGAGGACAGACTGCCCAAAAATTCAAACAAGAACATACGCGATAATATTGAACGTGACCTCATCTATGAGATATATAATGGACTCCTCGCTCATGATATCAACGGAAACTACGGTTCACACCAGAAAACCGCTGCGGTTGCTGCAGTCGTATATGACAGAGAGCCGGCAACGCGCGAGATAATTGACTGGCTGTTTGCTGAGAGTAAAGTTAATTCCTCAACTGCCGGCAAAACCTTCAATACCGGCGGCGAGCTTCTTTATAAAATTGTAAACGATGTTTCGCGCGATGGTCAGGGAACAGAGTCCTCCTCGTCTTATAACTATGGATGGATAGAGGATACCGTGGGTGTAGCAACAGCACTCGGCTTGTATTCGGGTGAGCTTACCGAAAAGGAAAACCTCTGGAGAAACCCGAAGTATATCACTATGCTTCTTTGCTACAACGACATGATTGACCTGCACCGTGGTACACAGTCGATTGGTGACCAGGGAATAATGGGTAGTTACCGTGTTATGCCTTCGGATACAACCGTTATTGCCGAAGCGTATAAGCAGCTCACGGTATATACAGCCGAGCTTGAAAACGCCCTTTTGACTGTTGATGAAAACGACCGTGCAGAGCTTGAAGAAAAGATAGGCGGTTACAAAAAGGCAAAGACAGAGCTTGCACAGCTTTTGTATGAGCTTGTCGTCAAGGGGAAAAACTATGCTCTTGAAGATTTGCATTATGATATTTTTACAAAGAACCCCGAAAACCTTTATGCCGACCTCAAGGAAGAAATTGAGACCTCGGGTGAGCACGACTTTGACAGAAGCTCAATGATGACGGGCTACGGCTTTGCATCGCTTCGTGACGGAACACTTTATAACGAGGCTGTGGGCACAGGCTCAATAAAGGATACCACGCGTGACTTCTGGATGTACTTTGGTGGTGCATTGTCGCACGCGCACCGTGACTTCTTAAATCTCGGTATTGATGCATACGGTATTTCAATTTCATCCGATAACGGATATCCCGAGCAAACGGGCTCTTATCCGAGCCGCCATCAGTGGACAAATGTTACGCTTTCGCACAACACCGTTGTCATAAACGAAACAAGCTCGGTTAAACCCGAAGACCCGGCAAAGCCCCTGCACTTTGATGATAAGGACACGCGTGTAAAGCTTATGGATGTTGACGGAAGCGCAACATATCAGACAGCAGACGAATACCGCAGAACCGTGATGATGATAGACTACGACGATGAAATTTCTTACGGTGTAGACTTCTTCAAGGTTCTCGGCGGTGAAGACCATATCTATTCCTTCCACGCATCAAGCAATACCGTGACAGCAACAACGGGGCTTGACAGCATTGCGCATCAGACCGATAACGGAAAAGCCGACGGAAACTATGTGGGCACATATGCAGGAGCTGATGCACAGTTCGGAAACGACCCGTGGACAAACCCTACAAGCCAGTATGTTCCGCTTAAATACCCCTCCGGCTATACGTGGCTTGAAAAAATCCGTAAGGATACGGCTCTTGAGGGCAATTTCTCCGTCGATTACAAGATTTCAGATGTTCAGAAACTCTCACGCAATAACGGTAATCTTATGGATATCCATCTCAAGGTAACAACGGCAAACGACTGGATAGCTGATGAAGTAACGCTTGCGCAGAGTGTTCCGTCACGCCGTGAGGGCTGGGATAAGGTCATAAACCGATTTGAGTATCTGCTTGTCCGCCGCAAGGCAAAGGCTGACGAAAAGCTCGACACTCTCTACACAACTGTTTTCGAGCCGTATAACAAGACCCCGTATATAAAGAGCATCGACCGCATTGAAATGGTTCCGGCAGACAGCAGTCTTGACCTCGGTACCGACAAGGCGGCAGCAGTAAGGGTTGAGCTTGTTGACGGAAGAATTGACTATGTCATGTACGCAACAAGAAATGATGTTCTGTACACGGTAACCGATAACACTGCAAGCACGGAAACCGGAGGATACAGCTTCGCATTTAAAGGCTTTGCCGGTGTCTGGACAGTAAAGCATGTTGACGGCAAGCTTGAAAACACGTACAGTTATCTCCACGACGGAACTGTTATAGGTGACGATCCTGCAGAGTATACGAATTCCATATCCGGAGAGATAACCTGGCATACCGAGGGACTTTCCATTGTAAATAAGGTAAAAGTAAAGTTTGATAAGCCTATTGATGCGAAGCTCCTTGAAGACTTGGGCGAAGAAGATACAAGCCTTTCAGGGCGTATCTTCGTAGGAGAGACCACAGCTCCCGGAAACGCTGCATACATAATAGAGGATGCAGAGATTTCCGAGGATGGAAAAACAGCTACACTGAACTTCGCACACGTAACGCTTGTCAATTCCTACGACAGCTACGAGGATGACACCTACAACTATGACGTTGCTGAAGGTATGAGGTTTACAATTCCGATGTCGTATGAAAACAATAACGCACCGGAGTTTAAGGAAAAGCTTGAAGAAGTTACGGCAACAGCAGGAAGCTCGGTTTCGGTTCAGGTAAAGGCAGAAAGCATGCGCGATGACGGTATTATTACCTATGCCGCACGCACACTTCCGAGAGGAGCAAGCCTCAATACTGATACCGGTGTGGTTACGTGGAAGCCGAATGCATCGCAGATTGGTGAAAACCTTGTTGCAGTGGATGCGATAGATTCACTCGGACGTGTATCAACGCAGTATTTCGTTATCAAAGTATACGGCTCAACAAGCGGCTCACCGTCAACAGATAACGACAGCGAAGGCTCGACCGATACACCGTCCGGCGGCGGTGGCGGTGGTGGCGGCGGTGCCGCACCTGCCCCGGATACGGACGAAAATGTAAAACCCGACGATGGTGAAACCACCAACCCCGACAATGGCGAAGACACCACCGTAGGGGAGGGTGTCCCTGCCCTCCCGTCCAAAGGCTTCACCGACCTTACTTCCCACGCATGGGCAGCCGATGCAATCAATGA
>JAFQSU010000010.1 GCA_017409405.1 Oscillospiraceae bacterium | reverse complement strand
GTCGAACTTCAAGGGATTTTCCGCTTATTTTGCCCGAATGTCACCTCTCGGAGTATACACATACGCCTTCGGGTTCCATTCGGGTAATCTCACACCTTTTTGGACAGTCTCCAGCGTGTCGATAGGTTTATCGACACGCTGAAAGCTGTGACGAAACTTCGTCACAGCTTTTTTACTTTCCTTTTGAAAACACGTGCAGAGTAATGAACTGCCTGCCCTTTTTACTCATGCCCCCGACTTCAAACAGCTTTGCTCTGCCAAAGCCTCGAAGTGAAAGAAGTGAGCCCTCGCAAATTTCTGCAGAAACATTTACCTCTTCAACATGATTTACTGAAAGCTTACCGTCGCGTATCAGCTCGGCGGCACGGCTTCTGGATATGCCAAACGCTGTTGCCACAACGGAATCAGCACGGGGTGAGGCAACCGTACCCGACACAACATTGAATACGGGTTCGGGAACCTCAATGTCATCGAGAGTGCATATCTCGCACTTGACGCCAAACCTTGCGACCTTTGTGAGATTTTCGCGGATAAATTCCGATACCTGCGGTGTACATATTATATATGCATGGTCTTTGAAAACAAGGATATCGCCGAGAGATTCCCTCTTTATACCAAGCCCTATAAGAGCGCCGAGATAATCTCTGTGAGAAAGTGTACCGAAGGCGCATTTTACATATAACACATTTATATATTCCTCAAAGGGAAAGTAGTCCTTGTCCATATAATCGGGAAGAAAAAGTAAGCGAGTGCGCTCGGCATCGGGATATCCGCCGCACATAATATACTCATTTATTTTGCGCGAGCTCAAAAAGCTTTGCGCCTGTATACTTTCCGACGGGTCACAGAATCCCGTCGCCGTTACCACGTTTCGGCGGCACGAGCGCTCGTATAAATCTTCCGTTCTGCGAAGAAAGTCATGTTCCATGAAAATGCTCCTTTTGCATAAGGTTTTGCAAATAAATTTTATCAGACTTTTGCCCGTTTTACAATGCCTGTTTGTATTGACTTTTAGTCCTGCGTGAGATAATATTAAGATGATATATATAAAAGGAGAATAAAGATGGCAGACGTATATGAAAGGCTTATGTCGGCGCTGGCTTATGTGCGTTCAAAAACAGCTTTCGTTCCAAAGCTTGCGCTTGTCCTCGGCTCGGGTCTTGGCGCTCTTGCGGATGATGTAGATACCGTAGCGGAGATCAGCTACGGCGAAATACCGGAGTTTCCGATATCCACAGTTACCGGGCACGACGGAAGGTTCGTTTTCGGATATCTTGAAAACGTTCCGGTAGTTGTTATGAGCGGAAGAGTACACTACTATGAGGGGTACGATGTTCAGGATGTTGTAATGCCTGTTCGCCTCATGGGCATGCTCGGCGCAGAAACAATATTTCTCACAAACGCCGCAGGCGGCATAAATAAAAGCTTTTCAAGCGGTGCTCTTATGGTCATAGAAGACCATATTTCAAGCCTTGTTCCGTCTCCGCTTCGCGGCAAAAATATTGATTGCCTCGGTGTTCGCTTCCCGGATATGAGCACTGTCTATTCAAAAGAGCTGCGCAATATAATTCGAGACAGCGCAAAAGAGCTTTCCATAGATATAAAAGAGGGTATATACATTCAGACGAGCGGACCGAATTACGAAACCCCTGCAGAAATCCGTGCGTATGAACGGATGGGTGCGGATGCTGTAGGCATGAGTACGGCGATTGAAGCGATGGCGGCTTGCCACATGGGCAAGCGTGTGTGCGGCATCAGCTGCATTACAAATATGGCGGCAGGTCTTAATGCCGCTCCGCTTACACATGAGGAAGTGAAAGAAACTGCCGACAGAGTAAGCTCTGATTTTAAAAGGCTCGTAAGGCTTTCAGTTTCTCGCATGGGCTGATTTATATAATAAAAAGGGTGTTTTGAAATGAATATCGAAGGTATTTGCAAAAGCTTCGGCATTTGCGGAGAGATTGTCGCGTGTGATGTTATAAAAAGCGGAAATATAAACAACACATTAAAGATAACTGTTCGTGACGGCAGTGGTGAGGACTGTTACATTGTTCAGCAAATCAACACACATGTTTTCCGTGAGCCTGTCCGCATGATGAGAAACATCTCTCTCGTAACCACGCATATCTCTGAAAAGCTTGGCGAAAAAAGTGACCGTATGGTGCTTGAGTTTTTAAAAACGAAGAGTGGCGACAGCTGCCTTTTTGATGATGAGGGCAGATGCTGGCGGTCATACCGATTTATTGATGACTCAGTCACATATGATTTGTGTGACGACCTTGAAGTTCTTGAACAGACGGGTGCGGCTTTCGGTAATTTTCAGATGATGCTCGGCGATTTTGATGCAGGGGCGTTGTTTGAAACCATTCCCGATTTTCACGATACCGAAAAGCGGATGAATACGCTGTTTGCCCATGCCGAAGAGGACAGCCTCGCAAGACTTGCAGAGGTATCTGAAGAAATGAAGTTTTTCTGTGAAAATCTTGATCGGGCAGTAAAGCTTACACGCATGCAGAAAGAAGGAAGGCTTCCGCTTCGTGTTACTCACAATGACACGAAATGCAACAACGTCCTTTTTGATACGCATACCAAAAAAGCCCTTGCGGTAATCGACCTTGATACGGTGATGCCCGGTCTTGCTCTTCACGACTACGGAGACGCCGTGCGCTTTGCCGCAAATACCGCACTTGAGGACGAGCCTGACGTTTCAAAAATTGCGCTGAGTGACAGTAAATTCCGCGCATTCACAAAGGGCTTTCTCACTGCGTGCGGCGGCGTTCTTACGGATGCAGAAAAGGAAAACCTTGTTGACAGTATCATTGTTATGACTATGGAGCTGGCAGCACGTTTTCTTGATGACTACCTTACGGGAGATAAATACTTCAAAACAGACTACCCGGGGCACAATCTCGTGCGCACCCGTGCGCAGATTACTCTTGCAAGAGATGTGATTTTAAGATATAATGAGTTAAATGAGATAGTAAAAACTCTACTATAAAAAACAGGAAGGTGCAACAATGGGATTTCTTACAGGTAAAACAGCAATCATCACAGGCGCAGGCCGCGCAGTCCTCTCTGACGGACGTTGCGGCTCAATCGGTTACGGTATTGCTACCGCTTATGCAAAAGAGGGTGCAAACCTTGTAATCACCGGCAGAAACGTTAAAAAGCTCGAGGAAGCTAAGGCAGAGCTCGAAAAGCTCTATGGCATCAAGGTTCTTATTCTTAAGGCAGACATTTCTGCAGGCTCTGATAACGAAGCAACCGTCAACATGGTTGTCGAAAAGACAATTGAAGAGTTCGGTCGCATCGATGTTCTTATCAACAATGCCCAGGCATCGGCATCGGGCGTTGCGCTTGCAGACCATACAACAGAACAGTTTGACCTTGCCATGTATTCCGGTCTTTATGCCACCTTCTATTATATGAAGGCGTGCTATCCGCACCTTAAAAAGACAGAGGGCTCGGTTATCAACTTTGCATCGGGCGCCGGTCTTTTCGGCAACTTCGGTCAGTGTGCATACGCTGCCGCAAAAGAGGGCATCCGCGGTCTTACCCGTGTTGCCGCAACCGAATGGGGTAAGGATAATATCAATGTAAATATCGTATGTCCTCTTGCATGGACAGCACAGCTTGAACAGTTCAAGAATGCATACCCCGAAGCGTTTGATAAGAATGTTCATATGCCTCCGATGGGTCACTTCGGCGACTCCGAGCTTGAAATCGGTCGTGTATGCGTACAGCTTGCACATCCCGACTTCAAGTTTATGACGGGCGAAACCCTCACACTCGAGGGCGGTCTCGGTCAGCGTCCGTAAAATGCAGAAACCGCAGGTTACAAAGTAACCTGCGGCAGACTGTCGAAGAACCTGAGTATGCGTTAAGCAAACATCGGGTTCTTCTTCGTTTTTATTAAAAATACGATAAAACCGAGCATTTTTGAAGGTATATTATTCGCCCTCCATTTCCATTTTGCAAGCTTTTTAAGATTCAT
>JAFQSU010000009.1 GCA_017409405.1 Oscillospiraceae bacterium | reverse complement strand
GAGGTTGTTGTATTTTTGCAGAAAATGTTATCATTAAATTGAAAAACAAAAGTAATAACGGAGAGCAGATAATATCTGCCAACGGAATGAAGGATGAAGAATATGACCAAAGTAGGAGTTATCGGATGCGGCAAGATAAGTGTTTCCCACGTAAATGTCTTTTCTGATATTAAAGATTCAAAAATCGTTGCGGCATGCGACATAAACGGCGAAAATCTCAAAACGGTTTGTGAACAAACCGGCGCGAAGGGCTATTCTGACTATAAGGAAATGCTGGAGTGTGAACAGCTTGACCTTGCGGTAATAGCGCTTCCGCATGCTCTTCACAACGAGGCGGTTGTCGCTTGTGCAGAGCATGGAATAGACATCTTTCTTGAAAAGCCGATGGGAATAAGCACAGACGATTGCCGTAAGATGATTGATGTATGCCAAGAAAACGACGTTATGCTGTGGGTGGGGCATCCGTTCCGCTACATCCCTGCATATGTTTTTGCAAAGGAGCTTATAGCTTCCGGCAAGCTTGGAAAGCTTGTAAGCTTTGCAGAAACGAGAAATATAAATTATTTTTCAGATGACCGTCCGCGATGGTTTCTCACAAAGAAAATGTCCGGCGGAGGAATTATGATGAATCTCGGTGCACATTCTCTCGATAAGCTGAAGTTTTTTTCTGACTCTGAGATTTCTGAGATTTCGGGAAATATTCATATGCGCGAAGGGTATGACTGCGAAGACAGTGCCCAGGCATTTGTGAGGATGAAAAACGGCGTTACGGGGCTTCTCAACCTTATAGGTCATACAAATGCAAAGAAGAATACCACATCCATATACCTTACTGAGGGAGAAATACGCATAGAGGGTAATAAAGTATGGTATTGCGGTAAAGACGGAGTGTTTGAGGAAAAGATATGCGAATATGAGATTATGAAATACCAGATGCGCAGAGTTGTGGAAGTATTAAGAAATGGCACTAAGAAGCCTGACGTGGACGGAGAATACGGACTTGATATTGTCCGTGCCATAAAGAAATTATACGGAGAAGAAAAATGAAGTACACAAATCCTGCACCGTTGAAAAGTGAAGGCTTGCAAACCCCTGAGATGAAGCGGATATACACAATGATGCTAAAATACATAAAGCTTCCGTGTAAAACCTTTCATGACTGGGATGCTCGTCCGCGTTGCGGATATCTGTTCGGAGGTGACGGTTATTACGGCTCGGATCAAAACCGTACCTTGGGGCTTTTGGCGTTTCTGTCAAAATACGGCGACTTTGATGAAGCTTTGGCAGAGTTTTCACGCAGTGAAATAAAAGAGATGGCGATACGTATACTCCGCTATTCGTGCTTTACGCACGATACCGGTCCGTCCGACTGCGTGCGTCCGGATAACGGTGGCCCAACCGCAGGGCTGAAGTGGGGAGGAAACGACCTTGTCCTTCCTCCGAATCCAAAGCATAGGTTTTTTGAAGGGACTCAGGTAGGCTCGGGCATTGTATATTTCGCTCTTGCTGCATGGTTTTTGTGGGACGACCTTGACGAAGAAACGCGGCAGATGTCATATGACGTGATTACCGATTATGCAGAGCGCTGGTGTGACTGTGAATCCCGCAGCGGCACCTATTACGATACTCAGGCAGATGAAAACTCATGGACAGCAAACGGCATATATGCGGCGGCAGCGATATTCAAGGATGACCCGCGTGCAGAAAAGTGGCGTGAAAGTGCGATTCGCTGGATGCTTGATGCCGCTACCGTATCACTTGATATGCAATCGGATGAAAAGCTTTCCGACGGCGTACCTCTCCGTAAGAGAATCAATAATATTACATTCCATCCGGATTACACAACCGAAAATCATGCCATCGTGCACCCGGATTATATGATAATACCGCTTCAGTTCCGCGTTATGATGAATACATTTTCAATGTTATCGGGAGCGGACGAGCTTCCGGGACTTCGCCACAACTGGCAGAACTTGTATAACAATGTTTTTTTACCATGCTCGACGGAGGACGGTTATTTTGTTCCGGTTCAGACTCAGGATTGGTTTTATTATAAGCTTTATGCATTCATATGCGTTCATGCGGCAACACGCTTTCTGTTTGATGATGAAAAGGCCGCATATCTTGAAGAATTATGTATAAATACTCTCGAAAAGACGCAGGCAGGCCACCCCGAAGGAAGCTTTACGGTTGAAGACCCTGAAAAATTCAATGTTGACGGCGTGCAGTCCATGCTCAGCTTTGAACGCGACATATGCCCGTATATGATTTGGGTATATATGTGGCACTTCTGCCTTGGAGAGGGTGTAAAGCCTGTCAGTCGAAAAACGTATGAAGAACAAAATGCCACTGTGCGGCATTATCCGTTTGGCGGCTCTGTTATACAGCGCACGCCGGATGCTTTTTCCGTGTTTTCATACCGTAATTCCGCAAATGCCGCAGTGCTCCCCGATGATAAGGTGTGGACGGTAACCGTTCCGCCATGCAGTACCTTTGGTGAGATGATTTTTTCTGACGGCTGTGAAGAAAATCCCGGTCTGTCAAATCAAACAGTGATTCGCAGCTGTGAAAATATATACACCCATGTTAAAACTGACAGCTACGCCTCGTCGGTATGTGTCGACCGAGGGCTCGGCTCGGTTTCTCAGGATGTCTCGTTTGTCAGTATGCCTGACGGAAGGTCGGTGTATTTTCAGCGTGTGCGTGCCAAAAAAGAGTGCAGTATAGAAAAATTCACCTCCGGTCTTGTTGGAATAAGAAACGAATACTATAAGTATCTTCCGGAATATGCAAAAGGATATCGCATGCTGTATATCGACAGTGAGGCTCCGAGAAAGATGGTGGGGCAAATAGGCGGAGCAGACGTGATATACGATTATAAAAATGTACAGGTTGCCGCGATAGACGACAAAATGGCATACCTTCTGCACGGAAGCAACTCTGTACGGTATATATCTCACCGCGATTATCCGAAATGGAAGGGCGTTGAGGACTTTCTTGTACTGAACAGCTATGAGAATATACGCATGAAAGCAGGAGAAAAGCTTCCGTTATTTGTAGCGGTATATCTTCCGAATTGCAATATTGAAAAGGCTCACAGCATGAACGAAGCTTTTTGTGTTTCATGCTCGGGAAGTGCCGATGCCGTGATATTGGAGGACAAGCTCATTTTCTCTTCGGGTATGGCTTGCGATGGGATAACAGATGCTTCGTTTGAATTGCCACCCGGGAAGCTGCCGTTGTTTGAAGGCGTGGTGAGCTATAAAGACGGCTTGTATACATGGAGCTCGTCTGTCCGTGCCGGAGAATGCGGATATAAAACGGCGGTGACAACGATTTCTCCGAATCGTGATTTTGAAGCCGTAATACTTCCCGACAAAATGGTGCTGATTCGCTACGACGGAGAAGCGGATTATAAGCCGCTTGCATGAGCTTACGGCTACGGCGTTTACAGGGTGTGCTTTCAGGCAAAAATACAGGACGATTATCCAAATTTTGAGGTTGTTATTTTTTTCGGAAAAATGTTAAAATTAAATTACAATAAATAAACTGGAGGAGAACAGCATGAAAAAGAAAATTTTATCCATTATTCTCGCGATAAGTATGATTATGTCGCTTGTGCCGGTAATTTCGGCAAGCGCGGAAGGAGAGGCACCGTATCAGCTCGTGTATGATTTTAAAAACATAGACGGATATGAAAAGGATCAAAAGCTTACAGAGGACATCGGCTTTACACAAACAGACGGAACATGGGCATTTCACTCATGGAACGGACTTGACGGCGATACAGTTACCTATAAGCCGAATTACGGAATAGAAATCAAGTCGGATAGTGTAGGTGACTATTTCGCGGTTAAGATAAATGTCCCGTATGGCGGTGATTATATCCCGAGCCTTACGTATTATGAGCTTGACACAAAGGATGATGCAAAGTACGTTGCAGCCGATGTTTATGTATTGCCGAAAGACTCAGATGTAAGCACGGCATCGGAAAGCGATAAGACAGTGATTGCAAAGAATTTGTATTTTTGCAAAAACGGAGGAAAAAACACGGATAAGGATCTGGGCGAGTATGTATCGGAAACCCCGGTAACGTTGTCTGCTGGAGAGCATATTCTTGTTTTTTATGTAACCAGGTGCAACGGGACATTATCGGCGGGAAACACGCGCCTTCGTCCCGGCGTGCTTACGCTCACAAGTGGAACGCTTGCAGAAGGTGCATCATACGCAACAGTTCCGATGTATATGGAAGCATCTGTGGAAGAAGCAGAGCTTAAGGTTGGTGAGTCTGCAGCTCTCACGGTTTCCGGCTGGATGAATGACGGTACAGAGTTTGATGAAGCATCCGATACCGTTTCATTCGTAAGTAAGAACGGCAAGCTGAGCATTACGGATAATACAGCTACTGCAATCGGTGAAGGCGCTGACATCATAACAGCAACCGTGACAAGCAGCGGTAAATCGATATCGAAGGATATTCCAGTGACCGTGCTTCCTGCATCGCCGGCATATCAGCTTGTATATGACTTCATCGAAATAGAAGGATATGAGCATAACGATTTATTTCAGCAGGATGTAGGTTTTGCAGAGACGGATGGAAGGTGGGCGTTCCACTCATGGAATGGAATTGAAACAGATAGTACCACGGGCAAAGAAAAAGTAACCTATAAATCAAATTACGGATTGGAAATAAATACGAACAGTGTAGGGGACTATTTCGCAGTTAAAATCAACGTTCCGTATGGCGGCACATATGTTCCGACGCTGAAATATATGGAGCTTAACAGCAACAGTGATAGTAATTATTCCAAGGCTGATGTGTACATATTGCCGGAGGGCTCGGATATAAGTACTGCCGCAGATTCCGATAAGAAGATTATTGCAGAGGATTTGTATTTTAACAAAAACGGCGGAGTCAATACCGGAAGCAGCAGATATAATGAGTTGGCAGAGTATACACCGGGAGATTCAATCAGACTTTCCGCAGGAGAGAATATTCTTGTGTTTAAGGTAACTGATTGTGGCGGTAGTAGCAGTTATACAAGAGTTCGTCCGAGCAAGCTTACACTTACAAGCGGTACACCTGCAGAGGACGATTCATACGTAACAGTTCCGATGTACATAAGCGAAGCTAAGGCAAATGACGCAGAGCTTGAAATCGGCGACACCACAACTCTCGAGGTTTCCGGCTGGATGAATGACGGCACTGCGTTTGATGAAAACTCAGCGGATGTTTCATTTAACACCGAAAGCGAAAACATAAGCATAGTAGGCAACACCGTTACGGCAAGCGCCGCAGGAACGGCAACTGTAACCGCGACCGTAACAAGCGGAGAAAAATTACTTTCAGAGGATATTGCCATAACCGTTACCTCTGCAGATATCAAGCAGATTACAGATGCCTTCACCGTAACCTCTAACGAAACAGGCTACAACGTAACAGCATCGGCGGTTGTATATGTAGAAGATGAAGACAATCACGGAATTGTCGCCTCGGCAACCAAAAACGGTGACATATACGAGATGAAAGCTCCCACTAAGGACGGCTACACCTTCCTCTACTGGGCTAAGGCTCTTGAAGCAAACAAGAAGATAGTTTCTCTTGCAGCTGAGTTCAATTACAAGCCTGCGGCAAATGAGAGCAACATTCTCATTGCGGTATACAAAAAGACCTCTGCTTCCGAAACATCGGACACGGCAGAATTCTATAACGCAAACGGTCAGCTTCTTTACACAACCGCAGAAGACTCCATTGACGAAAACAACGTCACGGTTGAAGACGGTATACTGACGATTCCGGCACTTCCCACAATGGCAGGATACTCAACGGCGACACATTGGCAGCTTTACGGAGATGAGGAAGCAGTACAATACGGAGCAGATGTAGATACCGTTGAGCTTTCGGGCACCATGATATTTGTAGCAAGCTATCCTGAAGCTCCCACCAAAACGGTAGAAGTAAACGGTAAGAGTGTCGCATACGGAACACCGGTCACCTTTACAGCAGATCCTTCAAAGGGTGCGCTTAAGTGGTGGATAAAGGAGGTAAACGGTGTTGATGAAATCGTAAGCATTGAAGACACATACAGCTTCCTTGCATGGGAGAACTGCACGGTAACCGGAGTTTACGGCGAAGCAAAGCCTGTATACACAGGTCAGAAGATGAAGATAATCATCGACACCTTTGATATTGACGGAATAATGGCTGAGTTTATCGGCTTTGAAAACGCATCGGTAGTTGAAAAGGGTATCATGTATAACAACAAAAAGATATCCATGACAACAGATAAGCCCCAGTTTACCGTAAGCGGTGATACGGGCACCTTCAAAGGTTATGCGATAATCAAGGTAGCAGAAAATCAGTTCAAAGAAATTATTGACGGAGAAGTAACAAAATAACAAGCGAATAATAAATCACACGCTGAGGGTGGGCATCTCGCCCTCCCTCAATGTTTTAAAGTGTACTTAAGCAGAGAGGAGAAAAAGAAAATGAAAAAGCTTACAGCAATTATTTTAGCGGCAATAATGATGTTCGCACTTTGTGCGTGCGGAGGAAACAACCCGGGCAACTCCGAAGTTTCTTACGATATCCCCGAGGGAAAGCAGATTCCCGACGATGCGGTACTTG
>JAFQSU010000090.1 GCA_017409405.1 Oscillospiraceae bacterium | reverse complement strand
TACAATTGAATATGTAGTTGGTGAAAATTGCGGTGAGGGTCCACCTGTTCCCATTCCGAACACAGAAGTTAAGCTCACCTGTGCTGACAATACTTGGCTGGAGACGGCCCGGGAAGATAAGGCTTCGCCAACATCATATATAAAAACAGACAAGCATTTACTGCTTGTCTGTTTTACTTTGGTAAGGAATATTAAAAAGCTCCGCAAGGCAAAAGGTTTTGCCATTCCGAAGCTTTTTCTATTTCTCTAAATTCTTACTTCACAGCGAGTTCAAGATATTTTTTAAAGTAGCGTTTTCCGAATTCACGCAGGGATTTTGCATCAAAGTGGATACCGTCGGGCTTCATTGTGAGTCCTTTTGAAGAAACTACATCGCAATACGGAAGCTCTGCCGCGATTTCATAAAAAAGCTTATTCATTTTGGGCGTGTTTTCGCCCCAACTGTGCTCTTTGCCGGTGGTTTCCGATAATTCACCGATAAGAAGTGGCTTTTTCTCCGCACCGAGGAGCTTGCGAAGCTCGCTCATCATCGAAATCATGCTGTTTTTATAATATTCAGGGGCAAAATCCGTACAGTCGTTCTCACCCTGATGCCATATGATACCACCAAAATCGGATGAACGCTTTGCAAGGTTTGTCATCATAACCGCATGATCAAAAAGAACTTCTCCGGGCATCCACTGCGATATGCTCGTTCCGCCGTCTGCGCAGGGAATAAGACCTATGGCCGAACCGGTGTGTTTTTGCAGCTCATCAGCAAAGCTTGCCGCAAGACTTATACCGCTGTGGAACAACGTTCCGACAATTGCACGGTCGGGATTTACAGGCTCGCTCATAGGCTGCCACCTGCCCATGCGGAGCATAAAGCATCCGTCATTCTTAATAGGCTTAACATCGTCAAATTCGCCTCTGCCTGCCATGTTTGACTGTCCTATCATAAGAAAAGAGGTTATTCTTTCATCTGTTTGTGAAATGCCGTCCTTAATTGCCATATTCATACCTCATCACTTTTTTAATGCAATCATAACACACAAGGCTATTTTTTGCAAGCGAAACTCAGGATAAAAATTCATCCATATCTTCTATTGAAATCCCTTTCTGCAGAACGCTGTTTATGGCATATCCGAGTATACGCCCGATATCTGATATATGAACATCAATGTCTTTAGGAGTAACGAGCAGACGTTCGCTGTATTTTTCAAGCTTTTCCACAGGAAGCTCGATACCCGAATCATCTGCAAAATCGCCTATTATTGTGGCGATATCCACAACTGTCGGAACACCGAGTGCAATTATCGGAACGCCCATAGTTTCTCTCGTTATTGCAGCACGTGCATTACCTACCCCCGAACCGGGAATAATGCCTGTATCCGTTATCTGGACTGTTTTACACAGTCGTGAAAGCTTCATTGAAGCGAGAGCATCAATTACAATAATAAAATCGGGACTTATGTGCTTTGCAATTCCACGTATAACCTCACTGCTCTCAACCCCCGTCATCCCGAGAACTCCCGGTGCAACTGCGGAAACGGGGCGCATATTGCCGAAAATATCGGGCATTTTCTCGACCAGGTGTCTTGTGACCATAATATGAGAAACGGCGCTGGAACCCACCGCGTCGGGCGTTATACCCTTATTCCCAAGACCGACGACGAGGACACAGCCAAAGCTTTTCGGAAGAAGCTCTGACAATTCCTCGGCGATAGCTTTTATTGCTCTGGGGAAGGATTCGGTATCACGGCGTGATATTCCGTCAAGCTCAATGGTTGTATATGATCCGCAGGGCTTTCCGAGAACCGAAGCCCCTTCATCATCAAGAATTTTTACGCGAGTAACGTTAAATCCGTTGTTTTTTGTATCTCTTGCCCATACGCCGGGAAGCTTCGTGTTTGACTCCGCGCTTTCCTGCCAGACTTCACGAGCCTCTGACGCAAGGTCAGTTCGTGCATTGTTCAAGTCAAATTCACCTCACAAGCATATAATATTTTCCGTAAATTTGGGCTTCATATACAAAATTTTTGAAAATTCAAAAAAAACTATTGCATTATTTTGATTTTAATGGTAAAATAATTCGGTAACAGTACCAAGAAAATTAAGGAGGTGGACGCTTTGCCCAATATTAAATCTGCAAAGAAGCGCGTTGAACTTACAAAGGTATACGCAGCACGTAACCAAGCCGCAAAGTCGCAGCTTAAAACATCACTCAAAAAGTGCGAGGCCGCTATTTCCGAGGGCGGCGACGCTCCGGCAGCATACAACCTTGCAGCACAGAGCATTGATGTTGCAGTTCGCAAGGGTATTATCCATAAGAACTGTGCAGCTCGCAAGAAGAGCAGGCTTGCTAAAAAGGCTAATGCAGCTCAGTAATTAAGTAAGTCAATATTTAACATAAAAAATCCTGCACACGGTTTGCAGGATTTTTTATGTTTTATTTGAGAAAAGGGCTTGACAAAATGTACGGTCTTAGGTATAATAATTGAGCGTTCAAAAATAAGGACGATTAGCTCAGCTGGTAGAGCATCTGCTTGACGTGCAGAGGGTCAGCGGTTCGAGTCCGTTATCGTCCACCAATAAACACAAACTTGCAAATGCAGTTTGTGTTTATTTTATTTTGCGGATAAAGGACTCGAAAGGCGGCTCTTGGCGGGGTGCCGGTGGCACGCCGCAAAAGATGCAGTAGCGCCTTTCCAAAAGTCCCCCGTGATTCAAATGTTATTGAAAACTCCGATAGTTTGTGGTAATATGTATATATAACGTAAAAGGAGATTTGGCTATGAAAAAGTTAACGGCATTATTTATCTGTATCACGCTTATCTTCTCATGCCTTCCTCTGTCGGCATTTGCAGCGAGCGACAGCCTGTCGTTTGAAACACAGCTTGCCGAGGATTTAAAGGCTCTGGGGATTTTTAAAGGAGTTTCAGATACCGACTTTGCGCTGGGTCGTGCACCGACGAGAATAGAAGCACTTGTCATGCTCATACGTTCTCTCGGAAAAGAGGCAGACGCTCTTTCCAAGGGTGGAAAGCACCCGTTTTTAGATGTTCCGTCATGGGCGGATAAATATGTGGGATACGCATATGTTAACAAGCTCACAAACGGCATGTCCGCGACGAAGTTCGGCTCAAACACCGCGGCATCCTCGTCTATGTATCTCACGTTTGTTCTGCGTGCGCTCGGTTATTCCGACACAAACGGGGCGGATTTCACATGGGATAATCCGTTCACTCTCGCAAGAACAGCAGGTATTATGCTCGGTAACCCCGACACAATAAACTTTATGCGTGCAGATGTCGTTCTCGTATCTTACGCAGCTCTTGAGGCAGAAATCAAAGGCTCAAAGCAGACTCTTGCCCAGAAACTGATATCAGCAGGCGTATTCTCTGCGGCGGAATATGACAAGTACTACGACGTTGCGGCATTTGAGAATATTGACACGACACATGAAATGACGGCAGAAGAGCTGTATGAAAAATGCTCTCCGGCGGTATTCTATATCGAAGTCTATGACAAAAACGGGCAGGCAACAGCTTCCGGCAGCGGTTTCTTTATAAATTCCGACGGTACTGCTGTTACAAACTATCATGTAATCGATGGGGCGTATTCCGCACTTATAAAGCGTGCGGATACCGGTAAAGTCCACAAGGTTCTCGGAGTATACGATTACAGCGAGAAAAACGACTGGGCTGTTATTAAAATTGAGGGAGATAATTTCCCTTATCTCGAAATTGACGAATCCGAAGTCATCGGCGGTTCAACGGTTTATGCGATAGGAAGTCCCAAGGGACTTGATAACACAATTTCCAACGGCCTTATTTCAAATACAAACCGTGTTCTCGGCGGAGTATCGTTTATTCAGATAAGCGTCCCGATTTCGCATGGCTCATCGGGCGGCGCGCTCATTAACAAGCTCGGCAAGGTTATAGGTATCACATCTGCAGGATTTGATGACGGACAGAATTTAAATCTCGCACTTCCCATTTCCGTAATAAAGGGATATACCAAGGGCAGTGCACATTCACTTTCTGCAGTCGGTGCGCCTGACCTCGGTCCGCTCGGAAACCTCAATTTCGGAGACCTTACCGACGAACAGGCGGCAACAGAAACGTTAAAGCTTTTGGTTGAACGATACGCAAACGAGGAAATAAGCGGCTGTCCGGCATATTGTGAAACAATATCTGACGATATAGGCGAAGCAAGCTTCAATGTATATTATTATGATGAAACTGACGAGATGCGTCTGCTTGCAGATTATTATGTAGAAGCTGATAGTTCATATTACATATCGGTGCTGTCGTTCAAGCCGGATGACAGAAGCGTACATGTCACATACCGGTATTTTGACAGTGTTCATAACTCGTCGGCAAGTGCTCAGGGAGAAACCTACAACAAAAAAGCCGATTACAGCGAGTATTCAGAAATTTGGTTCAATTCGTATGATGGTATCTCTTGGGATAAAGCATACCATCAGGAAATGGCAACTTGGCTTACATGGAACAGTTTAGCGTTTTTAGACTATCTGTATGAAAACTATCTCGCCGGCTACGGTTTTGAAGGCATTGAGTCAATCGGTTTTAACAGAATATAACAGTAGAGCAGGACGGATTCCCGTCCTGCTCATTTACTGTTCATTCACGCCGAGAATGTGAATCAGACGTATGTTTGTATAGCTGTATGAGCTGAGCCGCCTGCGATATGCATCGTTTGTATGTGCGGCAAGAAGAATGTTGCGTGGATTTCGGTTTATACTAACCCCGACGACTAAAAGTGTATGAGTAAAGCTTGCGCTGTTGTTGTAGGCAAGCTGAATGATGTCTCCGGGCAGAGCTTCACTTAGCGGAGCATCGTACCCGTAAGGTCCTGCTCCCTGATTTGCCGTCATGAAGTTGTAGAAAAACTGTACTCCCGTCCACGCAGGTGCGCGGTTGTCGGGTGAAATATAATACCAGCCGTAGGCGGGGGTGTAGTTCATAACCCCTGCGCCTGCATAAACACACTGCGAAACAAAGTTTGTGCAGTCGCCGCCTATATCGTCGAAGTTGTAATACGCAGGATTTCTGCGGAAAGCCCAGCGTCTTGCATAGCGCACAGCCGCGGCTCTGTCGTATTCCATAATGTCAACACCTCTTTACCAATATATGCAAAAAACAAGAAGCCGTGACGGAGAATTTCCGTCACGGCTGAGATATTCATTTTACAGCTTTATATCTGCCCTTTCGTTTCCCGAATAAGTTATGCGGTCACCGCTTGCATTGAAGCCGTCGATATATGCAAGGTATTCCTCTTTCGAGTTAAATCTCGGTTTGAAATCGGCTATTATTCTGTTTGCTCTTTCCGCACCGTCCTTCAGAAGCAGGTAAAGCATATTAAGCTGAAGCTTTGCAGATGCTACACATGCAAGGTCCGGGTCAGCGATTTTATAGTCAATTCCGTGGATTGTCCCGGAAGAACCGGGAGCATACGGATGGATAACAGGCATAATGCAGGATAAGTCGCCCATGTCCGTACTTGCAGACCAGAAAACCTCACGTTTTTCGCAAGGGATACCGGGGATACACGCTGCCGCATCTTCAAAAACGTCTATCATATTCGGGTCGTTGATAAGCGGAGCAAATGCCGGAATGTCTTCAATGTCAATATTTACGCCCAGAGAAAGTGCCGCGCCGATGAGCGCACGGTTTACACGCTCGTTTGCCGCCTTTATACCGTCAAAGGTTTTGCCTCGGATATAGCTTTCAAGAACAACCTTATCAGGGATTGCGTTTACCGCACCGCCGCCGTTTGTTATAACGGGGTGCACACGTATCATATCGTCTTCTTTGAATGTTTCGCGTATTGCGTTTATGGCAGAGAGCCCCAGACTTGCCGCATACAGTGCGTTGCGACCCTCCCATGGCGCGCCGCCGGCGTGTGCAGAAACGCCCTTGTAGGTGATTTTTTTGGATATTGCACCGACTGCACCGAGTTCACAGGAAAAGGAAGTTCCGCCTGATGTATGAACCATGAAAGCGATATCAACACCGTCAAAATATCCGCGCGAGAGGAACTCAGGCTTTCCCTCGAGATAGTTGATGATACCTTCTTTTTTCAGTTGTGTTCTGTATTCGATTTCAATGAGCTCCTCCGCAGGCACAGCGCACAGGCGGATTCTGCCGCATAAAGCCTCAAGAACCCCAGGCTCTTTAAGTGCCGCAGCAACACCGACAAGTGCCGCACACTGTGCCGCGTGACCACAGCAGTGGACGGCACCGGTTTCAGGGTCAGCATCAGGATGCTCACCGCAGATGAGAGAGTCAAGCTCACCGAGGATAAGGATTTCGGGACCGGGTCTTCCCGTATCCAGAACCGTATAAAAGCCGGGGATGTTTTCGGCAAGGTGAAGCTCATATCCAAGCTTTTTGAACGTGTCTGCCATGTGCTTTGAAGTTTTTATTTCACGGTATCCCGTCTCGGGATTGGTCCATATATAGTCAAGCGTTTTTAAAATCAAGTCTCTGTTTTTACAAACAGCTTCATTAAAAATTGAATTCATTATATCACTCCCTATGCATAAGTATATATCAGACTCCCCAAAATATCAACTACAAAAAAGGATTTATAAAAATCACACAGATGTCTTTACGATTTTGGTAAAGTATGTTAATATATTATCATATGTAATAAAATAAAAGGAGAACAAGCCATGAAAATTTCACCGTTACAAAAAGCAAGATATGAATACACTCCGAAGCTTCCGCAGATGCTGAGGGGCGGTATTTCCGAGATCAGCGTGTCCGAGGGTGCGGAGACTAAGAGTGTTGCCGATTGCGAAAAAATACAGGCACTTTTCCCGAATACCTACGGAAAAAAGGAAATCGTTTTCAAAAAAGGTCAGAACACGTCCGAGGCAAAGAAGCAGACTGTCGGCGTTATTCTTTCCGGCGGTCAGGCTCCGGGCGGACACAACGTCATTTGCGGACTGTATGATGCTCTTAAGTCCACAAACCCCGAAAACGAGCTTTACGGCTTCAAGGGCGGTCCCAGCGGTCTTATTGAGGATAACTACATCGTCTTCGACGACGAGTATATCAACAAATACAGAAACACCGGCGGCTTTGATATCATCGGCTCAGGCAGAACAAAGCTTGAGACCAACGAGCAGTTTGCCATCGTTGCCGAGGTCTGCAAAAAGCACGGCATCACTGCTGTTGTAATTATCGGCGGCGACGATTCAAACACTAATGCCGCAGTTCTTGCCGAGTATTTTGCGGCGAACAAAACAGGCGTTCAGGTAATCGGATGCCCGAAAACCATTGACGGTGACCTTAAGAACGAGGATATCGAGTGCTCATTCGGCTTTGATACAGCCACAAAGACATACAGCGAGCTTATCGGCAATATTGAGCGAGATGCAAACTCCGCAAAGAAGTACTGGCATTTCGTAAAGGTTATGGGACGCTCCGCTTCCCATGTTGCCCTTGAATGTGCGCTTGAAACACAGCCTAATATCTGCCTCATTTCAGAAGAGGTTGCGGCAAAGAAAATGTCTCTTTCACGCATCGCTGACTACATTGCAGATTCTGTAGCGGCGAGAGCGGCAAAGGGCATGAACTTCGGCGTTGCAATCATCCCGGAGGGCGTTGTTGAGTTCGTTCCGGAATTTGCAGTGCTTATTGCCGAAATCAACGAGCTTCTCGCAGGAAGCCGTGCTGATGAATTCAATGCTCTTCCGACCTGGGAGGATAAGTATTCCTTCATACAGAAGGGTCTCACAAAGGCTTCGATGGAAGTTTTTGAAATTCTTCCGACCGGTATCCAGCAGCAGCTCTTCCTTGAGCGCGACCCCCACGGAAACGTACAGGTTTCTCTTATAGAGTCAGAAAAGCTGTTCTCTGCACTTGTTGCAGATAAGCTTGCCGCACGCAAGAGGACAGGCGAATACAACGGCAAGTTCTCACCGCTTCATCACTTCCTCGGCTATGAGGGAAGATGTGCATTCCCGTCAAACTTTGATGCCGACTACTGCTACAGCCTCGGATATAACGCATTCATGCTCATTCAGTATGGCTATAACGGATATCTCTCCAAGATTTCCAACCTTTCAAAGCCTGCAACGGAATGGATTGCAGGTGGTATGCCGATAACAAAAATGATGAACATGGAGCGCCGTCACGGTGAGGATAAGCCCGTTATAAAGAAAGCTCTTGTTGACCTTGAGGGGAAGCCGTTCAAATTCTTTGAGGCAAACCGTGATATATGGGCAGTTGAAACCTCATATGTCTATCCGGGCGCAATTCAGTATTACGGACCGGCTGAGGTCTGCGACATTACAACCAGAACGCTCGCTCTTGAAAAAGAATAAAGGAAAACCGCATTATGTAATAAACACCGGCAAGCACTTTGTGCTTGCCGGTGTTCAGCGTGTCGATAAACCTATCGACACGCTGGAGACTGTCCAAAAAGGTGTGAGATTACCCGAATGGAACCCGAAGGTGTATGTGTATACTCCGAGGGATGCCTTCGGGCAAAATAAGCGGAAAATCCCTTGAAGTTCGACACTTCAAGGGATTTAAAATATGCGTGCATTTGCTTTTGGTCAATGTTTGTTTTACTAAAAAACTTTCCTTTATCTTTTCTCCGCTTATGTTCTCGCGCCTTTTTCGACAGTCTGCGGCAAGCACTTTGTGCTTGCCGGTGTTCTCTATGCTCCAAGGCGTTCTTTAAAATTTGTACGGTCAAGAAGTGCCGCAAGGAAGAAATATCCGGCAGACGAGAAAAGACCTTGTGTAATATTCCAGTAAATGCCGGCAATCGGACTTATAAAGCTTTTGTACATTATGACCTCAGCTATGTAATAGCCGCCCACAAGAACTATAACTGCAAGGACTGCCGAGAGGAGGTTTTTTCTATTAACAAGCTTTTGTGTACCGCGTGACGGGAAAAACATAAGTGCCATCAGCGCCTTTATAATGGCGGTAGGAAGCATATATGCAACAAAGCCCGACATCAAGTCTCCCAAAGCTCCGCCGCAGGCCGCACACGCCATTGCATACGGCACAGGCAAAACTGATGCCGCAAGAAAAATAAATGCATCACCAACATGCACATACCCCATACCGCCGAATATCGGGATGGAAGTAAATCTTGTGCAAACCGCAATAGCTGCGGCAAAAAGTGCGGCAAGGACAAGCTTCTTTGTATGTCTCATTTCAAATTCGCCTCCCTTCAAAAGAATAATTTACATTATTATAGCACAGCGGTTTACATTTGAAAAGTATAAAATATGCATTTGCGGAAAAAAATAAGAAAAATCGCAGGAGGTGCGGCTTATGGGGAACGGATACAGCACAGAGAAGCTTATGAGCCTGAAATTTTCAGGAGTGCTTGAAGATGATATTGCTCTAATGAAGGATATCCTCGGGTATGATGATACCGTGGTATTTCGCCGTTTTCAAAATATATTTGACAAAAAGATTTGCGGCTGTGTTATCTTTACCGAGGTGCTTGTAAACAACATAGTTATCGACCAGAATGTTGTAAAGCCGCTTCTTGAATTCAGACCCTCGGGGAACACTGCTCTGGGCGAGGGGCTTTCTGAAATGCTTGCCAAGGGAGTTGTCAGCACGGATGAGGCAAAGACAAAGGATAAGCCTTTTGATGCCGTGACGTCAATCCTTATCGGGGATACGGTTGTTCTTATAGACACATGTCCGCGTGCCATTGTTGCAAACTCCAAGAAATATTCCATCCGCGGAATCAGTGTGCCCGAGACGGAGAATGCAGTAAACGGTCCGAAAGAGGGCTTTGGCGAGCTTATAGTTACAAATGTAGGACTCATAAGACGCAAGGTGAAAAATCCCAACCTGAAATTCCGCTTTTTTGAGGTGGGCAAGGTAAGTCGCACGAGAGTGTGCCTGACATATATAGAAGGTCTGTGCGAGGACAGGATAGTTTCCGAGATGATAGAGCGCATATCGGCGTTTGAAATTGACTCGGTGCTTGATGTAAGCTATATTTCCGAGCTGATTTCCGACTCTCCCGGCTCACCCTTTGAAACAATGGGAAAGACGGAAAGACCGGATGTGGTTGCGGCAAAGCTGTTTGAGGGCAGAGCCGCACTTCTCGTTGACGGAACACCGTATGCACTAACGGCACCGTTTCTGTTTGTCGAAAACTTTCAGGCAAATGAGGATTATTATGAAAATTACTGGTTTGCAAGCTTTACGAGAATCCTCAGGTTTATATCCTTCTTTGCGGCGGTGAGCCTTCCGGCACTGTATATTGCGCTCATATCATACCATAAGGAAATGATACCACGCAATCTTCTTGTCAGCATTGCACGCTCACGTGCATCCGTTCCGTTTCCTGCCGCAGTTGAAATGTTTGTGCTCCTGATGTTGTTTGACCTTCTCAGAGAAGCAGGAGTAAGACTTCCGAAAGCAATCGGCGTCACGGTAAGTACGGTAGGTGCCATAGTTCTCGGGCAGAGCATCGTGTCTGCAAATATAGTTTCCGCCGAAATGATTATCATTGTGGCAATGTGCGGCATTGCATCGTTTCTGACACCGAAGCTCGAAGCGGAAATAGTGCTTTTGCGCCTTTCGTTTCTCGCACTGGCATCAATGCTTGGGGTGTACGGATATACAATAGGGGTTATAGGCTTTACTGCGTATGTTTCATCTCTGTCATCCTTCGGTGTTGATTTTACTTCATATATAATACCACGGACAAAGAGCGGAGCGAAGGACGGATATGTGCGTATGCCGTGGGAGAAGATGCGCAGACGTCCGTATGCTATACAAAAGCGGAATAAAATTCGGTTTCGGAGGAAATTGTGATGCGTGTTACAAGACTTTTTTTCTGTACTGCAGTCTTGCTTTTGCTGTTCGGCTGCTTTGACTACAATGAGCTCAATATGCAGGAGCTTGTAAGCGGAGTGGGAATAGATGCAGACGGAGACGGCGTAAGCGTTATTGTGCAGTGTGCCGCAACCTCGGGGGAGGAGAGCGAAAAGGGAGCTGTATATAAGGCATCGGGGAAAAGCTTTTTTGACGCAGTACGCAATATAACCGGGGCTTCCGGCAAAAAGCTGTACTGGGGTCACGCCCGAACCGTTATAATAGGAAGCGGGGCGTACGGGAGGATAGATGAGATACTTGACACTGTTCTGCGTGCACAGGATGTATATCTCGACATTGCGCCCGTAATCGCAAAAAACACTTCCGCAGAAGCGGTCATGTCTGCCGAGACCGAAAACGGACGCGATGCATCGGAAAACATTTTCAACACGTTTGCAAACGAGAAGAACTCAAGGCGTTGGAAATCCCGTCGTGTGTGGCAGATACTCCGTGAGCATGAAAAAAACGGAGTGTATATATTGCCGACTGTTGAAGTGACGGAAAAAAAGCCGACAGTTTCGGGCGGTGCGGTAATCCGTGACGGCAAGGTGACGGGGTTTCTTTCGGGCGACGAAATGCTGACCTTTTCACTTCTGACCGAAAAGGGCGCAGGAGGATATCTTCCGCCGATTGAGCTCGGAGAAGGGCAGGTTTCATTTGAGATACTTGCAAACGATGTAAAAAAGAGATACTCAGAAAACGCATTAAAAATAGAGCAGAGCTGTGTGCTCTCTCCGGCAGAGGTACGCGGAGATATCACCGAGGAGCAAATGCAGAGGATGGCAAAAGAAAAGCTCGAAGGCGACATGCGGAAACTTCTTGACGAAATAAAGGCTGAGAACTTGGGAGATATACTCGGTATAGTCTCCGATAAGGGTAAGCTACCGGATGCATTGGGAGCAAAAGCGGATATAAGATGTGATGTCAGGATCAGTAATATTCTCGGAGGAAAGTGATGGCGTTTATTTTACCTGTTGTTTTTACGGCACTGCTTTTTTGGGATTTCCGCGCAAGTGCAGGCAAGGAAAAGGTGATTTACATTGTGCTCTCGGTCTCGGCAGTTATTCTTGCCCTTTTTGCGGCAATGGAGGCACGGGACGACCACATAGGCGCATCGCTTGCAGGAATGATATCAATTTTTATGAGGTAAAAAATGCGAAGTGATAAAATAACAAACGGTGCCGGTGCGGCGCTTCTTGCATTTGTTCTTATGACTAACGGATATTCCGTCATGCTCGGCGCAAACGCCGGACGAAGTACATGGATTTCGCATCTTCTTGCAACGGCACTCTTTTTCGTGTGTGCGGTATTTCTTGTGCGAGTGTGCGATGCATATCCGCAGAAGTCCTTTTTCGGTGCGCTTTCTGCAGTCCTCGGAAGGGTACCTGCAAAAATCATAGCGGTGGCGGTGCTTATTGCCTCTGTTGCGACGTGCGTGGTTTCGCTTACTGTTTTTTCGAGATTTGTGCAGATAACCGCACTTCCGAGGACACCGCAGATAATAATACCGCTTATTATTGCGGTTATTTCAGCCCTCTCACTGAGAGTCGGGATGCGTGCTTTAGCAGGAAGCGCAAGAATGCTTGTATGGTTTTTTGCAGGTGTGTTTCTCATATTTGTTCTGTTCGGCATAAAGTGGATGGATGCAGAACTCCTGCTTCCGCAGACTGATAACCCGGGAGAGCTTCTGTCGGGTACAGGAGAGGTGTTTTTGAACCGTTTTGGCTCCCTGTTTGCCGTTATGGCAATATATACACGCATGCCGGAGGGAAAAAAGAGACGCTTTGCATTTCTCACCTCGGCCATCGGCTCGGGGCTTGCACTCACGGCGATATCTGCCGTTACGGTGGCGACGCTTGGGGTTAATGCCGCAAGAAGTGACTTTTACCCCGTATTCACCGTTATGTCGGTACGCGGAATAGGCGGGTTTATTCAACACACCGAAATACTTGCCTGTATCGCAATGACGCTGTGCCTGTTTTTTAAGACTGCCGTGTGCGTCATGTTTTCAGACGATATGCTTGCAGGAATTTTGGACACAACGCAAGATTTGGGTGCGGCAATGCCCATTGCACTCATCTGCGCCGCACTGACACAGATAATATACCGTGATTTGTCATCACTCCGAGGAATGGTTGAATGGAAGACGGGGGCGACATACGTTCTCGGCGCATATATTCTTATTCCCGTGCTGCTCGTCCTGTTTTTGAAATCACGCATCGGAAAACAGGGAAAAACCGGGTAGTTTTTCACCTAAACTTAAACCTCGCATAATATGTAGTGAAGGAAACTTCATAACAATATTACGGGAGGTAAAGTAAATGCCTGATAAGGTATTGCCCGGCCCAATCCACGGAAATCCGCCGTGTGTAAAAGAGGCTGTGTGTATCCATACAAACAGAATTTACGATTCGTGCCGCGACAAAGAGTGTATAGAGAATATAAGGGTATATCCGACCAGATGTTCTCAGGAGATTCTCGACTGCGCAACGAGCGTAAAAAGCAGAGATGCAAAGCTCATCTGGACGAACATAGACGTACGCGAGGTCGCATTTAATCGCGGTTATTATTCGGTAGACATCAGATTTTTCTATTTCATCACTGTCGATGTCTGCGCCTGCAACGGCAAGACTCAGAAGGTAAAAGGCCTTGCTGTTTACGACAAGAATGTCATTTTGTTCGGCTCTGAAGGAGACGTCAAGATTTTCAATTCCCGACTTGCTCCGTGCGGAGGTTGCGCAAGCAACATGCCGCAGGCGTTTGTTGAAGCAGTTGACCCGATATTCCTTGATGCGGATATATGCGATGTCAAGCCTGTTTGCTGTCCGAACCCCGACTGCGAATGCAACTGCGAGGAGCTGTGCGATGTTCCGCAGTGCATAAAGGATATGTTTGACGATGAGCTTATCGTATCCGGCGGCTGCAAGAATCTTCTTGTAACCCTCGGTCAGTTCTCAATCGTACGCCTTGAGCGTGACTCACAGATTCTTATCCCTGCATACGATTTCTGCATGCCGGAAAAGGAATGTGTAGGCTCAAGCGAGGATAGTCCGTGTGACCTTTTCCGCAAAATAAAGTTTCCGGTAAACGAGTTCTTTCCGACCGGTGCGCGTGAGCCTTTAGGTGAACCGTTGTGTGACTGCAAGCCGATAAAGGGTTGCTGCAGCAAGTAAGAAGAAATAACAATAGCATCTGCAATATACTACGATATATTGCAGATGCTATTCCTTTGCTTCACGCATCGGTTTGTTTCGGTATCAGCGTCTTTATGTAACGTGTGATGCTTGTGCCGAGAGCTGCGAGCGAGAGCGAATATGCGCAAAAGCCGACGAGTGCGGAGATGATTATGCAGACTCCTTCGCTTGATATTCTCAAAAGAAGCATATTATAGACAATATCGCAAATCAGAGAGCACAGGACAGAGGCAATGAGCGGCGTGAGAAACCAGTTTCCCCATCTCGGACGCAGCTTTAACCGCTTCACAAGACAGCGGAAGGTCAAAAACGCTGTGACACCGCTTGAAATAATATACCCAAGGACAAAGCCCCACATGCCTATATGGGGGATACCTACACTCCATGTAAACGCAAGCTGGATAGCGCCGCCCACCACTATATATATTGCGGCATGGCGCTGCATGCCTATTCCGTTTAAGAGTGCGCATGCACAAAGCTCGTAGTATGAGAGCATAGTTGCAATACACAGCGGAAGCATGAATGCACCTGCTGATTCATGTGAAAAGAGCAGTCGGCACAGCGGCTCGCCGAGAGGGATGAGTACCGCAATGCAGGGCATTGCGAGAAGGCTTGTGGAATGTATTGTTTTGCCTGCCTTACGGCGCATTTCGGCTTCACTTCCCGAGGCAAGCTGCTCTGATATTTTCGGGACCATGACCGACGTGAGCGAGGCTATGAAGGCTATCGGGAAAGAGAGCAGAGGCATTGTCATTCCGAACATTACACCGAAAACCTCGGTCGCCGCCTTTGCAGAAAGTCCCGATACACGCAGCCGTTGAGGAATGAGGATTGAATTTACCGAGCCAAGTATATTGTTTACCGTCGCCGCCGCCGAAACGGGGACAGCTATTGAAAGAACCTCACGGATGGATGGCGCACGAAGTTTTTTTGCGGACAGTAGTTTTCTTTCCGGGCGGTAAAAGGCAGTGAGCATAAAAGAGCTGAAAACCTCGCTTATTACCATGCCTATTACTATAAGCATTGCGGAAAATCCGGGGTCACCGGGTCTGAACGCAAGAAGCAGAGCGGCTACGGCTATCGCGCGGATTATCTGCTCTGACAGCTCTGAGGTAATTTGCGGCGCAACACGCCCGACACCGTAAAAATAATTTTTCAGTATATTTTCAAGCCCCGTAAAAAAGAGACAAACGAATACAAACGGCAGGGCATGCACAGTACGGATGTCACCAAGAATGCCCCGGGCTACCGCATGGCGGTTTGCAAGCACCGGAAAGGCAAGTATAATGACTGCCACAATGAAGCAGAGCCGGGATAGTGATACGGCACGTCTTGCACCGTGAAAATCCGAAAGCGCACACCGCTCTGCCGAAATTCGAGCAACCGCTACGGTAAAGCCCGTAAGGGTGAGGGAAGACAGCACCGAGTAAAAGGGCATGACGAGCTGATATATTCCAAGCCCCTCGGCACCCGTCATACGGCTTAAAAAGATGCGATATACGAAGCCGAGAATCTGGAGAAGCGTATTGGAAGCGGCTATTGCCGCAAGATTGCGAAAAACAGACCGCCGACTGATTTTTGTTATATTCATGTAAAAATACCTCCGTCATAATAAACTATGACGAAGGTATCGGTTTATATTCTGAAATGAGTTCGATTGAGTTGCATAAATTTTTCGGATATATCGGGTTTTATTGCATCCTCGCGCATTCTCCAACGCCAGTTTTTGTCGTTCACGGTTGAAGGAGTGTTCATACGCGCGGAGGTAGGAAGTCCGAGTAAATCCTGCATCGGTGCTATTGCAAGGTTTGCACATGAGCTCCAGGCGGCGCGCAGGAAGGCATCGCTCATAAGCTCGCCGTCCGACGGGTTTAAATATCTTCTTGCAAAATCCAGTCTGTATACGGGTGCGGACTCAATAAAGCCGCGGAGAGTATCGTTGTCGTGTGTGCCAGTGTATACTACGGAATTTTCCGTATACTTGTGCGGAAGATACAGGTTGTTTTCGTCGCTGTCAAATGCAAACTGGAGCACGCGCATACCGGGAAGCCCACAGTCATCGCGAAGCCTGAAAACCTCATCCGTAAGAAAGCCTAAGTCCTCGGCAATCATTGAAAGGTCGGGCAGTGCCTTTTTTACCGTATCAAAAAACGGTTTTCCGGGCCCCTTTTCCCAGTGACCGCAAACGGCAGTCTGTGCACCGTAAGGAACGGACCAGTATGCCTCAAATGCTCGGAAGTGGTCAAGCCTTACCGTATCAAACAGCTTTGCACAGTGAGAAAGACGTGCAATCCACCATGAGAATCCGCTCTCCGAAAGTCTGTCCCAACGGTAAGTGGGATTTCCCCAAAGCTGACCGTCGGCAGAAAAGGCATCCGGAGGACATCCGGACACGTCAAACGGGGAAAGCTCATCATTCAAGTTGAATATTTCGGGGGCTGACCAGACGTCGCATGAATCGAGAGCAACATATATCGGAACATCACCTATAAGAGAAATTCCGTTTGATTTTGCAAAGCTCCGAAGGCTTTCCCACTGACGGAAAAACATAAACTGCTCGAACTTATAATAGTTCTCATCGTCACGGTGAGCCTCACGCCACTCAGAAAGCCCTGATTTATTACGAAGCTCGTGGGGGAAATGCTGCCATGCAATGCCGCCGAGCTCGTCGCGTATGGACATAAAGGAAGCGTAATCAGAAAGCCATGCACCCTCTCGGTCGCAGAATTCATGAAGTCCCGAAAAATCCTTGAAGCGAGAATAAGCAAGTCGTAAAAGCCTTGTTTTTTCGGGGATAACTATTTTAAAATCAACACGCTCGGTGTTCGGTATCTCCGCTGCTTGAAGCTCGTCTTTTGTGATAAGCCCTGCCTCAAAAAGAGCTTCGGGGTCGATAAAAAGAGGCTCACCTGCAAAAGAGGATATTGAATTGTACGGGGAAAAGCCGAGCCCTCGCGGATTTATGGGAAGCATCTGCCATGCCGAAAAGCCTGCAGATTTTAAAAACTCGCAGAAATCGCGTGCAGCCTTGCCGAGAGTTCCTATTCCGTAAGGTCCGTTGAGTGAAGAAATGTGCATCAGCACACCGCTGTGTCTTTTCATAGCTTACCTACCTTATGATATATTCTTAACTGTCCAGTCGCAAAAACTGTTATAAATATTTTGCGAGGTGGGAGATGTTTTCTCGAAGAAGTTTTCCTGTGTATACATTGCGGTGTCTTTAAACATTATCGGCGCAAAAGGAACCGTATCACAGAATATGCGGAAGAATTCGTTTTTGCCCTCATCTCCGGCAAGGTATGCGCTGTGTGCGTTTATAAGCGAAGTATCATAAAAACCGCCGAAATTGAGTGAGCCGGAAATCAGCCTTGTAATATCAAAGTCTGCACCGAGTGCGACCTCGGCATAATAAAGCGTGAAATCTCCCGAGCGCAATGCGCTTGTGTATTCATCAAACGGAAGAGCACGCACAGTCGTCGGCGCACCGAGTCTCGAAAGTGTTTCGGCTATCCGCTTGCATACCGCAAGCTTTCCGCTGTTGTCCGAGTTTACGAGAATCGTAAGAGGAGCACTCACGGAAATTGCCGTCTCTCCGTCATAGAAAAGGTCTTTTGCAGACTCGTGCGGATAGGAAGAGCTTTTCGGATGAACGGGAAGCTCTGCCGGATTTCCCATGAGAGCAAAGTCTGCCGCAGCCGCATTTTCACGGTCTATTGCACGGGCGATTGCACGTCTTACGGATTTGTCGGAAAGTGTTGCATTTCGCGTGTTAAAGCCAAGGTAGTGAAGCTGCGTGGTCACAACATTAGTTCGAGCTGCGCGGCTTATCGGAGTTATATGTGTGCTCCCCGTAGGGTCACTCGTGAGGAGTGATACATTATGCGTGTCAAATTCGTAGATAAGCTCGTCCGAGCTTGTTACATCACAGATAGAGATTACGGAATAAACCGGAGTTTTTCCGCTGTGGTGGTCACGCCTTGCGACAAGTGCGGACAAATCATCCTTCGGCGCATACAGCCCCGTTCCCGTTGGGGGGATGCTGTTTCTTGTGTTGCGCTTGATTATCGGGATGTCAAGAAGTGCAGGGAATCGGGCGTTGTCATATTTAAGCCGCACCTTTACAAAATTTCCTCTGTCGGAGGACGATATATTCTCTATTATCGCAAGGCGCGTGGCATAATACGAGCCGCTGCCCATTGCCGCGCGCAGAGAATACTCAACATCTGAAGCTGTGAGTGCGCTTCCGTCGGAAAACGTAACACCGTCTTTTATGTTGAACGTATATTCTCTGTCAGAATATGAATAATCACGGCACAGGACGGGTGTGACCTCAAAGGTGTCTGAAACGGAAAACAACGGCTCGCACACAAGACCCATAAACTCTGCATTCAGCTTGTTCGAGGTTGTATAAGGGTCAGAGCTTTCGCATGATGCGAAGGCGACACCGAAAACACTGTTGTCGGGGATATATTCATTGCTTTCTTCGCTTGTGACCATACCGCTGTCTTCTATGTCCGAGACATAGCATGAAGAAAGCAAAAACAGTACGGGAAGAAGCACACAAAAAAGCTTCTTCATATCCTCACACTCCTTCTTTAAGCATTATTATCGCCGCCATTGTTCCGCGGATGCCGCCTGTTTTCCGATGAGACCAATACAGGTCGGATTTACAGCAGGTACACTCATCGGAAAGGGTTATATTTTCATCGTGTATTCCGCATTCAAGGAGAGACAGCGTGTTGAGCCCCGGAAGTGACACACGAAACTTCCCGTTTTCAAGGCTTTCTATAAAAGGTTTTGCACCGTCTCCGAAAGAGGAGAGCATGGCATCGGGAACATCTGAATGGGTTTCAAAGCAACAGCTGCCTATGGACGGGCCTATTGCGGCAAGAATATCGGACGCATCACATCCGAAACGGGAAACCATCTCTGAAACCGCCCGTGCAGGCGTTTTCAGAGCAGTGCCGCGCCATCCGGCATGAGCGACGCCGCAGACGCGCCTTACAGGGTCGAGAAGAAACACGGGGACGCAGTCTGCGTGATACGTGGCAACAGGAAGCTCGGGCGTTGCGGTGATAACCGAGTCAAACTCACGCTTTTCTGAAAGGAAAGCCTCTCCTGCATCATCCGACGTTGCAACGCAAACGCCGTTTTCATGTATCTGAGAAAAGGCAACAAGACGGTTGAGAGGAAGACCTGCCGCTTTGCCGAGAAGGTCATGGTTTTCCATGACGGACAAGCGATCATCACCACGGTTAAAGCCGAGATTCATCGAGTCAAGCGGAGCTTTGGAAACTCCGCCGAGCCTTGTGGAAAAGCAGCTTTCGCACAGCCCTGTTTCGTCAAAGGACGGAACAGAGAGAAATACAACACCGTTTTTGTTGTGCTTTGTAAACCCGTGACGCATGACACACACCTTCTTATTTAAAATTTCAAAAAAACTCCCCCGTACGGCGGAGTTTTTAATGTCATTGTTGCTTGCCCTTGAGGAGCTTCATTCGTGCGGCGTGGTCAAGAAGTCTTTTTCTCATGCGGAGAGACTTGGGGGTAACCTCAAGAAGCTCATCATCAGCGAGAAACTCGAGCATCTGCTCAAGGCTGAGAATACGAGGGGGAACAAGGCGCAACGCATCGTCACTGCCTGATGCACGCATGTTGGTGAGCTGTTTTTTCTTGCATACGTTTACAACTATGTCATCCGCCTTTGAAGACACACCGACTATCATGCCGGCGTATACCTCATCACCCGGAGAAACAAACATTGAGCCACGGTCCTGAACATTGAATATGCCATACCCCACAGCTTCACCCGTTTCATACGCAATCAGCGAGCCTGTCGCACGTCTCGGGATATCTCCCTTTGACGGTGAATAGCCGTGGAAGATGGAGTTCAAGATGCCCTCACCCTTCGTATCGGTCATAAACTCGTTTCTGTATCCGAAAAGACCGCGTGCAGGTATGATGAATTCGATCCTTGTGCGTGAGCCGACCTGAGCCATCTTTAAAAGCTCGCCCTTACGTGAGCAGAGCTTTTCAATGACAGCACCGCTGCAATCGCCTGGAACGTCACACACAACCTCTTCCATAGGTTCGCACACAACCCCGTCAATCTCACGCAGGAGGACGCGCGGAGTGCTTACCTGAAACTCATACCCCTCACGGCGCATGGTCTCAATGAGTATGGAAAGGTGCATTTCTCCTCTGCCTGAAACGATAAAGGAATCCGAGGAGTTGTCACACGGCATGACTTTGAGGGAAACGTCCTTTAAAAGCTCACGCTCAAGACGGTCTTTTATGTTTCGGGTTGTAACGAACTTGCCTTCACGTCCGGCAAACGGAGAGTCGTTGACCGAGAAGGTCATTTCCACCGTCGGCTCTGAGATCTTTACAAAGGGCAGGGGTTCGGGATTTTCGGGAGCACAGATAGTATCGCCTATTGTTATTTCGGATATGCCGGAGATGCATATGATGTTTCCGGCACTTGCCTCAGTAACGGGGACACGCTCAAGACCCTCAAACTGATACATGGCAGTGATTTTTGCCTTTTTGGGCTCACGGAGATTGTGATAGTCACAAACCGCAATCTCCTGATTCTGGCGGATGATGCCCGATTCTACACGGCCGATGGCGATTCTGCCCACATAATCATTATAGTCGATGGATGACACGAGAAGGCGCATAGGCTCGTCACAGTTTGCCTCGGGCGCAGGAATGTATTCAACAATCTTGTCGAAGAGCGGGCGAAGGTCAGTTCCCTCTTCGTCTGCACTTTCCGACGCAATGCCTGCACGTGCCGAGCAGAAGAGAAACGGAGAGTCGAGCTGGTCGTCATTCGCTTCAAGATCCATGAAGAGCTCAAGAACCTCGTCCTCAATTTCGTCAAGTCTTGCATCCTGGCGGTCGATTTTGTTTATTGCAACAATGACACGGTGACCGAGGGCAAGTGCTCTCTGGAGAACAAAACGGGTCTGGGGCATCGGTCCCTCTGCCGCATCGACAAGAAGGATAACGCCGTCAACCATTTTGAGAACACGCTCAACCTCACCGCCGAAATCGGCGTGGCCGGGAGTGTCTATAATGTTGATTTTAATGTCTCCGTAGCGGATAGATGTGTTTTTGGCAAGAATGGTGATGCCGCGCTCACGCTCTAAGTCGTTGGAGTCCATTACGCGATCTGCGACAACCTGATTTTCGCGGAAAGTGCCGCTCTGCTTGAGCATCTCGTCAACGAGCGTGGTCTTGCCGTGGTCAACGTGAGCGATAATAGCGATGTTTCTTATGTTAGGATTAGTCAAGTTAAAAGCCCCTTTGTTATTGATAAAACACAAGCGCGCAAAGCAAAAACGCTCTGCGCACCGATGTGACTTGTTAAATTACGCAATAAAACCGAGATTCAGCACGAGCGTAATGACGATGAAAATTGCAGCGATTACAGCCGTAAGCTTTGCAAGCTTAGCATCAACGGATGCAGCCTTGTTCTTGGAAAGGAAAGTATCTGCAGCGCCGGAAATTGTGCCCGAAAGACCTGTACGGCGGCTCTGCTGGAGAAGAACGATGGCTGTGAGCGCAAGTGAGAGAATAAGCTGAACTATTGTGAGTGCGAGTTTCAAAATAAACACCTCCGAAAAAATATACGTCGCATATACGACGAAGCTTATCTGCATAAGTACAGTAAATTCTACCATAGTTTATAAAATTTTTCAACACTTTTTTGAAATAAATTATATTTTTTTCTGATTGGTGCGTGTGCTTGACTGCAAAACTGTTATATGGTAAATTTAATATGGATGAATTTGGAGGAAAATACATGATATATACAGTTACTTTAAACCCCTCGATAGATTATACAATGCACCCGAAGAGTATGCAGACAGGCAAGATTAACAGAAGTGAATATGAGTCATATACCTACGGCGGTAAAGGAATAAATGTTTCCGCGATGCTTAAAAATCTCGGGGTTCCGTCTGTTGCGCTCGGCTTTTGCGGCGGATATGTCGGCAGGGAGATAGAGAGGCTTTGCCATCGCTGCGGCATAAGCTGTGATTTTTGTGAAATACAGGATGTATCAAGGATAAATGTCAAGATAAATTCAGATACGGAAAGCGCCGTTAACGGCAAGGGACCGTTTATAAGGCTTGAAGAAGAACGGGAGCTTGTCGGAAAAATAGAAAAGCTCACATCAGAAGATACGCTCATTCTTTCGGGCTCTGCCCCTGACAGCGAAAGCGGAAGACTCATTGAGAATATAATCAGCGCCTCCGCCCACACAAGGTTTGTTGCAGATATGGAGGGAGACGCCCTGCGCATGGCATGTGAGAAGAAGCCGTTTCTCATAAAACCGAATTATGATGAAATGTGCGACCTTTTCGGAGAACGGGACATGGACGAAAAAAGACTTGCTTCGGCAGCGGAAGAGCTTGTCGGGAAAGGCGTTTCAAATGTGCTTGTTTCGCTTGGCGAAAACGGTGCCCTGCTTCGCTCGGACGACGGCAACTTTTATAAAATACGCGCACCCAAGACGGAAGTAAAAAGCACCGTTGCAGCAGGTGACAGTATGCTTGCAGGCTTTGTCGCAGGCTATGAAAGAGGTGCCCGGTTTGCTCTGGCACTGGGCACCGCCGCAGGAAGTGCGACTGCGGCTTGTGACGGAGTTGCCGAATACGAAGATGTTATGAATGTTTTTATGCAGATATAGAAAGGTTAGGAAAAGAAGATGCTAAAGACCCTTCGCCGTCCTGCGGCTGAATACCGTGCCCTTCTGGCACTTATGCTTCCGATAATTTTACAAAATCTTGCAAGCTCTTCACTCGGACTTGCCGATACCCTTATGGTCGGGGCTCTCGGACAGAACGAGCTTGGAGGACTCAATCAGGCAAATACCGTGTTTTTCGTTCTTCAGCTTTTTACCTTCGGCATACAGTCCGGCGGCTCGGTGCTTATAGCGCAGTACTGGGGAAAGCGTGACCTTGGTGCAATAAACCGTGTTATGGGCATGAGCTTTTATCTTTCGTTTATATTTACCTTGCTTACCTCAACGGCCATAACTCTTTTTCCGGCGCAGATAATGAGTCTTACGACAAACGACCCGATGCTTGTTGACTGTGCGGCAAGATATTCAAAAATAGTTGCATATTCGTTTGTTCTCAACAGCCTCACGCTCGTCTATCTCGGCGCACAGCGAAACGCAGGAAATTCAAAGCTCGGAATGACGGTGCTTGTAAGCTCAATGCTTATAAACGTTTTCCTCAACTGGGTACTCATTTTCGGAAAGCTGGGCTTTCCGGCTCTCGGGCTTGAGGGTGCGGCATATGCCACCTTCACAGCACGTATTTTTGAGGTGGTATTTGTGGCGGTATATGCCCTTTTTGTGGACAAAAAAATACCGCTTATGCCAAAAAAACTTCTTTGCCCAGGAAAGATTATAGCGAAGGACTATATAAAATATGCAACCCCCGTAGTCATAAACGAAACGCTGTGGAGCTTCGGATATTCGATGTACGCCGTTGTTTTCGGTCACATGCACGGCGCGGCGGATATAGTTGCCGCATATTCGATAACGGGAAGTCTTGAACGCATCATGCTCGTTCTGTGCGGAGGTGTCGGCACAGCCGCGGCGGTAATCATAGGAAACGAGATAGGCGAAGGGAAATCGCGCGAGAAAGTAATTAAAACCGGAAACTGGCTTCTCACGCTGTCGGTTATTACAGGGCTCATAACGGCTCTGTTTCCGCTTCTTACAAATATTTTTCTTCTTGATCCGGTCGTTTTCCGTGTCTTTGAGGTTACGAGTGAGGCAAAGGACATCGTGAGAATGATGATTCTTGTGACTGCTGTGAGGGTGATTTTCAAAACGTATAACTACATGGTCATTGTCGGCGTGCTCCGCGGCGGAGGAAACGTAAGGGTCGCAATGGTGCTCGACATAATATTTATGTATCTGTGGTCAATTCCTGCGTGCATTGTTGCGGCATTTGTGTTTGATGCATCTATAACAACGGTATTTCTTCTTGCGGTTTCCGAGGATGCAATAAAGGCAGTCGTCGGAGGGCTTCTTCTGCGTCGCGGTGACTGGGTGAGAAATCTTACGCGCGATAATGTTTAAAACTTTTTTGCAGGGAAAATTATCTAATAAATGACAGCATGAAAAGGAGTGTGTAAAAATGAAAAGAATATTGTGTGCAATTTTGAGCATTATTATGGTGCTCTCGCTGTTCCCGTCCGTGTTTGCGGAAGACAGCGAGCTTACGGAAGTCGTGAAAACGGTAAAGTCAAGGGCGGAAATTCCGACGGAATTTACCGAATTTATCAGCGAGAGCTATACCGGTGCCAATGAGAGCGTTTATGAGCTCACATGGCGCAACACTGAGGAAAATGCAAGTGAAATAAGGATAACGGCACTTTCTTCGGGAGAAATCATTTCATATCGCTACCGTGACGGAAACCGTGATTATGACAAGACAGGGATTGCCGCATACAAAAAGGAAGAATACAAACAGCGTGCCCTTGACTGGATATCAAAAATAAATCCGTCATATGCCGGAGAGCTTGATACGGATGCCGTGGTAAGCATCGGTTCTGTTCATTCATACAACGTAAGTGTAAACTTTCGCAGGGTAAAAGACGGCATACCCGTAACGGGCGACTCTGTATACATCTCTCTTGATAAATATACCGGAGAGGTCATCTCAATGAGCTCCGACTGGGTGCAGGCAAAAAAGGTTGCAGACAAGGAAAATGTTATTTCTGCCGAGCAGGCAGGAAGTATTCTTTCTGAAATGGCAGGCATCTCGCTTCAGTACAAAAAACTTCGGAATGAAGCGCATGCCGTACTCATGTACGTGCCGCGTCGCTCGGGGATGATGATAGATGCCGTGACGGGTGAGGAATTTACGGTCGAGTACAGAGACAGCGAGGCTGAAGCCGGTGACGGAGGTGCCGCCTCCGGTGCGACAAACGATTCCGTAACAATGGACAAGGCAGAAAGCTCACTTACTGAAGAGGAAATAGCGAATATTGAAGAAGTAGAGAGCCTTCTCTCGAAAAGCGAGCTTGCAGGAATCATAAAAAAGATGTCGGGTACCGCAATTTCGTCATTTAACGTAAAAACAGTGAATTACCGACGCACTGCAAGTTTTCAGGACAAAAACGAATATCAGGCTCAGGTTTACCTCACAAATGCAGACGGAGAATCTGCAAGCGCAACCTTTGATGCAAAAACAGGAGAGCTTAAATCGTTTTATACATATCTCAAGTACAATCCGAACAAAAAACAGATAAAGAGCCGCAAGGAAATGCAGGCAACGGCAGAGCGGTTTGTAAGAAACTGGGCAAAGGACGTTGCCGAAAAGGCGAAGGTGTTTGATGAAGAAGAAGTCAGCGGATATGTTGTATTTACGCAGAACGAAAACGGAATCGAGTATGCAGAAAACAACATACGTATACGTGTAGATGAGTCCACGGGCAAGCTTCTTTCGTTCTCAAGAAATTGGGATAAGGAAATAACATTCGACTCTCCCGAGGGCATAATTTCTCTTGAACAAGCGACCGAAAAATACATGAGCTATGGCGACGTGATGCTTTCTTATATCGGAAACGGACGTGAAATGTACGCCGACCGCAACGCAGAGGAGCTTGCGCTGATATACAGATTTTCCGATGCTGCTCCCGTGTATATAGATGCAAAAACGGGCGAGGGCTATGACTGGAGTATGGGTCAGGACACCGAGAATACGGCGGAATATAAGCTGCAGCCGGATATCAAGGGACATTTTGCGGAAACTGCAATAAAGGTGCTTTCCGAAAACGGAATTGTGCTCTCGTATGAAGAAACCTTCCGCCCGGATGAGAAGATAACGCAGAAGGAAATAGTCCTTCTTGCTGAGAGATTCAACGGCGGCTACGGCTACAACCTTACCGATGAAGACTACAAATACCTTGTAGACAGCTTCATCTCGCGTGAGATAATAAAGAAGTCCGAGAAAAAGCCCGACTCTCTTGTATCGCGCGAGGAAGCGGTTTCATATCTTGTCCGCATGCTCGGCTTTGGCAAGGCGGCAGAAATTCGCGGAATATACAAAACAGGCTTTGCAGATGAGGCTGAGATTTCCGCTGAGAGAATCGGATATGTTGCCATCGCAAAGGGTATAGGCATGGTTTCAGGCAACGGAAATGCATGCTTTGCCCCCAAAAGGCACGTAACACGCGGTGAGCTTGCGGTTATGCTATACAATTCTCTTAATAAATAAAACCGTAGTGAAGGGGATGTAAAAAAAGTCCAGAACGCAAAAAGACGGTAATAGTACTGATTACAGTTAGCTTGTAATTATTAAGACGTGAAATATTGTTGAAAAATCTCATATTATTCGATTTTTCTGTATATAGAAGCCTTTTTGCTACGAACAAACTTCGCCTCTCGACGTACCTATGTACGCCTTCGGGTAACCT
>JAFQSU010000089.1 GCA_017409405.1 Oscillospiraceae bacterium | reverse complement strand
TCCAAAAACCTCGTTCTCTTCGATTACCCGATTGTGGAAATTGAGGGCAAAGAATATTACCGTGTTGCGGTTGCATCGGGTATTAAATCAACAAGCTATGCAAAGGTAGGCTTTGAGGTTACTATCGGAGATGCAGAGGCGGTAGAGCTTTACTCAACTGTTGTATACAAAAACATGACGGCGACATTTGACGGTGTTGATACCACAATTCCGGCATCGGAATTTGGTGCAGGAAGCCAGTATATCAATTTTGCAAATCTGTACTTTAATACAGAACTCTACGAGGCTTCCACACCGCTCACCATACGCCCGTTTGCGGTAAAGTTCAACGGTGACTACGAATATGGCAAGGAAACCACAATAGATAAAATTTACACACTGGGTAACTAAAAAGAGGAGGATAAGAAAATGAAAAAGTATGAAGCACCGAAGCTTGATTTAATCAGACTTGGTACCGACATTATCACAACTTCAGCAGTTCCCGGACTCGGAGTCGAAGATAACGCAGACGGAACCGGAACAGGCAATGCCACAGGCAACGGCAGCCATATCTTCGGTTAATAAGCGCCATCGGTAACTGAGACACAAAAGAAGCCTGCGCCTCGGGTGCAGGCTTCTTTAACGGGAGAATAAAAAATGCAAATGTTTTCTGTACGCTTTCGGAATTTGCTTTTATGGAGCATGGGACTTTCATCATTATTTGTTGCTCTTAACAGCATAGACGTTATTTCTGACAGCAACAGCTCGTTTGGGATTGCACTTTTGTGCGGAATGCTGTTTTTTGCTGTTGTCCAGATAATCGAATTCCGGATAAGCATGTTTGTCGTCGAGGAAAGATTTGACTATTTTGTTATAAACATTACGGCATACATTTTAGTTATAGTGCTTTCGTTGCTTGTACGTCCTTTAGGCAATCTTATCGGAGGTCTCTTCGGATATGCCGAAGCAGGCAATATTATTCATACTGTTATGTTTGGCATATATAAGTTTGCGATGTTTTCAACTGCAGAGCTTGGATGGCTTGAGTCAACTCTTATCGGTCACGCGATAATGCTTTCGGTGCTGTTTCTTGCACCTCTGGGCATGAAAGGGTATTTTTTGAATGGCAGACTGGGAAGATGACGGCAAGAAAGTAGGATGAAGTGATATGAAAAGATGCGGAAAAAATTTATGCACACGCTGCAAGACGGGCAAGGCCCTTTACGAGCTTGACAAAAGAGAGACTCAGTGTCCGTATATCCTTTGTTACACGGGGCGAAGCTGCACCATGTTTGTGCCGCTTAACAGCATAAAGCAGAAAATAAAAGAATTCTTAACACGAAAAAAAGAGCTGTGATTAACGGTTGCATTCGCAACCTACACCTCATCAGTCACTCCGTGACAGCTTCCCCTCAAGGGGAAGCCTTAAAAATGCGTAATTCCAAGCCTTCCCCTTGAGGGGAAGGTGGCGGCATAGCCGTCGGATGAGGTGGCACACAGGTTTATCAACGCGAAAAGAGCTGTGATTAAACATCACAGCTCTTTTTAAACGTAACCGTTATTGCAGTCCCTTTTTCGGGGGTGCTGTCAAGGTCAATAGAAGCGTTGTGGTAAATTGAACCGTGCTTTACGATTGAAAGACCGAGACCTGTGCCGCCGACATCCTTGGAATGGCTCTTATCAACCCTGTAAAAACGTTCAAAAACACGGCTTTGCTCAGAGGCCGGAATTCCTATTCCCGTATCACTTACGGTCAGCTTTACGCTTGCCTCATCCTCGGAAATCAGAATATCTGCCCGTCCGTTTCTGCGGTTATATTTTATTGCGTTGTCGCAAAGGTTATAAATCATTTCGTCAAGGATTTTTCTCGCTCCGCATATTTCGGCGTGGACACCGGAAACCGAAAGCATTACCGCGGCTTTTTCTGCATTTGATGAAAGTCTTGACACTATTTCGCAGGAAAGCTCATAAAGATCCACGGTTTCTTTGTCAATCTGAACTGAGCCTTCATCAAGCTCAGAGAGCTTTATAATATCGCTTACAAGCGTTATAAGCCGCTGTGCCTCATCGTAAATAGAGCTTGAAAAATCAACAACCGTAGAAGGGTCAGTTTCTCCCGATTTCATAATTTCTGCAAATCCCGAGATGGATGTGAGGGGAGTTTTAAGCTCATGTGAGACATTTGATGTAAACTCACGGCGCAGCTGTTCGCGCCCGTGCTCTTCGGTAATATCGAGAATTATAATTATTGCACCGATAACCTTGCCCTCGTCAAAAACGGGATTTGCAATTATGTTGTATATTTTGCCGTTAAGTGATATTTCACACTCGGTTCTGTTTCCGTCGAGGACGTTGCTTACGAGCGTGCGCAATTCACCGGCACAATTGAACGTCAGCAGGTTTGCACCGTCCGGATTCTCCATCCCGAGAAGTCTCAGTGCCGCACTGTTATAGGTGAGGATGTTGCCGACCTCATCGAGCGTGAGAAAACCCTCGCTCATATTTTCTGTTATGAGCAGAAACTCTTCACGTTTGCGGCGCTCCTCCTTTATTCTGCGTTCAATGATACGACCTTGAGCAGCTATTTTTGACAAGAGGGGAGAAAGCTCCTCGTATGTATTGCATGCCGTGGGGTTGTCAAGATTGAGTGAGTTTATCGGCTTTACGATGCTTGATGATATGCGGTAGGACAGAACGAGTGATAAGATAAAAGCAATGACAAATACAAAAATCATCGGGTGCAAAAGCCCGAGAAGAATGGTGAAGGCGGAAAACTGTGTTGTAGAAACTCTGAGTACATTTCCGTCATCAAGTCTTATTGCATAGTATATTGTTTTTTCGGTGCGTGTGCCCGAATATCTTATGCTTGTACCTTCTCCCGAAGAAAGCGCCTTGCGTATTTCTTCGTGTTTGGCTTGATTGTCGGTAATTGCGTCGCCCCCTGATGTGTCGGCAATTACGTTGCCGTCGGGGGATATCAGAGTTATGCGTTTGTCGGGACTCTCGAGATTTTCAAAAAAAGAGGGACCTGACGTCTGTATCGCGTGAGATATGTACGCCGCTTCGCTTTTTAGCTCGTTTCGTATCTGCCGTTCAAAAAAGTCAAGCAATATACCGAGTATCAGCACGACACTTGCAAAGAGAACAACAAGAGCGACAAGTAATGTTGAGCGGAAAATCTTTTTATTCATCCCCGTCTCCTCCGAGCTTATATCCGATGCTTTTCACTGTGCGTATCAGCTCTCCGCAGATGCCAAGCTTTACACGGAGCTTTCGTATATGTACATCAAGGGTTCTGGAATCGTCGTAAAACTCACCCCAGATTTTGGTGAGAAGGTCGTTTCTGCTGACTACACGTCCGTCAGCCTCGAGGAGCATAAGCAAAAGAGAATATTCCTTGAAAGAAAGGGTAACGGGAGAGGAAGCAACCTCAATAATGTGTTTTGATGGGTCAACAAACAGCTTCCCTATACTGTATGTTTTTTCAGAGGGTATACGTGTTTTTTCATATCTCCGCAAGACTGCACGGACACGGGAAAGAAGCTCGGTCATTCCAAAAGGCTTTGAAATATAGTCGTCGGCACCGAGGTCAAGCCCCGTTACCTTATCAAACTCACTGCCCTTTGCGGTGAGCATGATAACGGGGATGTTTTCTGTCGCCGCTTCGCTTTTGAGCCATTTCAGTATTGAAAGTCCGTCCTCCTCGGGAAGCATTATGTCAAGCAGGATAAGCTCCGGCAGGCAACTGTGTAGTTTTGCGCGGAAGGCGCGGGGGGTCGACAAGCCGGTCACCTCATAGCCTTCATGTGAGAGTGCGTAGCAGACAAGCTTTCTTATGTTGTCGTCGTCTTCAATGAAGTAAATCATGCAAATTACCTCCTGTTACTGTATATTATATCTGCATTTTGGGAGAATTTCAATTATATTTCAAAATCTGCATGCTTGCCGGTAATGGAGTATATAACCCATTCTGCAATATTTTCTGCATGGTCACCTATGCGCTCAAAATATTTTGCAATCATGAGCATATCGAGCAAAACCTCTGCCGAGTCCTCATGCTCTGCCTGAAAGGTCTGTATAAGCTCATTTTTTATGTCACAGAAGAGGGCATCCACGACATCGTCGTGCCGTATAACTTCATTTGCCAAAGAAATATCATTATTTACAAAAGACTCTATGCTGTCCGTTACCATTTGAATTGTTGCCCTTGCCATATCGGCTATATGCGTTTCTGCTTTAAGTCCTGCTCCGTGAACATACTGTACAATTTCTGCAATGTCAGATGCCTGATCGCCTATTCGTTCCATATCGGATATGATTTTAAGAGCGGAAGAAACAACTCGCAGGTCGCGTGCGACGGGCTGCTGATGCAGAAGAAGCTTCATGCACAAGGCTTCAATTTCGCGTTCCTTCCTGTCTATTTGCCTGTCGGTTTCCAGTACATTGTCGCATATGCTCTCGTCGTTTTCCGTAAGATACTTAAAACAGCCTGCAATGGCTTCCTCGCATAATGCGCCCATGGCTATCAATTCACGGTGGAGCTCCGCAAGCTGCATATCGAATCGGTTTCTCATTATCCGAACCTCCCGGTAATATAATCTTCGCATCTTTTGTCCTTGGGATCGGAGAACATTTTATCCGTATCGTCATACTCTATAAGCTCTCCGAGAAGAAAAAAGGCAGTCCTGTCCGCAATTCTTGCCGCCTGCTGCATATTGTGCGTAACCATAACGATTGTATATTTTTCTTTAAGCTCTACTGCCAAATCTTCGATTTTTGATGTAGAGATAGGATCTAACGCCGATGTCGGCTCGTCCATAAGCAAAATATCCGGCTCTACTGCCAAAGCTCTTGCAATACAAAGTCTTTGCTGCTGACCGCCACTCATGCTGAGAGCACTCTTTTTGAGTCGGTCTTTGCATTCATCCCAAATTGCAGCCTGACGCAACGAACGCTCAACTATTTCATCAAGCTGCACTTTTGACTTGATGCCGTGAATACGGGGTCCGTATGCGATGTTGTCATAAATGCTCATAGGAAACGGGTTGGGCTTTTGGAAAACCATGCCGACCTTTTTTCTTAAAATGTTTACATCCGTATCCTTGTAAATGTCAACTCCGTCGAGACGGATTTCTCCCGTCAGCCTGCAGCCCTCAACCAAATCGTTCATGCGGTTGAGGCTTTTTAAAAATGTAGATTTACCGCATCCCGAAGGACCGATAAGTGCCGTAATCCGTCTTTCGGGAAGCTCTATGTTAATGTCCTTCAAGGCATGATTTACAGTGTACCATAAATTAAGGTTTTTCGCGCAGATTTTACCCATCAGTTTGCCCCTTTCTTTTTTAGTATTTTAGCAGTAAGCTTTGCACTCATATTGATTACAAATGTAAGAGACAAAAGTATTGCCGCTATTGCAAAAGCGATTTCAAATTCGCCGCGTTCTTTTGCATACATATAAAGTGCAACCGTAAGCGATGAGCCTGCATTGCCGGGCTTTACCGCATCCAAAATTCCGAGAACTTCATTTGCCATGCCTGCCGTAAAGAGAAGAGCCGCACTTTCGCCGACAATTCTTCCGACGGACAAAATGCAACCGGTTACAATTCCGTCAATGGCTGAGGGAAGTACTACAGTGCGTATCATATACCATTTTCCTGCACCTAATGCAAGCGAGCCTTCACGATAGCCCTGCGGAACAGTTTTAAGGCTCTCTTGTGTTGTCCTTATTACTGTCGGTAGTGTCATAATAACGAGTGTAAGCGAGCCTGCAAGTAAGCTTGTGCCGAGTGAAAAGAACTGAACAAATATCAGCATACCTACCAAACCGTAAATGATTGACGGAATACCCGACAGTGTCTCGGTTGCAAGCTCGATTATGCGGATAACCCTTTTGTTTTCGGCATATTCGTTTAGGTAAATAGCCGCTCCGATACCAATGGGAAGTGTGATAACAATGGTTATCAAAATAATATATACGGTGTTCAGTATGTTCGGAAGTATGCCGACAGTTTCATGAATAAGGCTCGGCTTTGACGTAAGAAATTCGAGCGAAATATGCGGCAAACCTCTGTATAAGATGTAGCCTGTAAGTCCAAGTAGGATAAGGCATATAACTCCTGCCGATAGGTATGTGAAAATATTTAAGATAGCACATTTGACTTTTCTTTTTGTTGATATTTTATCTTGCATGGACTCACCTTTTATCCTTTTTTACCATCAGATTCAACAGAAGGTTGATTATCAATATAAACACGAACAGCACCAATGCGATTGAAAAAAGAACTTCCCGATGAAGACCTGATGAATATGACATTTCACTTGCAACCGCTGTTGTAAGAAAGCGCACACTTTTGAAAAGTCCGGGCATATTTGCAACATTTCCCGAAACCATCATAACCGCCATTGCTTCGCCGATGCTTCTGCCGATACCAAGCGCAACAGATGTAAGTATTCCGCTTTTTGCCGCCGGTACGATTACCTTGAAAACCGTTTCGGTTTTAGTTGCGCCAAGTGCAAGTGATGCTTCTTCATATTCCTTTGGTACGGCTCTGATTGCGGTTTCCGATACCGATATTACCGACGGTAATATCATAACTGTTAAAACTATAATTGCCGAGAATAAATTTGCTCCGTCCGGCAGATTAAAAGCTTTTCGCACAAGCGGTACAATTATTATCATACCTACAAGACCGTAAACAACTGAGGGTATTCCCGAAAGCAGGTCAACACTTGCGCGAACAGTTTTAGCTATTTTGGGATTTGCCATTTTAGAGATAAATATTGCACACATAAGCCCTAACGGCACACCAATTATTATTGCGCCGAGCGTTCCGTACACCGATGTAAGAATAAACGGTAAAATGCCGTAAGATGCAGTTGCGGAGGTTGGGGTCCACTCCGTCCCGAACAGGAAGTCATAAATTCCGATTTTGCCAATAGCAGGAATACCTGATGTAAGTAAAAATCCGGTAATGAGAATGACAAAGAAGACAGCCAAAAATCCGCAAGATGTGAAGATTGTATTCATTGCTTTTTCAATAAAATTTGCTGTTTTTTTTATTCTCCTCATTCTCTTTGCTCCTTATCTTGATACCGGGACTGCTCCTGCTTTTATAATTAAATCGTCTGCTGCTTCGGAGGTTGCAAAATCAAAGAACTCTTTTGCGGCATCAGTCAGCTCTGCGTTTTTCTTTGTTACGAAGATAAAGCTGCGCTGAACCTTGTAGGTGCCGTTTTGGATTGTTTCTGTTGTAGGAGCTACACCCTCTACGGAAATCTGCTTTACTGTCTCTCTTACAGATGCAACAGAAGCATAGCCGATTGCATTGGGGTTAGAGGCTACTGTCTGCACAACATCGCCTGTTGAAGTAAGCTCCTGTGAATATTTGCACAAATCCTTTGTAGCTGTGATTGATTCAAAGCCGTCTCTTGTGCCGGAGGCTGCCTCTCTGCCGATAAGTACAACGGGGGCATCAGCTCCGCCAACTTCGCTCCAATTTGTAACCTCGCCTTTATACAGTGCTGCAATCTGTTCTATGGATAAGCCGGTTACAGGATTTTCGGGATTTACGATTATTGCAATACCGTCAATTGCAACTACTGTTGCATTAAGCTCTGCCTTTTCTTCGTCTTCTAAATCACGGCTTGATAGTCCGATATCACAGCGTCCTTCTGATGCGGCACGGATACCGGCGGCGGAGCCTGTAGGGTTAAACGTTATTTTTGTGTCGGGGTTTTCTGCCATATACCCCTCGCTGAGAAAACCCATAACCTTCTCCATTGAAGTGGAGCCGTCGGTTGCTACCGTACTTTGATCGGAAGAGGTACAGGCGGCGAGGATTGTGAAAAGAACCATTACGCAGTAGAAGACACACAGATATTTTTTCATTTTCAAACATCTCCTTAAATTATATTTTGTCTTACTTTACAAAAAGTATAACTCATAAGATGTTAACTCTGAAAGATTAGGTAAGTAAATCCTATGTAAATATTATAAAGGGGTGTAAAAAACACGTTTTTACACCCCTAAGTTTTTTTATATTCGGTGGGAGACATTCCCGTTTTTGATTTAAAGACCCTTGAAAAATAATGTATAGAAGCATATCCGAGAAGCTCGGCAATATCGGAAATTGACAGTTCCCCTTCTTTTATCAGAATTTTTGCCCGTTCAACCTTTAAGTGCGTGTAATAATCCATGATGGAATAGCCCGTGTTTTTCTTGAAAAGGGCTTTTAAGTGACTTTTGCTGAAAAGCACGCCGGAGCAGACCTCGTCAAGCGTGGTTGTTCCGTATATCTTTTCGGTAAGCGTTTTTATAATGGCTTCGGTTATGAGTCGGTCATTCTTACTTCCGGCTTCTCCGCTTTTTCTCTCCTGACGGTCAATTATTTCCGAGCTTTGCATCATTCGTATCAGAAGCTCCTCAAGGCAGAGCTTTAAAAGCTGGAGATTTCCGCGCTTTGCATCGGGGCGTATGTTGAGCTTTTTCTGATAAAGAATATTCGGAGGCTCAGAAAATGTTTCTTCACCGAGGGCAAGCAGCTTATCAATTATTGAGATTTCATCCCCGGACAGTGCAAGCATGCGTTTCTCAAAAAAACGCATGGAGGGTGAGTCTGACATGAACGAAATTATGACAACCTCTGCCGCATCGCGGTTTGCCCAGATGTTGTGATATTCATTCGGGCTGTGGAATATGGCCTCTCCGCTTTTTAAAACATATCCGTTACTGCCTGCCATAACCCCTACAGAACCGCTTCTGATGAACGCAAGCTCCCAGAAATCATGGCTTTCTCCCGTGAAGAGAAAATCGGGGGTGTACTTAAAATCATGCAAAGTAACAATGTGTGTTATTTCAAGCTCCGCGCCGAGCTTTGTGGGTATGAAGTTATCCATTGAAAACACCTCGTTGTTGAGAATTGTCCGAAAGTGCAAAGCAAACATCATATAATATAAAGACAAATGTGATGTTCCTAATTATAATAATAAACAAATAAAGCATTTTTTGCAAGAGGAGATTTTGGATATGAATAAAGCTATCAGAATATCAAATCCCAGCAGACTTTGTCTTTTCGGAGAGCATCAGGACTATCTCGGCCTTGAGGTTGTTGCCGTTGCAATCAATCTTCGCTTTTCGGCTGAGATTACTCCGCGTGAAGACAGCATAATCAGAATTAAGATTCGCGATGAAAAGCTTGACACCCTGAATTGCGAAAATACAGAGGGACTCTATCAGGAATACTGCACGGACATTTCAAAGGAGATTGTCTATGACAGCGACGAAGACTTTATGAGGAGCACGATAAATGTCCTCATGAAAAAGGGATATGAGCTTTCGGGCTTTGATATCAAGATGGATTCCGAAATTCCGATCGGCAAGGGTATGTGCTCGTCCAGTACCATGGTTGTTGCGATAGTAAAAGCCCTGCTTGAGGGCATCGGTCACCCCGATGCAAAGGATCCGTACAAGATTGCACGTCTTGCGTTTGATGCAGAGGTTGCAGAGTTCGGTCATCCGGGCGGTATGATGGATCAGTACGCATCGGCTCTCGGCGGTCTTATAAATCTCAAGTTTGAAAACGGTACCGAGGCATTCCCGATTGAAAGAAAGCTTTCGGGCGTGTTCATTCTGTTTGACTCGCTTGAAAGAAAAGACACGCTCAACGTTCTTGCCGCCTCAAAGATTCCGACCCTTGAGGGTCTTGAGCTTCTGAAAGAATACGGAGTACAGGGCATCCACCATCTCGCTTTCGGCGGTGCTGATGTCGCACTTGTTGATAAACTTGACGATTTCCGTCGCAAAAAGGTCCTCACGAACATTGACAACTACAAAATTCTCAAAAAGGGCATCGAGCTTCTTTCCTCCGACGGCGATATAGACGAAGAGCTCGGTCGCCTCATCTATGCTCACCACAAAAACCTTCGTGACGGTCTCGGCATTTCAACCGCAACGATTGAAAAGATTCTTGACTGTGCGATTGCCAACGGCGCATACGGCGGTAAGATAAACGGCTCCGGCGGTGGCGGCTGTTGCTTCGTATACGCTCCGGCAGACAAGGCGGATGACATTATAAAAGCAGTTGAAAAGCTCGGCTATCCCGGCAAGGTGCTGAAGCAGGATACCGGCGTAAGAGTAGATTAGGAGGTACATAAGATGATAAAATTCGGTACAGGTGGTTGGCGTGCCATAATCGGCGATGAATTTATTAAGTCCAACATTGTTTCGCTCGCTCAGGCAGTTGCAGACGATATTATCGAAAAAGGTAAGAAAGATACAGGAATTGTAATAGGCTACGACCGCCGCTTCCTTTCCGATTTTGCGGCGCAGTGGGTTGCCGAGGTTTTTGCAGGTAACGGAATAACTGTTCACTTTGTTGACAGAATTGCTCCGACACCGCTTATAATGTACGGCGTTAAAAGCTTGAAAACACCTTACGGCATGGCTATAACCGCAAGCCACAACCCTGCAGAATATAACGGAATAAAGGTATTCATTGAAGGCGGCCGTGATGCTGATATCGAAATCACCCGTGGCTTTGAAAAGAGAATAGAGGCAGGCGTTACGGTGCGCAGGATGAGCTTCGAGGAAGGCAAAAAGGCAGGCATTATAAAAATTGCTGACTTGTATAATTCTTACATTGATAGTATAATAAGCATGATAAACATGGATGCTATCAGAAAGTGCAACATGCGTGTGCTTCTTGACCCGATGTTCGGTGTTTCAAAGACAGCGTTGCAGACAATCCTTATGACCGCACGCTGTGATGTTGATACCATCCATGAACGCCATGACACGCTCTTTGGCGGAAGGCTTCCGTCACCGTCGGCACATACCCTTTCAAAGCTTTCCAACATGGTTGTTGAAGAAAAGTACGACCTTGGTATAGGCACTGACGGCGATGCTGACCGTATCGGTATAATTGACGAAAACGGCAAGTTTGTCCATCCCAACGAGATTATGATGCTGCTTTATTATTACCTGCTCAAGTACAAGGGCTGGAGAGGTGATGTCGTAAGAAACATTGCAACGACCTGCATCCTTGACCGCATCGCTGCTGACTTCGGTCAGAAGTGCCATGAGGTTCCCGTAGGCTTTAAGCACATAAGCGGTATGATGGAAAAAACCGATGCGCTCATCGGCGGTGAGTCCTCCGGTGGTCTCACTATCCGAGGTCACATCAAGGGCAAGGACGGTATTTTTGCATCGTCACTTCTCGTCGAAATGATTTGTACGACGGGCAAGCATCTCTCCGATATGCTCGGCGAGATTTATGAAAAATACGGATATATGCAGATGTGCGAGTTTGATACAAAGTTTTCAGAGGAGAAAAAGGAAGAGGTGCGCCGTGTCCTTTATGTGGATGAGGCACTTCCCGATTTCGGAACCGGAATTGCAAGTGTAAGCCGTGCAGACGGTGTCAAGGTTGTCTTTGAAAACGGCGGCTGGATTATTGCAAGATTCTCCGGCACCGAACCGCTCATCCGTATATTCTGCGAGATGGAATCTAAAGAGCATGCCGAGGAAATGATAGCAAAGATGCGTGATTTCTTAAAAATATAACAAGAGGGTGTATCTTATGAAAGTATTGGTTACAGGCGGTTGCGGCTTTATCGGGTCGCACATAACAGATCTTCTTTGCAAGGCAGGTCACGAGGTTGCAGTATGCGACAACCTTTCTACAGGTAATATTGCAAACTTAAACCCCAAAGCAAAGTTTTATGAGGTTGATATCCGTGATAAGGCGTTCCGCGATGCTGTAGAAGAGTTTTCTCCCGATGTCATTTATCACGAGGCGGCACAGATAGACATTCAGAAGTCCATCCGTGAATCCTCCTTCGATGCCGAAACTAATGTTGTCGGTACGGTTAAGGTTCTTGAAGCGGTCCGTGACTTCGGCGTCAAGAAAATTATATACGCATCGTCTGCCGCTGTATACGGAAACCCCGAATATCTTCCGGTCGATGAAAATCACCCGAAGGCTCCGATGTCATTTTACGGCATTTCAAAGTTCACGCCGGAGTATTACATAAAAACCTTCTCCGATATGTATGGCTTTAAATACACGATTCTTCGCTATGCAAATGTCTTCGGAATCCGTCAGGACCCCAAGGGCGAGGGCGGCGTTGTGTCGATATTTACCGATAAGCTGCTTCGCGGTGAAACCCCGATTATTTTCGGTGACGGTGAGCAGACGCGCGACTTTGTATACGTCGGTGATATTGCAGGCGCAAACTTTGCGGCACTCGACAAGGGTGACAATGAGATTATAAATGTAGCTACCTGCAAAAAAACAACCGTAAACGAGCTTGTTGATATAATGTCCGACGGCAAGGTCAAGGCAGAGTACCGTGAAGCACGCAAGGGGGATATTCTCCACAGCTATCTTGACAATACAAAGCTTCGCACAGTTCTCGGATATGAGATTCAGTATACTCTCGAAGAGGGCGTAAAGCTTACTATGGACTATTATAGGGAAAAGCTTTCAAAGTAAATGAAGAGTATTATAAGAAAATGGTATGCAAGGCTCGGCTTCCCGGAAAGCTGGGACAAGGCATTTGACGAACTGCTCGAAAAAGCAGAGATTTTTCCGTGTTCGGCAGAGGAGTATGACGATACCGTCGATTTTGAGAGAAATCTTCTCATGTTTCTGTATTTCTGTGAGAATCTGCAGAAAGTATATGAAAAAAAGGGTATTGATGAAAAGTATCTTTTTGACACGTTAAACGATATCGTCATATGGGCAAAAACTCATTACGAGGTGCACGGCTGTCTCGGTCTTTCTGAAACGTCGTGGCTTAAACGCCACGTCACAATGAAGCTTATCAAGCTCGGCAGACTGCAGTTTTGTATGGCGCCGTCAGAGCACGGAACGCCTGACGGAAGAATCACTCGGGGCGAAAATGTACTTGAGATTCATATTTGTGCAGGCGAAAAGCTTGACCGTGATGAGTGCTTAAAATCGATAGATGCGGCAAAGGTGTTTTTTGAGAAACACTTTCCCGAGTTTTCGTATCGTTACTTCACATGCCATTCGTGGCTTCTTGACAGTAAGCTTCGTGATTTTCTCAATGATAACAGTAACATGCTGAAGTTTCAGAGCCTGTTTGAAATCGTTGAAGAGGAAGACTCTTATGCCATTTTGAAATATGTGTTCCGTTGGGACACAACAAAGGAAAATTTGGCGAAGTTTTCAGCTGCTTCATCCTTTGCCGAAAAGGTAAAAAAACATGTTGAGAACGGCGGAGTTTTCCATGAGTCGCTTGGAATTATAAAGAAATAGAAATCTCCTGCACCGTAGTGCAGGAGATTTCTATTTCTTTGGTTACTGTTTGTTTTTGACATCAAGAAGCGGTGAGCGGAGAAGAATATAGGTGGATGCGTCACAATACGGATGAGTGCAGAGATATTTCGGATCCATGGGCTTTTTCTCGTCCTCAACAAACTGTGACATAACAAGGTCAACTTCGTCGTGTTCAAGTGCGTGAAGAAGCTCGTCCTCGGGGTATTCTTTAATCACAAGATCCGCATACGAGCCTGCGGCAATTTCATATGCAGTGTCAACGTTGATGCCGACAAGGCTTCCGTCATCGGAACGGTAGTTGTAGGGGAAATTCTCATCACTGCAGATGCCGATAGTGAGAACTCGACCCTCGGCCTTTTCGTAATCCGACGGACGTGTGTACGGGTCGTCGGGGTTGCCAATGCCCCAGTGCTCCATCGCTATTTTTTTCGCTGTGCCGTTGCTCTGTATTTTTGTTATGGCGGCATTTGCAATCATGATGCGCTCGGAGGATATCATTGAAACGGCACGGAGCTGTTTTTCTATAAACGTTGTATGAAGCTTAAGGAAATCTTCGGAGGTCTCCATTGTGTGGTTTGCATACACTGCAGGAAGAACCATGCCGTGGATTTGCTTTTCGCGAAGCGCCTCAAGACCCTTGTCAGCAGATGGGAAGTTGACGAGGATGGGGTCTATGATGCTGTCCGTAATGGTCTTTTCGGGAACAAGCTCCTTTACGTTTCCGAGCTTGTAGTCGGTAAACTGGTCGGCAACAAGGAAACCGAATTCGGGCGGCTCCTTTAAGCCGGTATTGCAGCCGCATAAAAGAACGGCACATAAAGCGATGAAAAGGATAATAGATAATGTTTTTTTCATAAGCAGAACACTCTCCAAAAATGATTTACTATATTATACGTCATTTTACAATAAATTACAAGAAGTCACCTGCATTTTATATTATAAATTTAATATGAACATATTATTTGACACGGGCGAGTGTTCGGGTGTATAATGTTATCTGTATAAAAATGACTTGGTATATAAAAATAAATTAAGCATATACATCGGAGGTTATCAAAAATGCAGTATATGGGTTTAAATGAGCTTCGTGAAAAGTATCTGAGCTTTTTTGAAAGCAAGGGTCACTTGAGGCTTAAGAGCTTTCCGCTCCTTCCGCAGGGCGACAATTCGCTTTTGCTTATAAATTCGGGCATGGCACCGATGAAGCCGTACTTCTCGGGCGAGGCAACTCCGCCGAGAAAGCGTGTCACAACATGCCAGAAGTGCATCCGCACTCCCGACATTGAGCGCGTAGGTAAGACCTCACGCCACGGCACCTTCTTTGAAATGCTCGGCAACTTCTCGTTCGGCGACTACTTCAAGGCTGATGCCACCAAATGGGCATGGGAGTTTGTTACAGAGGTGCTCGAAATTCCGAAGGACAAGCTTTATGTTTCCGTTTATCTCGACGATGATGAAACCTATAACATGTGGGTAAATGAACACGGCGTTGACCCGTCTCATATGGTCAGACTCGGCAAGGAAGATAACTTCTGGGAGATCGGTGCGGGTCCGTGCGGTCCGTGCTCTGAGATTTACTTTGACCGCGGCCCTGAAAACGGCTGTGGCTCTCCTGACTGTAAGGTTGGCTGTGACTGTGACAGATATGTAGAGTTCTGGAACCTCGTTTTCACACAGTTCAATAACGACGGCAACGACAATTATACCGAGCTCAAGCAGAAGAACATTGACACAGGTATGGGTCTTGAACGTCTTGCCTGCATCATGCAGGGCGTAAATTCGCTCTTTGATGTTGACACTGTAAAAAATGTAACAGCGCATATTTCACGTATTGCAAAGGTTAACTACGGCGATGATGCCAAGACGGACATTTCTCTCCGCATCATAACAGACCACATCCGTTCCACTACAATGATGGTTTGTGATGGCGTTATGCCGTCAAATGAAGGTCGCGGTTATGTTCTCCGTCGCCTTCTTCGCCGTGCTGCCCGTCACGGCAGACTTCTCGGCATACAGGGTACCTTCCTGCATGACGTATGTGATACGGTTATTCACGAAAGCTGTGGCGCATATCCCGAGCTTTCCGAAAAGGCAGAGTATATTAAAAAGGTTATCAGCATGGAAGAAGAGGGCTTTAACCGCACAATAGATGCAGGCCTTTCCATCCTTGAAGAAATGATGAAGAAGCTTGAAGCAAGCGGCGGCAAGGTTCTTTCCGGTGACGATGCTTTCAAGCTTGCAGACACCTTCGGCTTCCCGATTGACCTTACACTTGAAATCCTTGAAGAAAAGGGCTTGTCGGTTGACCGTGAGCGTTTCGATGCATGCCTTAACGAGCAGAGAGAGCGTGCACGCGCCGCTCAGGCAGCACTTGGCGACTTCGCATGGGAAAAGCTCGACCTCGGACTTGATAAGAGTGTCAAAACCGAGTTTTTGGGCTATGAAACGCTTGATGCAGAGGGTGAGATTCTTGCCATCGTGTCAAACGGCGAAGTTTGCGAAAGCGTAGAGGCAGGTCAGTCGGTAGAGCTTGTTCTTGACCGTACACCGTTCTATGCAGAAAGCGGCGGTCAGCTTGCAGACGTCGGCACAATATCGGCTCCGGCAGGCACTGTAAAGATAAAAAATGTAAAGAAAACAAAGGACGGCAAGTTCCTTCACATCGGTGAGGTTGCGGAAGGCTCTGTCACAAAGGGCGATAAGGTAAATGCAGTTGTATGCAAAGCTCGCCGTGACGCGATAATGCGCGCTCACTCTGCAACACATCTTCTTCAGAAGGCACTCCGCAATACCCTCGGCTCTCATGTTGAACAGGCAGGCTCCCTTGTCGGTCCCGACAGCATCAGATTTGACTTTGCTCATTTCTCACCGATGACGGCTGATGAAATTGCTAAGGTTGAAAATGAAATTAACGCAAAGATTCTTGAGGGCATGGGCATCACCGTCCGCGAAATGCCGATAGAAGAAGCTAAAAAGCTCGGCGCCATGGCACTGTTCGGTGAAAAATACGGTGACACTGTCCGCGTTGTAACCATGGGCGATTATTCTCTTGAGCTTTGTGGCGGTACTCATCTTGACAATACCGCAAAGGCAGGTATATTTAAAATTACTTCAGAATCAAGCGTTGCTGCCGGTGTTCGCAGAATTGAAGCAATATGCGGTATGAGCGTTCTTTCCAAGATTGCAGAGCTTGAAGAAACAATCATCAATGTTTCCGAAGCACTCAAGTCTGCTCCGAAAGAAGTTGTGATTAAGGCAACGCACGCAACAGAGGAGATAAAGGCTCTCAAGTCAGAGCTTTCTGCGATGAATTCAAAGATGGCTCGCCTTGATGCTGTTGAGTATGTCAATAACGCAGAAGATATTTCAGGCATAAAGTTTATTGCAAAAACTCTCAACAATGCAAAAGCTGATGACATGCGTGCAATATGCGATGAAATAAGAAGCATGGACGCATCTGTTGCGGCTGTTCTTGCAAGCGTAAACGGAGAGAAGATTGTATTTACCGCTACCTGCGGCAAGGACGTTGTGGCTCGCGGAATAAAGGCAGGCGACCTTGTCCGTGAAACAGCCAAGGCTGCCGGCGGTAACGGCGGCGGCAAGCCCGATTTTGCAATGGCAGGCGGAAACGATGCTTCAAAGCTTGCAAATGCACTTGATGCTGCACGCGCATTTGTAACATCCAAAGCATAATCAGAGGTGTTTGTGATATGTCAGATTGTTTGTTTTGTAAAATAATTGCCGGTGAGATTCCGTCAACAAAGGTATATGAGGATGATAAGGTTCTTGCGTTTCGTGATATTGCCCCTCAGGCACCTGCGCACATTCTCGTAATCCCTAAAGAGCATATTGCTTCCGTTGCGGAGCTTAACGCGTCCAATTCTTACGTTGTTTCTCATATTTTTGAGGTTATAGCAAAAATTGCGGAGGCGGAGGGTCTCACCGGAGGATACCGTGTTGTATCCAATTGCGGTGACGATGCCGGGCAGACGGTTCATCATCTCCACTTCCATATTCTCGGCGGCAAAAAGCTCAATGTAGAAATGGCGTAATAAAAAATCACACCTGCAATTGTTGTTGCAGGTGTGATTTTTTGTTTGAAGAAATACTTGACAAATCCTGTAAGTGAGTGTATTATATATATGGTTAGCGAGAGCTAACTGAAAGCGATACGAAATTTCAGGTGGTATATCATGAACTTAAAATCAGCACATGAAGGCAAAGAATACATAATTGAGCGCATAGAAACAGAAGACGAAGAGCTCAATGCATTTCTCTTTTCTCTTGGGTGTTACAGCGGAGAGCCTGTTACCGTAATCTCCCATCTCAAGGGCGGATGTGTTGTTTCGATTAAGGACAGCAGATATAACATAGACAATCAGCTTGCAGAGGCTATTATAGTAATTGGGTAGTTAAAAGTTACCGGTATGTGCCGGTTTTCTTTTTTGAAATGCAGTTAGCATAGGGTAACTAAATTACACATAAACAATAAGGAGGAAAAGAAATGAGAATTGCTTTGACGGGCAATCCTAACAGCGGCAAGACGACAATGTACAATGCGCTGACGGGAAGAAACGAAAAGGTGGGCAACTGGGCAGGTGTCACTGTCGAGAAGAAAGAGCATGCAATAAGAAAAAGCTTTTATGAAGGAGACAGTGAGCTTATTGCCGTAGACCTTCCCGGTGCATACTCAATGTCACCGTTCACATCTGAGGAGAGCATAACAAGCGCGTATGTAAAGGGTGAAAGTCCGGACGTTATAGTCAACATTGTTGACGGAACAAACCTAAGCCGAAGCCTTTTCTTTACAACCCAGCTGCTTGAGCTTGATATCCCGGTGGTTATAGCGCTTAACAAGTCTGACATAAATAAGAAGAAGGAAACTAAAATAGATGTTTCGGCACTTTCCGAAAAGCTCGGGTGTCCGGTTGTTGAAACTGTTTCTACATCGTCGGACGGTCTGAAAGAGGTTATAAAGACTGCGGTTTCTGTTGTCGGAAAGACACAGACAGCCCCATATCGCCAGGGAGATATCGACCTTACTGACAAGGCGGCTGTTGAGGCGGCTGACAGAAAACGCTTTAGCTTTGTAAATAAAATTGTGTCTGACGTTGAAAAGAGAAAAGTATTTACAAATAAGAAGAATTTCCAGGACAAGATTGACGCAGTTCTCACAAACAAGTGGCTCGGTATCCCGATTTTTGCTGTTGTTATGTGGCTTGTGTTCCAGATTTCGCAGGTATGGGTAGGAACTCCTGTTGCCGACCTTCTTGTCGGCTGGCTTGAAGCATTTCAAGGCTTTGTTGGCGAGCTTCTTGCGGATGCAAACCCACTGCTTTCGGCACTTCTTGTTGACGGCGTTATAGGCGGCGTTGTGGCTGTTATCGGTTTCTTGCCGCTCGTTATGGTTATGTACTTCCTCATCGCCATTCTTGAAGACTGTGGATATATGTCGCGTGTCGCCGTTGTGCTCGACCCGATATTTAAGAAGGTTGGCCTTTCGGGAAAGTCAGTTATTCCGTTTGTCATCACCATAGGCTGTGCAGTTCCGGGTATTATGGCAAGCCGCACAATCAGAAATGAACGTGAAAGACGTGCGACGGCGATGCTTGCTCCGTTTATGCCATGCGGTGCAAAGATTCCCGTAATCTCTCTCTTTGCAGGTGCGTTTTTTCACAACGCCGGCTGGGTAAGCACGGTTATGTATCTTTCCGGCATCGTTCTCATCTTCCTCTGTGCGCTTCTTATAAACAAAATCACAGGCTACAAGGCAAGAAAGTCCTTCTTTATCATCGAGCTTCCCGAATATAAGGCTCCGAGCCTCTGGGGTGCATTCAAGTCAATGTGCAGCCGCGGCTGGGCATACATAGTAAAAGCAGGAACGATAATTCTTCTGTGCAATACCGCAGTTCAGATTATGCAGACGTTTGACTGGAGCTTTGCGGTTGCAGAAAGTGCGGATGCTTCGATTCTTGCATCAATCGCACGTCCGTTTGCATATCTTCTCGTTCCTGTTATCGGGTATCATGCATGGCAGCTTGCCGCCGCCGCGGTGACCGGCTTTATCGCAAAAGAAAACGTTGTGGCAACAATCGCTGTCTGCTATGCAATAACCGATGTTGCAAACGAGCTTCCGGGAGCAACTCCCGAGCTTACGGCAGTTGCCGCACTCGCATACCTTATGTTCAATCTTTACAGTCCTCCGTGCTTTGCGGCAATAGGTGCAATGAACGCGGAAATGAAGAGCGGAAAATGGCTTTGGGGCGGCATCTGCCTCCAGCTCGGCATCGGGTTTACGGTAGGATTTTTAGTCTACCAGATAGGCACACTTATTGTTGAAGGTACTTTCGGTGCGGCGTTTATCCCGGGCCTTGTTGCAGTTGCAGCTTTTGTCGGCATTGTTGCATGCCTGATTCAAAAGGCTAACAAGAGTATAAAGACCGAATATTCGCTCAGTAAATAAGGAGTTGATTTTTATATGACAGATATCATCGTAGTTGCCGTTCTGCTTGCTATCCTCGGTGCTGCGGCATGGTATGTGATAAAGGCAAAAAAGAACGGAAAAAAATGTATCGGATGCCCGGGCGGCTGCTCCTCCTGCAGCGGCTGTGCATCCTACGATAAGGAGAAATGAATTATGGTAAAAATCACTATGCATGTTGAGGGTATGATGTGCGCTCATTGCGAGGCACATATGAACGATGCGATAAAAGCGGCATTCGATGTTAAAAAGGTCACATCCTCTCATGCGGACAAAATGACAGAAATCATTTCAAAAGAGCCGATTTCCGAAGAAGAAATCAAAAACGCTGTCAAAGAAACGGGATATTCTGTTTCCGACATAAAAATAGAGGAATATAAGAAGTTTTCGCTTTTTGGAAGATAATCTGAGAAAAATAAAATTATCCCCTGTTCAATTCATGTTGAACAGGGGATAATTTTTATATTTGAGCATCAAAGCCTTTTTCGTAATTTGAAATGGCGCTTTCAATATGCTTTTTGAGTAATTGACATGCAAGAGCCTGTTTTTTCTCAGAAAGGGCATTAAGTATTGCTCTGTGTGAAATATCGTTTACCGTAGTCAAAGGGATGTGCTGCTTTGATTGACATATGCAGAGCATAACCTCAGAGGCTATCGCATCATAAAGCCGTGAAAGACGTGGGCTTTTCGCAGAAGCGACAAGGGTTGAATGAAAATCCATATCTGCACGGACATGTTCATTCCAGTCATCGTGCGGATTTGTGTTTGTAAGAAGCTCGGCTTTTTCGGAAAGAGCCGAGGTCGATACGTTTTTTTCAATAATCATCCGGATAGCCTCTGCCTCAAGAAGCGCACGCAAAGAGAAGATTTCTCTGACATCCTCGCGTGTTATTTCTCGCACAAAAACTCCGCGGTTTGCAATTTTTACAAGGATTCCGTTTGAGATAAGATACGCAATCGCCTCGCGGAGTGTGTTGCGGCTGACACCGTAACGCAGATTCAGGCTGCTTTCGGTTATCTTTTCGCCGGGGGAAAGGTTAAAAAATATGTCGTTTTCGAGTTGGCTGCATATAGCATCAACGGTTGAAACTGTTTTGAGCATTCTCTTTTCCAAAAAATCACCGCCTCTGATTGAATTTTATTATATCAGTATGCGAAAAAAATATCAAGAGAAATTGTAATATTGTTGAACAATATATTGACAATTATGGAAGCTTCCCTTATAATTAAACGAGAGAAAGGATGATAGTGATGAAAGAAAATTTAATTTCACGCCGCGCAAACAGTGTCGGAAGAACTAAAATAAGAAAGATGTTTGAACTTGAAAAAACGCTGGATAACGTTATCTCATTTACCGTAGGCGAGCCTGATTTTCATACGCCGGAGCATATAGTCCGCGCGTGTGAACGTGCGCTTGCAGAGCATAAGACGGGCTATGCACCGAATCAGGGAGTGCTTGAGCTTCGAGAAGCTGTTGCAGAGCGGACTTTAAAAACACATGGCGTAAAATATGACCCCGAGACAGAAATTTTGATAACGGCAGGAGGAATGAATGCACTCCGTGCCGCAAGTGAGGCGCTTGTCAATCAGGGAGATGAAGTAATTGTTCCCGACCCTTATTGGTGCAATCATTTTCATCATCCGCTTATGGAGCTGGGTGTGGCAGTTGCTGTGCCTGTTGATGCCGCAAGTAATTACATGTATGATGTGGCGAGGCTTGAAGGCTATATAACAGAGAAAACAAAGACGATTATTCTTAACTCCCCGTCAAATCCGACAGGACGAGTTATGGACAGAGCGACCATGAAAAAGCTTTGTGAGCTTTGTATAAAGCATGACCTTATCCTTATAAGCGATGAAGTGTACGAGCATATAATATATGACGATACCGAGTTTGTAAGTCCGGTTATGTTCGATGGCATGCGTGAGAGAACAATCCTCTGCAATTCCTTTTCAAAAAGCTATGCAATGACAGGCTGGAGAATAGGATATGCAGTGGGCCCGGCAGACATTATCAATGCAATGCTTCGCATAAATGAAAACACGCTTGCAAGCCCGACTACTTTTGCACAGTATGCCGCAGTTGAAGCACTTCGCGGACCGCAGGACGATGTGAAAAAGATGGTAAGCTCGTTTGAAAAACGCCGCGACATTCTTCTTGAGGGAATAAACAAAATCCCGAAGCTTTCGTGCCCGAAGCTGCAAGGCGCATTTTACGCTTTTGTTGATATAAGAGGCACAGGGCTTTCTGACGATGAATTCTGTGAAAGACTTTTGCTTGAAAAGCGTGTGTCGGTAACTCCCGGCTCGGGCTTTGGTGCAAACGGTGCAGGACATGTAAGAATGTCGTATGCCCTTTCTGAAGATGATTTGCGCGAGGGGCTTTTGAGAATCGGAGAGTTTATAGAAACACTGTAAATGAGGTAATCGGATGGGCAAGCTTGAAATCTTGAAAGAAAAACTGAAAAATCGGGAGAAAATTCTCACGACGACTGTCGGAAACATAAGCTGGTCGGGAATAATTGAACTGATTTCGCGCTTTTCGTTTGACGGTGTTGTGATAGATATTGAACACGGAACAATCTCTGTTGAGGGGGCAGAAGCGCTTCTTCGCACTTGCCGTCTGTGTGATTTGCCGGGAATTGTAAGGATCTCGGACTGTGTTTCCAATATCATTTCAAAAACTCTTGATATGGGGGCAGACGGAATAATTGTTCCGAGAGTCGAGAGTGTTGAGCAGGTGGAATGTGCAGTGAGTGCAATGCGCTATTTCCCAAGGGGGAGAAAGGGGTGCGGCGGCTTTTCAAACCTGCGCGCGGAGGACTGCGGAAGCGTTCACAAATACAACGACAATCGCCTTTTGTTTATTCAGATAGAATCAAAAGAAGGACTCTGCGTGCTTCCTGAGATACTCGAAAAATACAGGGATGAGCTTTCCGGAGTGCTTATAGGTCCGTATGATGCATCCATTATGCTTGGTACACCGCTTGATATATTAAGTGATGAGATGACAGAGTTTATCGGAAAGGTGTTTTCAATCTGCAATAAGAAAAAAATATCCTGCGGAAGCTTTGTCGATGACAAAACACTTATTCCGAGGTATGAAAAGCTCGGCGGAAACTTCTTCTGGACAGCAACCGAAATCTCACTTCTTTCGGAAAGCTACAGGTCGTTGTGTGACGCGTTTTCGAAAAAGTAAAAGAAAAGGAAGCTATGTGGGATGCTTACTTTCAGTAACATGCCGATAGCTTCCGTCTGTATTTATAATATATATATCGTCTCCGCACAATTTTGCAACCCTAAGAAGACGCTCTGAGTTATAAATTGCGACGGCATCTGAAAATGAAATCATCACGTTTGCACATTCGTGAGCTGCAACTACCATGTCTAAAAGACTGAGTACACTAAATTTCATTATTTTGAAATTCTTTTTTATTTCTTCCGCTTTCCAAAAATCGGAATGAGAAGTGGTTGCGAGCTTGAGTTTAATATGGGGGTGTTTTTTCTTTACGTCAATAAGTGTCCATGTTGCTACGACAGAAAAATCGTTAAATGAGTTTATTACGAATGTATCAACGTTGTGCTTTTCTATCATGTCATTTAGAAATCGCCTCAGATGACGGGAGGTATTACGGGGAGTATCGCAGACTCCGATTATTGCACATACCATGGTATTTGCCTCCGTAAAATAAAAAGTGCGTGACTGAAAGCCACGCACCGAAAAACGCAGCTCCAAGCAGCAGTCACGCAACATTGTTTCCCACAAAGCATAAGCATGTAAGACGGAGCGTGCATTTTTACCGAAAGGCAAAAACACACACTTATCTTTTGTGAGAACAATCAGAATATTCAGTTGCGTGACTGAGTACATTCTACCATAAATGAAAGCATTTGTAAACCTCTGTAATTTATGATACAAAAAAATTCAAAAAAATGCTTGACAAGTAAATTTCAGGGGTGTATAATAACGACAAATTGAATAGCAAAGGCTATGACGAAGACGGAAAAGCAATGTAGCTTCCAGAGAGTTGGGGACGGTGTAATCCCGACAGCGAGGTGCTTTTAAACCTATCACTTCCGAGCTGAAAGCCCGAAAATTCAAAAGAGAACGAGTAGACGCTTTCCGTGATTGCTGCGTTAATGCATAAGGCTTGATGGAGCCTGAGTGGTGCAAATTTTGCACAATTTGAGTGGTACCGCGGGTATCGGATATAGTTTATTCGACTCGTCTCAAAGAAGAAGCTTTGAGACGAGTCTTTGTTATTCAATTAAAAATTTACTTTTTAATTTGAAAGGAGAAATTTCCAATGAGCACACAGAAAACGCTTACACAGCTTAGTGAGGTGGCATCCCGTATTCGTGAAATGCGTGATGTAATGGGTTTTAGTGACGCGGAAATGGCAAAGAAAACCGAGGTAACACTTGACGAGTACAAAAAATATGAAAACGGGGCGGCAGATATGCCGTTTGCATTTGTTCACAAATGCGCTCTTGCGTTCGATATGGAGCTGTCAGAGCTTTTGGAGGGAAAGAACGCCCGCCTTTCTTCATATACCGTTACTCGCAAGGGTAAGGGTCAGGAGACCGCAAAGGAAGAGGGAATCACCATTCAGAACCTCGCTCCTAAGTTTAAAAATAAGATTGCAGAGCCCCATTGGGTTAAATACGAATATTCCGAAGAGCTTCAGAACAAGCCCATTCATCTTACCAAGCACAGCGGTCAGGAGTTTGACCTTGTTATCAAGGGCTCGCTCAAGATCCAGATTGGCTCACATACCGAGGTCCTCAATGAGGGAGACAGCATCTACTACAACAGCTCCACTCCTCACGGCATGATTGCTGTAAACGGCGAGGACTGTATCTTCTGCGCAGTTGTTCTTCCGGGTGAGGATGCCAAGGAGAACGAGGTTTTAGAGAGCGTTGTCTCTCTCCGTCCTGCAACAAGCCTTGTTTGTGATAAGTTCGTAAAGTGTACCGAGAGCGAACCCGGAGTTCTTGAAAAGGTTGAGTTTTGTAATACGGATTCCTTTAACTTCGGCTTCGACGTTGTTGATGAAATTGCAAAGAAAAATCCGACAAAGCTTGCTATGCTTCATGTCGCAAAGGACATGACCGAGCGCCGCTTTACGTTTGAGGATATCAAGCGCGAGTCGGCACGCTGTGCCAACTACTTCAAGTCCCTCGGCATTGAAAAGGGTGACAGGGTCATGCTCGTGCTTAAGCGTCACTATCAGTTCTGGTTCTCAATGGTTGCGCTTCATAAGCTCGGTGCTGTTGCTATCCCTGCAACGCATCAGCTTAAGGACCATGACTTCGTATACCGCTTCGAGGCAGCAAACGTAAAGGCTATCGTATGCACCGCAGACGACGGTACTGCAGAAATTGCGGAAGCTGCGGCAAAGAAGTGCCCGAGCGTCAAAACACTTGTCCTTGTCGGCGGTAAGCGCGAAGGCTGGCATGATTTTGACAGTGAATATCCCATGTATTCAAGCGCATTTGAGAGAAGTGAGGATACCCCCTGCGGAGACGAGCCGGCTCTCATGTTCTTCTCATCCGGAACAACCGGCAACCCGAAGATGGTTGAGCATAAGCATACCTACGGCCTCGGCCATTTCGTAACTGCAAAATACTGGCACTGCTGTGAGCGTGACGGTCTCCACTTCACAATTTCCGACACGGGCTGGGGTAAGTCTCTCTGGGGTAAGCTCTACGGTCAGTGGCTCTGTGAGGGTGCAGTTTTCGTATATGACTTTGATCGCTTCAATGCAAACGAAATTCTCCCGATGTTTGCAAAATATAACATCACAACCTTCTGTGCACCTCCCACAATGCTCCGTATGTTCATAAAGGAAGATCTTTCAAAATTCGACCTTTCCTCTATCCACCATATGACAACGGCAGGTGAGGCACTCAACCCCGAGGTTTATAAGCAATTTGAAAAGGCAACGGGTCTCAAGATAATGGAGGGCTTCGGTCAGACCGAAACAACTCTTGCTATCGCAAACCTTTACGGCACAACTCCGCGCATTGGTGCAATGGGCAAGGCTTCTCCGCAGTACGATATCGACATCGTTGACCCGGATGATAATCCTGTTGCAGACGGTGAAACCGGTGAAATTGTTGTCCGTCTTGATAAGGGTATTCCCGTCGGTCTTTTCAATCAGTATCTTGATGATGATGAAAAGATGGAAGAGTGCATGAGAAACGGCATGTACCACACCGGTGACACTGCATGGCGTGATGAGGACGGCTATTTCTGGTATGTCAGCCGTATCGACGATGTTATCAAATCGTCGGGCTACCGCATCGGTCCGTTTGAGATTGAAAGTGTTATCATGGAGCTTCCGTACGTTCTTGAATGCGGTGTTTCAGCGGCACCCGATGAGCTTCGCGGTCAGATTGTAAAGGCAAGTGTCGTTCTCACTAAGGGAACTGAGCCGACAGAAGAGCTGAAAAAAGAAATTCAGAACTACGTCAAGGAGCATACGGCGCCTTATAAGTATCCGCGTCTTGTAGTATTCCGCGATGAGCTTCCGAAAACCATCAGCGGAAAGATTCAACGAAATAAGCTGTAATTTACCATATAAAAGGTATTGACAATCCTGTTTGGCTGATATATAATATTCACAGTAGAATAAAAGGCTTCGACGAAGAGGGCGCAGATGTTCTTCCCTTCAGAGAGACGGTGGTCGGTGCAAACCGTTGGTGTTGATATTTGCGATTGTAGCTTCCGAGCTGAGAGGAAGAAAGCCGATTTTCGGTGAGTAGAACCTTTCCGTGATTGCTGCGTTAATGCATAAGGCTTGCTTGAGTCTGAGTGGCGCGATTCATGCGCAATTTGAGTGGTACCGCGGGTGTATTGAATTCTGACACTCGTCTCAAAGATTATCAGCTTTGGGACGAGTGCTTTTTAATTCGTTCCTTGAAAGGAAGGTTAATATGCAACCTATATCAGGACTTGATTTCAAAATCAAAGAGATGGCTTCCCGTATCCGTGAGCTTCGCGAGATTGAGGGGCTTTCTCCTGCCGAAATGGCAGAGAAAACCGACATTTCGGTAGAAGAATATATAAACTGCGAAGAGGGACGTGCAGACCTAAACTTCACGTTTCTGTACCGCTGTGCGATGGCACTGCGTGTCAATGTTACGGATATTATTGAGGGTCACAGCCCGACTCTTAAGTCGTTCACGGTAACGCGCCGTGGTGCAGGTCAGCAGATTTCAAACGCTCACGGCATGACGTACTACAATCTTGCCTATGCGTTTCAGAACCGTATCGCCGAGCCGCTTTATGTAAAAAGTGTGTACGATGAAAGTGCGCAGAACAGAGATATTGAGCTTACCTCCCACGACGGACAGGAGTGCGACATCGTTGTTGAGGGTGAGCTTATGGTGCAGATTGGCGAGCACCGTGAGACTCTCGGCCCGGGCGACAGCATATATTTTGACAGTAATACCCCTCACGGCATGATTGCCGTCAACGGTCGCGACTGTATTTTCTATGCAATTGTTCTCAACCCGTCCGGTGAGCCGATTCCTGAGCTTACGCCGACCAAGGCTATTGACGACTTCCGCGTTGCAACGCGCGACACGAAGGACAGAATATACAAGAAGTACATAGACACTGTGGAAAACGAAAAGGGAACTCCCACAAAAATTGAGTTCAAGAATACAGAGAGCTTCAACTTTGCCTTTGACCTTGTCGATGCCCTTGCAGAACGTGAGCCCGAAAAGCTTGCAATGCTCCATATCTCGAAGGACGGTACAGAACGCCGTATCACGTTTACTGATGTAAAACGTGAATCTGCACGTTGTGCAAACTACTTCAAATCGCTCGGCATCAAAAAGGGCGACAGAGTTATGCTTATCCTAAAGCGTCATTATGAGTTCTGGTATGCGATGATAGGTCTTAATAAGCTTGGCGCAATAGCTATTCCGGCTACAAATCAGCTTCAGGTACACGACCTTGAATACCGCTTTCAGGCTGCAGGCGTAAACACTATTATCTGCACGGCTGACGGAGAGGTCGCATCGTATGTTGACGAGGCACAGAAGACCTGCCCCGAGCTTCTTAATAAGCTTCTCGTCGGTGGCGAGCGTGAAGGCTGGAGAAGCTTCCACGAAGAATATCCGCTTTACAGCTCTCATTTCGAGAGAACGGAAGATTCTCCGTGCGGCGATGATTTGCTCCTTATGTTCTTCACATCCGGAACAACGGGATATCCGAAGATTGCCGCGCATAATCATAAATATCCGCTCGGACACTTCCACACTGCAAAATACTGGCACAACGTTGACCCCGACGGGCTTCACTTCACAATCTCCGATACGGGCTGGGCAAAGTCTATGTGGGGTAAGCTCTACGGACAGTGGCTCTGCGAGGCGGCAACATTCGTATACGACTTTGACCGCTTTGATGCAAAAGAAATTCTCCCGATGTTTGCGCGTCATAAGATAACAACCTTCTGTGCACCTCCCACAATGCTCCGTATGCTCATTAAAGAGGATATTTCACAGTATGACTTCTCCTCCGTCAAGCATATGTCAACAGCAGGTGAGGCATTAAATCCTGAAGTATACAAGCAATTTGAAAAGGCGACCGGTCTTCAGATAATCGAGGGCTTCGGTCAGACCGAAAGCACTATGATTATCGGCAACATGGTCGGTGCGCCGCATAAAATCGGCTCTATGGGTAAGCCTGCTCCGATATACAACGTTGAGCTTGTAAACGACCGCGGTGAGCAGGTTGCTGTCGGTGAAACCGGTGAAATCGTCATCAATGTTAAAGACGGCATGCCATGCGGTCTCTTCACAGGCTATTACCGTGACAAAGAAAAGACAGACGAGGTCCTCCACGACGGATATTACCATACGGGCGATACTGCGTGGAAGGACGAGGACGGCTTCTTCTGGTATGTCGGTCGCGTTGACGATGTTATCAAGTCCTCGGGCTACCGCATCGGTCCCTTTGAGATTGAAAGCGTTATCATGGAGCTTCCGTATGTTCTCGAGTGCGGTGTTTCTGCCGCTCCCGATGAAGTAAGAGGTCAGATAGTCAAGGCAAGCATCGTTCTCACAAAGGGCACTGAGCCGACGGAAGAACTCAAGAAAGAAATCCAGACCTATGTCAAGGAGCACACAGCTCCATATAAGTATCCGCGCCTTGTAGTATTTCGTGACGAGCTTCCCAAAACCGTCAGCGGAAAGATACAGCGCAACAAGCTCTAAAGCATATGAAAATATCGTGTGTTCAGATGAATATGGAATTTTGCGCGCCGGATAAAAACTTCCGGCACGCAAAGAACCTTATCAAATCCGCCGCAGAAGATAACCCTGATGTTATCATTCTCCCTGAAATGTGGAACACGGGCTTTTTTTCGAAGGAAAAGCTTCGTGAGCTTTCCGATGTCGATGGCGAGAGAACAAAAACGGAAATAGGCTTGCTTGCAAAAAGCCTTGGCATAAATGTTGTCGCAGGAAGCGTGGCAAACGTCAAAGGCGATAAGGTATACAACACGGCTTATGTATTTGACAGAACCGGTAATACAGTCTGTGAGTATGACAAAACGCATCTGTTCTCCCCGATGGGCGAGGATAAGTTCTTTGCCAAGGGAAAAGGCTTTTCAACCTTTTCACTTGACGGTGTGAAATGCGGAGTTATAATCTGCTATGACCTGCGTTTCCCTGAGCTTGCCCGAAGCCTTGCGGTGCAGGGGCTTGATGTTCTGTTTGTCGTTGCTCAGTGGCCTGATGTCCGCATTCCTCACCTCGTAACACTGGCAAAAGCAAGGGCGATAGAGAATCAGATGTTTGTTGCAGTGTGTAATTCCTGCGGCAGTACGGATAATACGAAGTACGGCGGAAATTCTGTTATCTTTGATTCTTGGGGGAATGAGCTGTCATCGGCAAATGGCAGTGAAGAAATTATCACTGCAGAATGTGATACCGATATTTTAAGCGATAAAAATAAGTCAATCAATGTGTTCTGCGACCGCAGAACCGACATATATAATCTATTCTGAATTTCAAAGGAGTGTTTGAAATGTACAATTTTCCGGTAACAAAAACAACAAACCCGAAAGCCCGTCCTGCAGACGAGTCAAAGCTTGGCTTCGGCAAGGTTTTTACCGACCATATGTTCATTATGAACTATACCGAGGGCAAGG
>JAFQSU010000088.1 GCA_017409405.1 Oscillospiraceae bacterium | reverse complement strand
TCTTAAAAAGCTTGCAAAATGGAAATGGAGGGCGAATAATATACCTTCAAAAATGCTCGGTTTTATCGTATTTTTAATAAAAACGAAGAAGAACCCGATGTTTGCTTAACGCATACTCAGGTTCTTCGACAGTCTGAAAGACTGCAGGATTTTTCCTGCAGTCTTTGCTGTTACTTTTTTATAATTCTTGCTTCAAGGTAGAAACGCTTATCCCATGCATGACCCATGGAGAACGCTTTTCTCGGGAGAACACCGTCACGGATAACGGTGGGGAATAAGTCGCTCTTTGCGATGGTCGGAAGGATGAATCCGACGTTTTTGTCTTGACTTCCCAGACGCAGGACGACCTCCTCGCCGTGGATGTAGTCAACTCTGCCACCGTTTTCTTTGATGTAGTCATCAATGAATTTTTGCAGAGAACCGACAGTGAGGTTGGATTTGGGATTTCCTATTCCGATGCGACGTACACCGGTTTTTGTTATCATATCAAAGACCTGCTCTGCATCGTCTGTGATTTCATAATACTCTGAAAGCTTGTTGTACATATCATCAGCATCAACATCAAACACGACTCTGTGGATTGCTTCAAATTCGAGAGCCGGATCGTGGAGATTTACAAGCTCGCAGAGAGCATATCTTGCAGGGTGAGAGGAGTGCTCGGATTCAGGGAGGGTTTCTTTGATTTTTCTCCAGCATTCCTTGGCGGTTGCGAGAGAGTGGTTTCCGTCACCGACGGCAAACTGGAGAACACCCTTGCCCGAAACACCGTACTTTTTGTCAAATGCAGACTGGTCTGCAAGGGCGGCAAGGGCTGCATCAATACGAGCTTCCTCTGACTCGTTTACAAAGTATCCGCATATCTTACCGGAATCCTGCATGAGTGAAAAGTCGTATGCGACATCGAGGGTGGATTTTGCATCGGCAAGCGGCTCGATAACGCTCTTTTCGCTGTCGTCAATGAGAAGCATGATGTGCGGTATTTCCATGTGAGCGTTTTCACGAATTTTAACACGCGGAGGGATACGTTCAAGCACTGTGCCCTCGGTTGCTCGTATTTTTGACTGTGAGCCGGGCATGTAATCGTATTCTTCGAGATCAACAACGCCCATGATTCCGTGGCGAACCTTGCCGTCGCGCTGAACACGCTCAAGATAGATGTATTTTGCCGCAGCATCACTGAAAATACCGTTGTTAATATACGAAAGCATTGTTTCATTTATATTTGAAATTCTGGAAGAAGTGTCACCGTCCTCAAGATAAATTTCGGGGAAGGTGAGATGAAGCGTTGAGGGGGCATCTCCTACAAAATCGGAAACAGCACTCCAGTATTCAGGCTCGGAGGTATACTGGTCGCAAGCGACAACGCTCCATTTTGTCATATCCGTTCCGCTTTTGGGAAGAAGTATGCTTCCGGGAGAAAAGACCTTGTTGTTCATAGAAAAACTCCTTTAATTTGTATATGTAAACAGATTATAAAGAGATTATACATGAACGTTTTTCATTAGTCAATAGACGACAAATGCAATAAATTAAAATAAATAAAATTTTAATATTTTTGTGTTGACATTTCGGTTTTATGTGTTATAATAATATATGCAAATGCGGGAGTGACTCAGTGGTAGAGTGTCACCTTGCCAAGGTGAAAGTCGCGAGTTCGAATCTCGTCTTCCGCTCCAAAAAAAACGACATTCTTTTTTCAGAAGAATGTCGTTTTTTTCTTTTTTAGAATGTTGTTATTATTTCTTTTCGCGTGCATGCTTTCGGAGAGTAGCGCCACTGCTTTATGTTGCCTGAGGTAAGAACATAGTCAGACGGTCTAATATAGCGCTTGTGCAAACGGTTGAAGACGTCGATTATTATGAGCTTGATTTTCATCTTTTCAGGAATAATGCTTTTTATAAAAACCGACACCGGGTCCCCCACACGGATGTTTTCGCGGTATTCGGCAAGTCCCGAAAGGTTTGGCGCAAGCTCTATAAAAATTCCGTATTCTTCGACGCCGCGCACTATGCCGGTTACCGTTTGCCCAATCTCAAAATTTTCTGCGTTTTCCTCCCATGTCCCCAAAAGCTCACGGTGGGAGAGAAATATACGTTGCTTTTCATAATCCAGAGCGGTAACTACTGCGAAAATCTCATCTCCTGTGTGAAATCTGTCTTTGGGATGCGATATGCGCGAGACCGACAGCGATTCTATACCTATAAGAGAAATGTTTCCGCAACCTATATCAACAAAGGCACCAAAAGGCTCCAGATGCGTTACGGTTGCAGGAATAATATCTCCCGGAGAAAGAGCTGTAAGCAAATGCCGCAGCGCTTCTTTTTGGGCTTTGCATCTTGACAGTAAGAGTTTGCCGCTTTCCTCGTCAATGCCTTGAATCGTGCAGGCAACAGGTTTTCCGACACGTGATATTACCGCAATTTCGCGTGTGGAGCCGTCCTCTATCCCTATAGCGGTGTCTGCATGAGGTATTATTCCGGTGATTCCGTTAAGGTCAACGGTCAGGTTATGTGCAGAGTCGCAAAGGGTAACAATACCTTCGATTATAAGCTCGTTTTCCATTGCATACATAAGCTTTTCGTATGATGAAATGAGCTGTGCATTTTGTTCTGTATGTATAAGCGATCCTTCCGGCAGAAATTTAATGCTGTTCATGTGTCTTTCTTCCTCCTCTGATGGGATTTCCTTAAAATATATATGCAGAGAAGGCAGAATTTATTTGTAAAAAATGGGGCTGTAAAATTAACTTTTACAGCCCCACAATATTTATTTTCGGTTAACCGCCGATACGAGGTCATTAAGTGTTTTTGCATCTGCAAGGAGACTTTCGTCAAGGCCGCCCCTGACGAATTCGAGCATTGCATAGCGCACGGTATCATCGTTTTTGAATACCATAAAGCGCTCGAGCCACTTGTCATAAGCCTCAGAAAGCAGACGCTGTTCTCTGTCGTATTCCCAACAGTTGAAATGATATACGTGCAGATTTGTGAGCCTTCCGGAAGCATAAACCGCCTTGAGAGAGGAGAGCTGTTCGCTTTCGGGGATGTGAAGAAGCGCCTGCCAGTATGTACGGAAGTTAGGCTCGCCCACTTCGTCCATAAGAAGAAGCAAACTTTCAGGGGTGTCTGTGAGGGTGTTTGCGTGACATTCGGTTGATATTGTGATACCGTAATCTGCGGCCTTTCGGCTGATGTTCTTAGCTTCGTTTACAAGCCATTCGCGCTGCTCGGGAAGATGATACGCAGAAGGGGATTTTCCTGCCCATATACGGATTTCGTTTGTGCCGAGAGCTTTTGCACTTTCAAGAAACGGAACTATATCCGTTTTGGTGCCGAGACAGAAATACGAACCGTAAGAAGAAACCTCAAGTCCTGCAGCCTCTGTCATTTTCTTGACTTCCTTTGCGGTATTAACATCGCCTTCATTAACGTGGGCATTGCTTGCCCACTCTATTGAAGAAAGCCCTGCCTTTGCCGCAAGTGAAATTATTTCCTCCGGTGTTTTGCTCCTGAAGGAGACTGAACATAAGCCCGATTTAATCATTATAAAAGCTCCAATCTCTGTTTTTTTGGTCAATAACTAAAATCATAAAACAAAATGCAAATTTTGTCAACAATAAATATTATGTTTCTTTGCTTGTAAAAAAGGGTAATTATACACCAAATATGTACGATATTCGGTGCTTTGGGGTTGACAGAATACCGCTTGTTCCGTTATAATATTGACAATGTTGAAAAATTTTGGAAGGTGATTTTGTTATGAATATACTCGTTACAATGCCGGAAGGGGTTGTAAGGGATACGTTTTTTACCCCCTTATCAAAAAAATACCTTGAACAACTCGGCAACGTTACATATAACCCACTTGACAGGGATTATACAAAAGAAGAATTAAAAGAAGCGCTCAAGGGCATTGATATCGTCTTCTGCGGCTGGCGCAGCACGTTTTACGATGAAGAAATTCTTGAGGCGGCAGACAGCCTTAAAATTTTGGCATATACAGCAGGCAGTCTTGCAGGTGTTGTTGATGAAGCTATCTTCAATAAAAATATTACGGTGCTCGGCGCAAACTGTGTATTTGCAGAGTCTGTTGCAGAGGGGTGTCTCTGCTATATAATGACGGGTCTTCGCAGAATTGTTAAATACGCAAAGGTTATGAGAGAAGGCGGCTGGAAGCCGGTGGACTTTGAGACTGAGGGTGTAATGAACAGAACTGTCGGTCTTATCGGCTTTGGCTCAATTGCTCAGAAGCTTGTCAATTTCTTAAAGCCGTTCAACGTCAATATACTTGTCAACTCAAGACACCTTACCGAAGAAGAAGCTGCAAAATACGGTGTTACAAAGGCTGAGTTTAATGAAGTGTTTGAAAAGAGTGACATTGTTTCAGTCCATCAGGGACTCAGCGAAAAGACTTATCACATGATCGGCAAGGAACAGCTTGATAAAATGAAGGACGGAGCTCTTCTTGTCAATACGGCAAGAGGTGCGGTCATTGATGAAGAGGCTCTTTGTGAGGTGCTTAAAACGGGCAGAATTCACGCCGCCCTTGATGTGTATGAAGTTGAGCCGCCGGCTGAGGATTCACCCCTCAGAAGCCTTGAAAACGTAACCCCGATTCCGCATATGGGCGGACCGACAATAGACAGAAGACAGTATTGTGTAATCAAGCTCTGCGAGGATATCGTAAAGTACAACAACGGAGAAAGAGATCTCGAAACACTGTTTACCATTGACCAGGTAAAAACTATGTCCAGACCTGTAAAAAAATAATAAGCTTTGACAAACCCACCTTACGGCATAGGTCATAAGGTGGGTTTTTGCATAAATGCAAATAAAGACATAACAGTTAACAAATTTGGTTGATATTTTCGTCTGTATATGATAAAATACACTAATGATATATGTAGATTTTGGAGGCGCATACATAATGGAATTTTCAAATCGAATCTCAACCCTTAAGCCCTCGGCTATTCGTGAGATTTTAAAAATACCCAATGATCCCGAGCTCATTTCGTTCTCGGCAGGAAACCCTGCTCCCGACAGCTTTCCTGTAGAAGCTATGAGTAAAATTGCTTCGGATATTTTTGCCACCGGTGCCGCAAGAGCACTTCAGTACGGTATAAGTGAGGGACATACTCCGCTTCGCGACATCACGAAGAAGCGTATGAGTGAAAAGTACGGTGTCTGCTCTGAGAATGATGACCTCATTATAACAAGTGGCGGTCAGCAGGCTATTGAAATGACTGCGAAGATTTTCCTCAATGAAGGCGACGTTGTCATTTGTGAAGAGCCGAGCTTCGTAGGCGCTCTCAATGCACTTCGTTCATATGGAGTGAAGCTTGTCGGCATTCCTGTAGATGACGACGGCATGAAGGTGGACCTCGTTGAAGAAAAGCTCAAGACCGAAAAAAATGTCAAGCTCATTTACACAATTCCCACCTTCCAGAACCCGACGGGTACGACGATGAGTGCGGAACGCCGCAGAAAGCTTCTTGAGCTTGCGGACAGATATGATGTTATGATTCTTGAGGACAGCCCGTATTTTGAACTTCGCTTCAGAGGCGAGCGAGTTCCTGCGATAAAGAGTATGGATAAAAACGGCAGGGTTATTTTTGCCGGCTCATACTCTAAAATCCTTGCACCGGGTATCCGTATAGGCTTTGCGTGTGCAAGCAAAGAAATAATTGCAAAGCTTACGGTTGCAAAGCAGGTTTCGGATGTTCATACAAATCTCTTCTTCCAGATGCTTGCAGCCGAATATCTTACACAGAACGATATTGACGAGCACATTGCAAAAATTTGTGACATGTACCGCACGAAGCTTGATAAGATGCTTGAATGTATGGAGAAAAAGTTCACAAAGAAGGTTACGTTTACCCGTCCTGAGGGTGGCTTGTTTGTAATGTGCACGATGCCTGATGGCTTTGACGGTGCAGAGCTTGCAAACAGGGCAAAAGCGGCAAAGGTTACAGTTGTACCCGGACTTGCGTTTGCAACGGATGAAACAAAAATATGCCCGACCTTCCGTCTCAACTTCTCACTTCCGTCACTCGATGAAATAGAGCGCGGAATAGACCGCCTTGCAAAGGTGCTCAATGAATATGTCGGTTAGAAAAGAGGATAATAACATGGAAACTGCAGAAAAAAAACAGCGGGTGTTTTCCGGTATACAGCCCTCCGGAAACATAACCATGGGAAACTACATGGGAGCTATAACAAACTGGGTATCAATGCAGGATGTTTATGATTGCCTGTTTTGCGTTGTTGATATGCATGCGATAACGGTGCGTCAGGACCCGAAAAAGCTTCGTGAGCAGACACTCTCTCTTCTTGCGTTGCTTATCGGCTGCGGACTTGACCCTGAAAAAAACATCATGTACATTCAGAGCCATGTCCCACAGCATGCAGAGCTCTCGTGGATTTTAAATTGCTACACAATGTACGGTGAGCTTTCACGAATGACTCAGTTCAAGGATAAGTCGGCAAAGCATTCTGACAACATCAATGCCGGTCTTTTTGACTATCCTGTTCTTATGGCTGCGGATATTTTGCTTTACAATGCGGACTTTGTTCCGATAGGCGAGGACCAGAAGCAGCACCTTGAGCTTGCACGCAATATTGCAGTTCGCTTCAACAATCATCACGGTGATGTGTTTAAAATTCCCGAGCCGTATATTCCGAAGGTCGGCGGCAGGATAATGAGTCTTGCCGAGCCGGATAAGAAAATGTCAAAATCCGACACCAACCCCAACGCGTATATCCTGCTTCTCGATAAGCCCGAGGATATCATGCGCAAGTTCAAACGTGCAGTTACGGACAGTGAAGCAAAGGTTGAGTTCCGTGAGGGCAAGTCGGGTGTTAATAATCTTATGACTATTTACTCTGTTGCAACAGGAAAACAGATTCCCGAGATCGAGGCTGAGTTTGAGGGCAAGGGCTACGGTGATTTCAAAACAACTGTCGGTGAGGCCGTTGTAGAAATGCTTCGCCCGATAAGAGAAAGAACAGAGGATATATTAAAGAATAAAGATTATCTTGAAGATGTATATACCAAAAACGCTCGTCTTGCATCAATGCTCGCAGAGCGCAACCTCGAAAAAATCCGCAAAAAGGTCGGCTTTGTGGCAAAACCGCGCGGATAGTATTTAAAGAGGATAATACAATGGATAAATTTACTGTTATTAGAATGGTGATTGCGTTTGTCCTGTCCGGTGTTCTCGCTTTTATACTCACACCGGTTGCGAAGAGTATAGCCCATAAAATCGGGGCGATAGATGTACCGAAGGATGACAGACGTATGCATAAAAAGCCGATTCCGAGGCTTGGCGGTCTTGCAGTTTTTTTCGGTTTTCTCGTATCGGTTATTATGCTTGTTCCTGTGGATACTGAGCTTCAGGGAATACTGCTCGGCTCCGTCGTTATAGTCCTGCTTGGTGTTATAGACGACTCGGTCTCTCTGCCTGCAATGCTCAAGCTTATTGTGCAGATATTTGCGGCACTTATAGTAGTGCTGCACGGCACGAGAATTGATGTTCTTTCAAATGTAAACATTTTCAGTGACCAGGCATATATAAGTCTTGGTATATGGTCGATTCCGGTAACTGTCATATGGATTGTTGCAATTACAAATGCGGTTAACCTTATTGACGGACTTGACGGACTGTCTGTCGGTGTGTGCACGATTGCCTCACTCTCCCTTCTTATGATATCGGCAATAGTTTCTGAGTTTAATGTTGTGGTCATTATGGCAGCCCTCGCCGGTGCGTGTATAGGTTTTTTACCTTACAATATGAATCCTGCGAAGATTTTTGTAGGAGACACCGGTGCTACATTTCTTGGCTTCATTCTTGCCACGGTATCTATCCAGGGGATGTTTAAAACGTATGCAATTCTTTCGTTTGCGGCTCCGTTTTTAGTTCTCGGTCTTCCGATATTTGACACTGCGTTTGCCATATGCCGAAGGCTTCTTCACGGTCAGAGTCCCATGCACGCGGACAGGGGACACGTTCATCATCGGTTGATTGATATGGGCTTCAGTCAGAAGCAGACAGTTCTCATTTTATATCTCATAAGCGGTATTCTCGGGATATCTGCAGTTCTTCTTACTTCGAGCGGCGCAATACGTGCTTTGCTTTTTGTGGTGGCAGTTATTGTGGCGGCGCTTATAGGTATCAGAATTTATGTTATGGCGACGAAAAATATAAACAGTCATAAAACTGAAGATACAGAGCAGGAAAAATAAATACTAATTCGACGATTTAAAAAGCAAGGATAAAATATCTTTGCTTTTTTTCTTTTAATAGTGTATAATACAAAAGTAATACTTAAAAATATGGTGATTAGATAAAGGGGCAGGTTTTTGGGATGAGGATAAACAAATTTTTTCTTAAAATACTAAGCTGTTTTTTGGCAGTGGTTTTTGTTCTGTCTCTGGCGTTTGCGGTTGCCCGATTCGAAGATTTGCGTATTGATAAAGAGCATGTACTCGAAAATTTGGATATCGAATTTGAGGGTGGGGCAAAGGGGATGCAGAGGACATTGCTTCAGATTAAGTATGCACTGTCTGAACTCTCTGTGCGATTTGCAGCAGACCGCAGCTTTGAAGACGGTACTTACCTTGAAGGAAACGAGCTTCGCGCAGATATGAGGGCCGTCCTTGTTGACAGACGCCAGAATGAGTTTTCAAAATATCTGACCACGGCATTTATTGTAGATACTTTGAAGCAAAATTATGTATATGAACTCACGGGTACATTTACAACAGATGTGTTTTTCAATCAGTATTATGTAAATGAAACATATACAAACGAATACTGGCTGTCCGAAACGGAAGGTGGAGACTCGTTTAAGATATTTCCGGCAAATATTTTTTCTACAGCAAGAGAAGCAAAGCGTGTGGATATTGAGCTGTTACCTATTACATATAAGCCGCATAGCTCGAGCAGGTATATAATAGTTATGCTCATTGATATAAATGCGATAGCAGAACATTACGGTATTTCGGGGATGTACTCAAAAAACGGAGAAACGGTTTATTCCGTTCAGAATTTGACGGCAGAGGATGTTTTTTCAGCAAAAGACGGATATGTTTTCGAGTTTGATGATGAATATAACGGCAATTTGAATATTGTAAAGTTTGTGCCTGCGTCAGACGTAAGTCGTGTTGTGGGAAACGCAAGACGTGTCTCGACAGTTGCTTTTGTTTTCTTCCTGCTCGCGGCTTTAGGCATTGCCGTTCTTATTTCCGTAAAGCTCACTTTGAAAATTAAGGCTATAGCCGATGAGGTTATGAGCAATTCAAATGTCAAGGCTCAATTTGAGAATGGGGTGAGCGGGCTTGATGATGTTCTTTCTTCCGTAAAACTGCTTGCATCGCACGATATCCGAACTGTTGCGGATGTGAGCAACAGGGAATCTGTGCTTGATTCGCTTTTTTTGCAGTCGCGTGTTCGTGATGTGTACGTCGCTATAAATGATATTGAAGAAAGTGTTGATATTTCAAAGTCGTTTTTTATGGTATACTTCAGGGTGAACTATAAAGAAGAGTTTGAGAAATATATAGGTAACGACTCGGGACGTGCTACATTTTTCCTTAAACAGCTTATTGAAATGTATCTTGAGACATGGGGCATTAAAGCGACGACGTTTCAAATCGAAAATAACGGTATAGTTTCCGTGTTTGACACGCATGAAGGCTTTTCGGGTGAACGTGATATAGTCGATGCATTGATACTCAAGCTTGAAAATGAGTCCGAATACGCCTTTTTCACTGTTGCCGTATCTGATATATATAACGGGACGGAGAAGCTTAAGGGGGTTTACGATGCGCTGCTTGATTTGTCAAAATACGGAAAACCTGTGATGGAAACGCAGATTCTTTACGAAAATGAGGTTAATCGCGGAGCGAGCAGATTTTATTTTTCCGTTGAGGAGATGGGAAAGCTTTCTGCACTTCTTCAGAATGGCAGTAAGGATGATGTTGTTCATAAGGTTGATGAAATCCTCGAGTTCAACATAAAAAAAGAGATTAACAGCTTTGAACTTCACCTGCTCTGTACGGAAATTGTCAACTGTGCGGTAAAGCTTGTAAATCGTCTTCTCCACGCAATGCCGCAGGATATAAGTCTTTCTGAGGTGTATCGCAAGTTCGAAAGGGCAAACACCCCCGATGAATACAGAAGCGTATGTGTTGTTTTCCTGGGTGAAGTTATGGAATGTATTCGACAGAACAAGCGTGAGGACGACTATATAATCAGTTATATACTTGACTATGTTGACAATCATTACGCCGAGGATATATATTTGAATCTTTTTGCGGAAAAGCTCAAGCTTACCGGTGCATACATATCCTCATATTTTAAAGAAAAAATGAATGTAAATTTAAGTGATTATGTAAATAACTACAGAATTAAAAAGGCTGTAGAGCTGAGTGAAAATCCTCAGAACAAGAATAAAGACATAGCTGTTATGGTAGGACTTCCCAATATCAATACTTTTATACGCTTGTTTAAAAAGTATACCGGATATACGCCGGGAGAGTACAGGAAGAAGCATTTCGGCGATGACTATAAGAAATAACAGGTAAAAAATCCATTATGTGTAAAATATATGTAACATTTTGTCGATTTATTAACGATTTGTTAAGTGTATATTTGGGTTAAAAAGTTGCGTTAAATGCGGTTAAAGTCGGTGAAATGGGATAATTTTACGCAAAAAGTAATAAACACACAAAATCCGTTATCATTTGTTGTATTCATAATTATTTTTAGCGAAATCCGACTTTTTGGTGATAAGTTAAAAAAATGATAATTCATATTTGGGTATATTGTGTTGTATAATGAAAATGCAAAAAATGTGTATTTAAGAATGACGGTGGTGCTGTGACGGCAACCGCATGCGATGCTGCATTTTTTCTTTCGGACAAGCGCAGTACCGGTTCGGAATTTATTGTTTATATTTGCGTGTTTTTCCGAACATGCATTTATAATAAAGAAAGCATATATACCGTTCGGTTACGGGCGGAGATATGTGCAAAGAAAATTTCAAGGAGTTGAATACTTTGAGGGCGACAAAAAACGCTGCGGCAGAAGTTCTGCCAAACTCACCTGCAAGTGCAAAGCCCGAATGGCTCAAAAAGCTGAGCGACGGTAAGTATCTCTTGATGCTTGTTCTCCCGTCGGTTATCTGCCTTGCATTGTTCTACTACTTCCCGATGTATGGTCTTGTTATTGCATTCAAAGACTATAAGCCGTTTATCGGTCTTTGGGAAAGCGAGTGGGTAGGTTTTGAAAACTTTATCCGATTCTTCAACTACAAGTACGCATGGAGAATGATAAGAAACACCTTCTTACTCTCATTCTGGAGTCTTCTCTGGGGCTTCCCGGCACCTATCATTCTTGCTCTTGTCCTGAATGAAGTGCAGAACATGAAGTTCAAGAAGTTCGTTCAGACAATCAGTTACATGCCTCACTTCTTCTCAACTGTTATAGTTGTCGGTCTTGTAACAATGCTTCTCTCCCCGACGGGCGGTCTTATCACTAAGGCTCTTGAGTCTATCGGTATTGAGGCTACAAACATTCTTGCCGATGCAAGATACTTCCGTACAATATACATTGCATCGGGTATCTGGCAGGAACTCGGCTGGGGTGCTATCGTTTATCTTGCAGCTCTTACTAATGTTGACCCGCAGCTTTATGAGGCGGCAACAATCGACGGCGCAGGCAAGATGCGTTGTCTCTGGAGCATCACTCTCCCGAGTATCGCACCTACCATCATTACGATGCTTCTTCTCCGTATGGGTAGTTTGTTTAATGTCGGATTTGAGAAGGCGTTCCTTCTTCAGTCTCCGTCCACCTACGAGACATCCGAAATTATTGCTACATACGTTTACACACAGGGTCTTCAGTCTAACAGCTTCAGCTACGGTACCGCAGTTGGTCTCTTTAACTCGATAGTTTCTCTTGCTCTTGTTATAATTGGTAACTACGTTTCAAAGACCGTATCTGAAACAAGCTTGTGGTAAAGGAGGGAAATCATAATGGTTGGAAAAAAGTTTACTTTAGGTTGGATACTCAGAAACCTCTTTCTCTGGTTCGTTGTTTTTGTTATGCTTTTCCCGATTCTTCATATGATTTCCGTTTCTCTTTCCGGAACATGGGATGTTGTTACAAACAGCATAGGTGTTTATCCGAAGATTGACGGTAAGTTCGGGGCAACTCTTGCAACGTACAAATTCGTTCTTGCAAAACCGCTTATCTTTACAGCGTATAAGAACACTATCGTTTACACCGTTCTCGGTACGGCAGTAGCTCTCTTCGTTCTTTCTACAGGTGCTTATGCACTCAGTAAGTCGAACAGACTTCCGGGCGGCAAGACTCTTAACATTCTCGTTCTTATCACAATGTTCTTCAGTGGCGGTATGATTCCGGGCTTCCTCTGTATCAAGTGGCTCGGTCTTCTCGATACAATCTGGGCTATCGTTCTTCCGCATGCTTTCGGTGCTTATAACTGTATCATCATGCGTTCCTTCTTCCAGGGCTTCCCGAAGGAAATTGAAGAATCCGGCTTCCTTGACGGTCTCAACGATATCGGCGTTCTCTGGTATCTCGTTCTTCCGACATCTACGGCTGTTCTTGCAACAATCGGTCTGTTCGTTGCTGTTTCACAGTGGAACGGATTTATGGGTCCGCTCATCTATTTGAACGATGAGAAAAAGTATCCGTTGCAGATCATCCTCCGTCAGATTGTTCTTGAAAGCGTCATGGATGAATTCGAAGGCGCAGCACGTGATACCACGTTTGCTGAAAACTCGATTAAGTATGCAACAATCGCGGTTGCGGTTATTCCGATTATCGCAGTTTACCCGTTCTTGCAGAAATACTTCGTTAAAGGCGTTATGATTGGTTCTGTTAAGGGCTAAACAAAAATCAAAGAATTCAACTTATAGGGCACCTTTCCCAGGAAAGGTGCCCGTAGTTATATAAAGCGCAGGAGGTGTTATCATGAATAAGCGTGTTATCTGTTTCGACTGGCTTCGGATTATTTCTGCAGTTGCAGTCATAATAATACACATATCCGGCTCTGAACTGTTTAATTATAAAATTGGTACAGATGCATGGAATATGCATAATCTGCTTGATAGTCTTTGCAGATTCGCTGTTCCTGTTTTCATAATGATTTCCGGTGCGCTGTTCCTGCCTCCGGAGAAAAACATAAATTTGCGGAAGCTTTTTTCGAAAAATCTGGTTCGGATTATAACTGCATTTTTATTCTGGTCAGTCGTGTATGCCTGCGTCAAATATGACGGCGACATGAAGGCGTTTTTGAAAAGCGTTATTCTCGGTCATCATCATATGTATTTTCTCTATGTTATAGCAGGGCTGTATATATCCGTTCCGATACTTCGCAAGATATGTGAGGAAGAGCGGACAACACGCCATTTTCTTGTTTTAGCAATAATTTTTGCTTTCCTGATACCTACATTGGCAAGGCTTCCGGGTATGAGCCTTCTGAGCGACATGAAAAACAAGCTGAGCCTTGATATTGCATGCGGCTACAGTGCATATTTTGTGGCAGGCCATTATTTAAGTCACGTTGAGCTTTCAAAACGTAGCAGAATGCTTATATATGCTCTTGGGACAGTTGGTTTTCTCGCAACATTTATCCTGACGAAAGCATTTTCGGAGCACGCAAACACCGTGTATGACGGGTTTTATAACGGCTTTTCTCTGAACGTAATGCTTCAAAGTGTGGCTGTGTTCGTTTTTGCAAGATATAACCTTGGCGGTTGTCCAAAAGGGGACAAGTCAAAAAAACTGTTGTATGCATTTTCTGATATAACCTTTGGGGTGTATCTTGTGCATATGCTTGTGATTGATTTTATTGATTCGTACGGTATCATTTCTGTAATATCCAATCCGTTTCTGTATGCAATTTCAAAGATAATATTGACAGCTATCTTGTCTGGAGTTATTTCATATGTTTTAAACAGAATACCGTATCTTAAGAAGTATATAGTATAAAAGTCACAACCTCCAACTATATTTTAGCATAAAGAAAAGGTAGACAACATGGTGGTTTTCCATGTGTCTACCTTTATCTTACAACTTCACTAATCCGGAGGTTGTGTCTTGGTTATTTGTCGGCTAATTTAATTGCAAACTCAGCAAGGTCGGATGCGGCATTCGGTTTTGCGAGTTTTTTTAGTTGCTTGTGTATGAGGTCAAGCCTTCCTTCATCGCAGAACATAAAATAAAGTGCTTCTTCAATTGTAAATGTTTTGGTTACGGAAAGTGCCACGCCGTTGTTTAAGAAAAATTCGAGATTTCTGTCTTCCTGACCGGGGATGGGGTTTACCAGTATCATTGGAAGGTTCTTTGCCATAGCTTCGGATGTTGTGAGACCGCCGGGCTTTGTTACAATACAATCAGCTGCATCCATCAGCACATCAACATTGCTTGTAAAGCCGTACACCTTAACACTGCTGCAGCTTTGTTCTGAAAGCTTTTTATAAAGCTTTTTGTTGTTTCCGCAGACCGCGAGAACCTGATAATCCGGATTAAACTTATGTATTCCGGAAACGATTTCCGGAATATCACCGTAGCCCATGCTTCCGGCCATTACAAGAATGGTGGGACTCTCCGGAGAAATACCGATTTGCTTGCATGCTTCTTCCTTGGATATCTTATTTGAAAACTTTTTTTGCACAGGGATTCCGAGAGGGCAAAGTCTTGATGGAGAAATACCTTTAATAACAGCTCTTTGAGTGAGAAGCTCGTTTGCGGTCTCAATATATTCTATATACGTCACATCCTCCCAGAACGGATGGATTGTGTAGTCTGTAACTATCCCGATTGTGGGGACATCTGAAACAGACGCGCGGCCGCGGCGCTTGAGTTCGTTTATGACCTGAGCTGCGAAAATATGAGTGCATATAATTACATCGGGGGAGAAGTCCTCGATGAATTTTTCAAATCTTATTGCAATAAGAACACCCATGATGTTTTGCAGTGAATATTTTGTGGATGGAGCCGTTTTTGAATCTATAAGCTCGTAGATTGCACGGTAAGCCTTTGGTGTATGCTTTGTTGAAAGAAGATACCCCTTGTTGACGGCATCACAGAGGTTTTTGTCAATCTGCTTGTATACATCGACGGTTTTTACTTCAGCGCCTCGCTCACACAATGCGTCTGAAATAGACTTGGCAGCAGAATGGTGTCCCTGACCTGCAGTAATGCTTAAGATAAGAACCTTCATTGTAAATCCGCATCCTTTGTATGATATAGTATTACAATGATAATACTTTTTGAGAAATATATCAAGTATCAGTTTTCAATTTCGCCTTGTGTGTAACGCTCAAATTCTGCAAGTACGGCAGTCTCTATTTTGTCTCTGAGCTCTTTCTTTGTAGGGTGAGCAATGTCGCTGTAGCCGCCGTTGGCAAGGTGTCGTGACGGCATGGCAAGAAACATTTTATCATAGCCTTGTATGACTTTTATGTCGTGTATAACAAGCTCGTCGTCAAAGGTCACGGATACAATTGCACGCATTTTCGCCTCGTCTGTCATTCTTCGGATTCTGATATCGGTAATTTCCATAATGCTTTCTCCTTATTTTTTTCTGGTTTTTAGTGGACTTTTTCTCGGGAAAATAATATAATATATTTTAACCGCAGTATAATATAAAATACGTACTTAAAAATAAGTTTTATTTGAAACGGAGTTTGCTATGTATAAAAACCTTTTGTCTGATTCAAAAAATACAATCCATTTTATCGGCATAGGCGGCGTGTCCATGAGCGCACTTGCTGAGGCGATTGCATCTCGTGGTCTTTCCGTGCGCGGCTCCGATATGTCAAACGGTGTATACACCGAGAGACTGCGTGCGCTTGGTATAAAGGTTATAACCGGTCACAGCGCAGAAAACGTTGAAGGAGCGGATTGTGTTATCCGTACCTCTGCCATTAAGGATGATAATCCCGAGGTTGTGCGGGCAAGAGAGCTTAATATACCTGTGCTTGAACGTGCCGAAGCCTGGGGGATTCTTATGGATGAATTTCCTGAGGTGGTCTGCGTTTCAGGTACTCACGGAAAGACGTCAACAACGGCTATGATGACCTGTATTGCACTTGCGGCAGACCGTGACCCCGAGGTTATGATTGGTGCGGATATGCGTGAGATAGGAGGAGTGCTCCGTATCTCCGACGGTGACCTTTTTATAGCTGAGGCGTGTGAATACTGCAATTCCTTTTTGAACTTCAAGCCGACTGTCGCTATTGTTCTCAATGTAGAAGAAGACCATCTCGACTTTTTCTCCGGCATAGATGATATCGTGAAATCTTTTTCAAGGTTTGTTTCAAACACCAAGACCGGCGGCATTGTGGTTGTCAACGGTGATGATGAAAACGCCCTTCGTGCCGTTACTGCGACCGGCAGAGAGTATGTGACATTCGGACTTTCAGAAACTGCCGATGTTACCGCATTAAATATTGAATATACAGATGGCTTCCCGTCATTTACGCTTGCATATAAAGGGAAAGAAATTATAAAAATAAGACTTTCCGTTCTGGGTGAGCATAATATCAAAAACGCACTCGCCGCATCCGCTGCGGCACTGTCGATGGGCATTTCGGCGGAGTGTATAGCAAAGGCGCTCGCAGGATTTACCGGAGTTGGGCGGCGTATGGAATATAAGGGTGAATATAACGGCGCCAAGATATACGATGACTATGCTCATCATCCGAGCGAGGTTGAGACAACTCTCCGCGCTGTCCGCCGTGCGCACGCCGGAAGAATAGTGTGTGTATTTCAACCGCACACATACACAAGAACTGCCGCGCTGAAGGATGATTTTGCGAAAGCGCTTTCTCTTGCCGATACGGTTATTCTTGCTGATATTTATGCCGCAAGAGAGAAAAATACAATAGGTATAGATTCTTCTGCAATCGGAGACCTTATGACGAATGCAGAGTGTATAAGCGGCTTTGATAAAATTCTGAATAGTCTTTGTGAAACAGTAAAAAAAGGTGACATGGTTATTACTATGGGTGCCGGAGATGTTTACAAGGTCGGAGAAATGCTGTCTGATAAATAGGTGATGTCACTTGAAAGAAAATGCTATTAAATTTTTATATGCAATAGACTGCTATCTGCTCTATCTCCTGTCGGGGGTTGCGGCAGCGGCAGGCGTTGTTGCGTATTACAGTGTTATGACGGTTCTTGATTACGGAAATATCGGCGAGGAGTTTGATTCTCAGAGCTTTGTGCAGTATATAGCTGATTTCGTTTCGGGAAAGTCCTCTGTTGTTCTGCTTGTGTCATACGTCATCATTCTGACCGTGCTTGTGCTGTTTTTTGCAATCCGTCGAAAGAGTCTGTCCTCGTATACAGGTCTGTCGTATGCAAGCTTTCTGAGTGTTTTTTTCTCTGCTGTTCTGGGAGTTATGCTCAGTCTTCTTACATATGCGCTTACGCCGGAGGTTACCTCAGAGGCGGTTTCTGTTGATGCCGTGCTTGTGCTGTGTGTAATTCTTGGTCCGATAGTAGAAGAGCTTGTTTTCCGCGGCGTGCTTTTGAAAATGTTTTCCGGCTCATGCGGTATTGTGGCAGGGACTCTTGTGACCTCACTTTTGTTTTCGCTCTCACATACAGAGCCTGTGCAGATTGTATATTCGTTTATTCTCGGTGTTATTTTGTGTGTTGTAAGGGTAAAGAGTACCAGTTTGTGGAGTGTCGTCTTAATGCACCTTGCATTTAATATAACGGGTGCAATCTCGGCGTTTGTATGCCCGGAACTGTCTTTTTATGCAATCACTGGTCTTTTTGCCGTGTCTTTGATTATGTTTATTGCGGCATGCAGTGGCGGCAGAAAACTACCTGCCAGAAAAATGAAAAAATAAGACGAATAAGAGCGCAAAACCGCGTCTTCACGCCTTGACACGCAATAGTTGTTATGCTATAATTACATATGTAAATTAAATACAGTTTCTCTGTAACTGACGGATTTGTGGAGCACCACAGGAAGCAGAGATTTTTCGGGGTGTTTCCCCGCATTGCCGACCGTCTGGGCACATTTAACTCTCCCCGGTGAGTTAAGTGCGCCCTTTTTTGTTGTTTATATATCCAAGGAGGTCAGATATTATGAAAAAAGTTGGAATTGTGATGGGTAGCGACAGCGATTTACCAATCATAAAAAAAGCTACAGATATGCTTGAGTCCCTAAATATTCCTTTTGAGGTTCATGTGTATTCTGCTCACAGAACACCGGAAGAGGCTCGCATTTTTTCAAAAACTGCACGTGAGCGCGGCTTTGGTGTTCTTATTGCTGCTGCCGGTATGGCGGCGCATCTTGCAGGTGCCGTTGCGGCGAACACAACACTTCCTGTTATCGGTATCCCGTGCAAGTCGTCAAACCTCGACGGAATGGACGCTCTTCTCTCAACCGTTCAGATGCCGTCAGGCATCCCCGTTGCAACCGTGGCTATCAACGGCGGCGCAAATGCGGCTTTGCTTGCAGCGCAGATTCTTGCCGTGGAAGATAAAGAGCTTGCGTCAAGGCTTGATGCAAAGAGAGCGGCTGATTCTGCCGCCGTTCTTGAAAAAGACGCAAAAATCTCAGCAGAATTCAATAAGTAAATAATTTTTAGGAGGATATAAAAATGGAAAAGAAAGAAATGCTTTATGAAGGAAAGGCAAAAAAGGTTTACGCTACAGACAACCCTGAGGTTTTACTTGTAGATTATAAGGACGATGCTACGGCATTCAACGGACTGAAGAAGGGAACAATCGCCGGCAAGGGTGCGATAAACAACCGCGTCACGAACTACATGATGCAGATGCTTGAAAAAGAAGGCGTTCCCACCCACTTTGTCAAAGAGCTTTCCGAGCGTGAAACTCTCGTAAAGAAGGTTTCCATTGTTCCTCTTGAGGTTATTATCCGTAACATCTCCGCAGGCTCCTTTGCAAAGCGTTACGGCGTAGAAGAGGGTATTGTTTTTGCAGAGCCGACAATCGAGTTCTCTTATAAAAATGACGACCTCGGCGATCCGCTTATCAACGAGTATCATGCTCTTGCGCTCGGCGTTGCAACAAAGGAAGAAATTGAAACCATAAAGAATATGGCATTCAAGGTTAATGAGGTTATGAAGAGCTTTTTCAAGAACCTCAATGTAGACCTTGTTGACTTCAAGCTTGAATTCGGTAAGGTTGCAGACGGCAGTATTGTCCTCGCCGATGAAATTTCTCCGGACACCTGCCGTTTCTGGGACAGCACAACCCATGAAAAGCTTGATAAGGACCGTTTCCGCCGCGACCTCGGAAATGTTGAGGACGCTTATGCTGAAATGATGAAGAGAATTCTCGGCGAATAATTTCGGGAGGTAAATATGGGAGGCTTTTTCGGCGCAATAAGCCGTGATGATGCTCTCGGCGATGTGTTCTTCGGTACGGATTATCATTCTCACCTCGGAACGCGTCGAGGCGGTATTGCCGCATATGATGAGAAAATCGGACTGCAGAGAGAAATCCATAATATTCAGAATTCTCCGTTCCGTACCAAGTTTGAGCATGTTTTTGAGGATATGAGGGGCACGTCCGCAATAGGATGTATAAGCGATTATGACCCCCAGCCTCTTCTGATACGCTCAAGTCTCGGCACATATGCAATATGTATTATAGGGCTGATTAACAATGCTGATAAACTTATAAAAAAATATCTTGATTTCGGTGGTCATTTCGACGCAATGACAAGCGGCGGTGTCAACAATACCGAGCTTGTTGCCGCACTTATAAATCAGAAAAAAGACTTCGTTGAAGGAATCAAATTTGCACAGAACGAAATAGAGGGGACAGCTTCCATTCTTATTTTGTGTGACGACGGTTCAATCATTGCGGCACGTGATAAGGTTGGACGTATACCCGTCCTTGTGGGAAGGAACGATGACGGCTACTGTGTTTCATTTGAAGCATTTGCATATACGAAGCTCGGCTATCAAAATGAGAGGGAGCTCGGACCGGGCGAAATTGTAAAAATCACGCTCGACGGAGTAGAACAGCTCGCAGAGCCGGGCGAAGAAATGCACATGTGCGCCTTTCTTTGGAGCTATTACGGCTATCCGACCTCCACATATGAAGGTGTAAATGTTGAAATGATGCGTTACCGCAACGGGCAGATTATGGCACGAAACGATAAAGAGTCGGGCAAAAATGAGGGTATAGATTATGTCGGCGGTGTTCCCGACTCGGGCACACCTCACGCAATAGGCTATGCTAACGAAAGCGGCATCCCGTTTGCCCGTGCCTTTATTAAATACACACCTACCTGGTCAAGAAGCTTTATTCCCACCCAGCAAAAGGAACGAAGCAAGATTGCCAAGATGAAACAAATCCCGGTGCATGAGCTTATTGAAGACAAAAGCCTTTTGTTCGTGGATGACTCTATAGTACGCGGAACTCAGCTTCGTGAAACGGTTGAGTTTTTATACGATAACGGCGCAAAGGAAGTTCACATGCGCTCTGCCTGTCCGCCCATCATGTATGGCTGTAAGTATCTCAATTTCTCGAGAGCTACAAATGAAATGGAGCTTATTGCCAGACGTACAATAGTTGAGCTTGAGGGCGAAGAAGGTCTTAAATATATTGAAGAATACAGCAATTCTGCTACTGAACGTGGAAAGAAGCTTCGTGAAAAAATTGCAAACGAGCTGCATCTTGCTTCTCTTGATTTTCAGTCGCTTGAAGGTGTGCTTGAGTCTATCGGTATAGAGCCGTGTAAGCTCTGCACATACTGCTGGAACGGAAAGGAATAAAGATTATGAATATGCAATCCAAATCAGACAGCTACGCAGCAGCCGGCGTTGATATCACTGCCGGATACCGCGCAGTAGAACTTATGAAGCAACATATAGCAAAGACTATGACTTCGGGTGTGTGCTCTGATGTCGGTGGCTTCGGCGGTCTTTTTGAGCTTGATGTTACCGGCATGACAAGACCTGTACTTGTCAGCGGAACCGACGGCGTAGGTACAAAGCTTAAAATTGCGTTTTTGCTTGACAAGCATGACACAGTGGGCATCGACTGTGTTGCTATGTGCGTAAACGACATTATCTGTGCAGGTGCAAAACCGTTGTTTTTCCTTGACTACATTGCTTGCGGAAAGAATGTTCCGGAAAGAATCGCAGATATTGTTAAGGGTGTTGCAGAGGGCTGTGTTCAGTCAGGTGCGGCGCTTATCGGCGGAGAAACTGCCGAGATGCCCGGTTTCTATCCTGTGGACGAATACGACCTTGCAGGCTATTGCACAGGCGTTGTGGACAAGTCAAAGATAATCGATAATAAAACAATGGAAGAGGGCGATGTTGTCATCGCACTTCCGTCAAGCGGTGTCCACTCAAACGGCTTTTCTCTCGTCCGCAAGGTTTTTGATGTTGAAAATGCAGACATTACAAAACCGTGTGCAGAGCTTGGCGGAAAGTCTGTCGGTGAGACTCTTCTCACCCCGACTAAGATTTACGTTAAGCCCGTTCTTGCACTTCTTGAAAAGGTTAAGGTCAAGGGCATTTCCCATATCACCGGCGGCGGCTTCTATGAAAACATTCCGAGAAGTATTCCCGAAGGTCTCGGTGCAAAGATTGACAAGGCTTCCGTACGCATTCTTCCGATATTTGACCTTATCGCAAAGACAGGCAATATCAGTGAACGCGATATGTTCAATACCTTCAATATGGGTGTTGGCATGAGCATAGTTGTATCAAGGGCAGAGGTTGATACTGCACTTGCAATTCTCCGTGAAAACGGTGAGGATGCATATGTCATCGGCGAAATTGTAAAATCAGACGAAAAGGTGATTTTATGAGCCGCGCACGTATAGCTGTTCTTGTTTCGGGCGGCGGCACAAATCTTCAGGCACTTATTGATGCTGAGAAAAAAGGCATTATAAAGAGCGGGAAAATAGAGCTTGTAATCTCAAACAAAGAGGGTGCATATGCTCTCGTGCGTGCTGCAAAGGCGAATATCCCGTCGGTTGTTGTCCCTAAAAAAGCTCTCGGAAGTGCGGAAATCTTTGAAGAAAAGCTCATACAGCTTATTGATGAGAACAAGATTGACGTTATCGTTCTTGCAGGCTTTATGGTAATTCTCAGTGAAAGCTTCACAAAGCGCTATCCCAAGCGGATTATCAACGTCCATCCGTCACTCATTCCGTCTTTTTGCGGCGAGGGCTTTTACGGTTTGCGTGTGCATGAGGCGGCACTTGAATACGGGGTTAAGGTTACGGGTGCAACGGTGCATTTTGTAAACGAAATTCCCGACGGCGGCGAGATTATAATGCAAAAAGCAGTTTCAATCCGCGAGGATGACACTCCCGAAACGTTGCAAAAGCGTGTTATGCGCCTTGCTGAATGGAAGATACTTCCTCAGTCTGTCGAAAAGGTGTGCGCGGACATAGTTTCAAAATAAGTGAAAGGAAAAGCATCATGAATATATATGAAGTAAATGACATTGTAAAGCAGGTTGAAGGCAACTCATATGTCGGTCGAGGTATAGTAATAGGAAAGACCGCTGACGGCAAGAAGGCTTGCACAGCCTATTTCATTATGGGCAGAAGTGCAAACAGCCGTAACCGTGTGTTCACGGAAAAAAGCGGTGAGATTTTCACCGAGCCGTTTGATGTTTCAAAGGTTGAGGATCCGAGCCTTATTATCTATGCGGCAATCCGCAGCTTTGAGAATAAACTCATTGTTACAAACGGAAACCAGACCGACACCATTTACGATTTCGTAAAAGAAGGTAAGGGCTTCCGCGAAGCGTTGAAAACACGTGAGTTTGAGCCTGATGCACCTAACTTCACACCGAGAATCAGCGGTATGATAACATTTGCAGACGGTGACTTTACCTACGAAATGAGTATATTAAAGAGTATCGACGAAAAGGGAAGTGCGTGTGCAAGATATACATACGACTATCCGGCTATTTCCGGCCTCGGTCATTTTATTCATACATATGTTTGTGACGGAAACCCGATTCCCACGTTCCAGGGTGAGCCCGAGCGTGTGGCAATTCCGGATGATATTGATGCTTTTACAAATGCGCTCTGGAATGCTTTGGACGAAGATAACAAGATATCTCTCTATGTCCGTTATACAGACATTGCAACGGGCAAGGCAGAAAACCGCATGATAAATAAGAATAAGTAAGGGGATATAAAAATGAAAGAATTTGAACTCAAATACGGCTGTAACCCGAACCAGAAGCCGGCAAAAATCTTTATGAGTGACGGCTCAGACCTTCCTATTGAGATTCTCTCCGGAAGACCCGGATTTATAAACTTTCTTGATGCATTCAATTCATGGCAGCTGGTAAAAGAGCTTAAAGAGGCTCTTGGTCTTCCGGCGGCTACATCCTTTAAGCACGTAAGCCCGACCTCGGCAGCTGTAGGTATCCCCCTTTCGGACAAGCTCAAAAAAGCTTGCTTTGTAGATGATGTAGAGGGTCTTGACGAGTCTCCGCTTGCATGTGCTTATGCAAGAGCTCGCGGCACAGACCGCATGTGCTCATTCGGTGACTGGGTAGCGCTTTCCGATGTTTGTGACGTTACAACCGCTAAGATGATTAAGCGTGAGGTTTCTGACGGCGTTATTGCTCCGGGATACGAGCCTGAGGCTCTTGAAATCCTCAAGACAAAGCGCAAGGGCAATTATAACATCGTAAAGATTGACCCTAACTACGTTCCGCAGGAGGTTGAGCATAAGCATGTTTTCGGCATTACCTTTGAGCAGGGAAGAAACAACTTCAAGATAGACCGTGAGCTTCTTAAAAATGTTGTGACTGCAAATAAGGACATTCCCGAAACCGCACTGCGCGACCTTATCGTAGCACTTATTACACTTAAATACACACAGTCAAATTCCGTCTGCTATGCAGTTGACGGCCAGGCAATCGGCGTTGGTGCAGGACAGCAGTCACGCATCCACTGCACACGTCTTGCAGGCACAAAGGCTGATACATGGTTCTTGCGTCAGCATGAAAAGGTTCTCAACCTCCCGTTCAAGGACGATATAGGAAGACCTGACCGCGATAATGTTATTGACGGATACATCAACAAAAACGAAGAAGATGTCACGGCAGACGGTAACTGGGAAAAGTATTTCACCAAGAAGCCCGAGCCGTTTACAGCAGAAGAAATGCGTGAGTATCTCGATTCTATCGACGGGGTTGCTCTCGGTTCTGATGCTTTCTTCCCGTTTGCAGATAATATTGACCGCGCATCGATGAGCGGTGTTAAGTACATTGCAGAGCCGGGTGGCTCGATTCGTGACGATATTGTCATTGAGTGCTGTGATAAGCACGGTATTGCAATGGCATTTACAGGAATGCGTTTGTTCCACCACTAATACACGGAGGTAGACACAGTGAAGGTTATGGTTGTCGGTGGCGGCGGAAGAGAGCATGCCATCATAAAGAAAATAAAGCTTAACAAAAACGTTTCTGAAATTTTTGCGCTTCCGGGAAACGGCGGTATGCAAGGCGATGCTACTTGTGTTAATATCGGGGCGAAAGATATTGAGAAAATAGTTGATTTTGCAGTTTCAAATCAGATTGACTATGCAGTTGTCGCACCCGATGACCCGCTTGTTCTCGGTGCAGTTGACGCCCTTGAGGAAAAGGGAATCCCCTGCTTCGGACCGCGCGCAAATGCGGCGATAATCGAAGGCAGTAAGGTTTTCTCGAAAAACCTTATGAAGAAATACGGTATTCCGACGGCTACATACGAAGTTTTCAACAACATTGACGATGCACTCAAATACCTTGAAACTGCGCCGATTCCGACTGTTGTAAAGGCGGATGGCTTGGCACTCGGTAAAGGCGTTATAATCGCAGAAACCCGTGATGCGGCATGCGATGCCGTCAAGTCCATGATGCAGGATAAGGCATTCGGCAAGAGCGGTGAAACTGTTGTCATAGAAGAGTTTCTTACAGGTCCTGAGGTTTCCGTCCTTGCGTTTACCGACGGTGAAACCGTCGTTCCCATGGTCTCTTCAATGGACCATAAGAGAATCGGCGACAACGACACCGGTCTCAATACCGGCGGTATGGGTACGGTTGCTCCGAACCCGTACTACACAGCGGAGATTGCCGCCGAATGTATGGAAAAAATCTTCATCCCTACAGTTTCTGCAATGAATGCAGAGGGAAGAACCTTTAAGGGCTGTCTTTATTTCGGACTTATGCTTACACCCAACGGTCCCAAGGTAATCGAGTACAACTGCCGTTTCGGTGACCCCGAAACCCAGGTTGTTCTGCCGCTTCTTGAAAGCGACCTTCTGACCGTCATGCAGGCGGTCACCGAAGGTAAGCTTCGCGATGCAGAGGTGAAGTTCAGCGACAAGAATGCCTGCTGTGTAATCATGGCATCAAAGGGCTATCCCACAGAGTACGAAAAGGGTTTTGAAATGACAATCCCATCCGATATTTCAGATAACGTCTATGTTGCAGGCGCAAAGCTTTCTGACGGAAAGCTTCTTACAAACGGAGGAAGAGTTCTCGGTGCTACTGCAATTGCCGACACTCTTTCAGATGCAATAAATGATGCTTACGGACTCGTTTCACGCATTCATTTTGATAACGCATATTATCGCCGTGACATTGGCGCAAAGGCACTCAAAGCAAGGGAGGAAAAGTGAGATGGTATACAGAGTTTATGTAGAAAAGAAAAAGGAGCTTGCAAATGAAGCGAAAGCCCTGCTTTCTGATGCGCGCACTCTTCTCGGCATTAAAAGCCTTACAGATGTCAGAGTTATAAACCGCTATGACGCTGAAAATATCACCCCCGAGCTTTTTGAGTATGCAAAAAAGACGGTTTTTTCCGAGCCTCAGCTCGATATTGTTTCGGAAGATATAAACATCTGCTCGTGTGATTCATCTGCATTTGCCGTTGAATTTTTACCGGGTCAGTTTGACCAGCGTGCAGACTCTGCCGCTCAGTGCATTCAGATTATTTCGCAGGGCGACCGTCCTACTGTCAAGACGGCAAAGGTGTATGTGCTTTACGGCAATATTTCCGAAAACGAGCTTGCAGAAATTAAAAAGTATGTAATTAACCCGGTTGAAGCAAGAGAAGCTTCTCTTGCAAAGCCGGAGACCTTAAAAACCGATTATGAAATCCCGACAGAGGTTAAAACACTCGACGGCTTTATAGACCTTGACCGCAAGGGTCTTGAGGCTTTTGTTTCCGAATACGGTCTTGCTATGGATGCCGATGATATCGAGTTCTGTCAGGAATATTTCAAATCAGAAAAAAGAAACCCGACAATAACCGAAATCCGTATGATTGACACCTACTGGTCTGACCACTGCCGTCATACGACCTTCCTCACGACTATTGACAGCGTCAAGTTTGAGGATGAGCTTCTTTCTAAAACCTATGATGAATATATAAGCACCCGTAAGGCTCTCGGCAGAACAAAGCCCATCTGCCTTATGGATCTTGCAACTATTGCCGTAAAACATCTCCGCAAAAACGGCGAGCTTTCAAAGCTTGATGAGTCGGAAGAAATCAATGCATGTACGGTTAAGATGGAGGTTGAGGTTGACGGTAAGGTTGAGCCGTGGCTTCTTCTGTTCAAGAACGAAACACATAACCACCCGACCGAAATTGAGCCTTTCGGTGGTGCGGCTACATGTATAGGCGGCGCTATCCGTGACCCGCTTTCCGGCCGTTCATATGTTTACGGTGCTATGCGTGTTACCGGTGCGGCTGACCCTCTCAAGCCCGTAAGCGAAACGATAAAGGGTAAACTCCCGCAGCGCAAGATTGTCACAACCGCTGCTGCAGGATATTCTTCATACGGTAACCAGATCGGTCTTGCAACGGGCATTGTCGATGAAATTTATCACGAGGGCTATGCCGCAAAGCGTATGGAAATCGGTGCAGTTATTGCGGCTGCTCCCGAGGTAAATGTCCGCCGTGAGCGTCCGGCTCCGGGGGATGTAGTCATTCTCCTCGGCGGAAGTACGGGTCGTGACGGCTGTGGCGGTGCAACCGGCTCCTCGAAGTCGCATACGGCGTCAAGCCTTGAAACCTGCGGTGCAGAGGTTCAGAAGGGTAACGCTCCCGAAGAGCGCAAGCTCCAGCGCCTGTTCAGGAACGCAGAGGCAAGCCGCATGATTAAGCGTTGCAATGACTTCGGTGCAGGCGGTGTATCCGTTGCGATAGGCGAGCTTGCAGACGGTCTTGAAATTAACCTCAACGCAGTTCCGAAAAAGTATGACGGTCTTGACGGTACCGAGCTTGCAATAAGCGAGTCGCAGGAGCGTATGGCTGTTGTCATTGCGGCAGAGGATACCGACAAGTTTCTTGCCCTTGCAGAAAGCGAAAACCTCCAGGCATGCCCTGTTGCGCGTGTTACGGAAGAAGCACGCCTTGTCATGCACTGGAACGACAAAAAAATTGTTGATATCAGCCGTGAATTCTTAAATTCAAACGGTGCAGAAAAGCATATTGACGTAGAGGTTGCAAAGCCCTCTCTCCGTGAAGAAAAAATTACCGGAAGCTTTTCTGATAACTATAAGAGGATTGCATCTGACCTAAATATCTGCTCAAAGCGCGGTCTTTCAGAGCGTTTTGACTCTACAATCGGTGCAGGAACGGTTCTCATGCCGTTTGGCGGTAAGAATCAGCTCACTCCGATTCAGGCGATGGTTCAGAAAATTTCCGTTGAGAAGAAGCATACCGATAACTGCTCCTTTATGTCGTGGGGTTATAATCCGTTCCTTACCGAGCAGAGCCCGTATCACGGTGCATACATGGCTGTTATTGAGTCTGTGTGTAAGCTTATTGCAACGGGCGCAGAGTTTAAGGATGTTTATCTGACCTTCCAGGAATATTTTGAAAAGCTCGGCCGTGATGCAAAGCGTTGGGGCAAGCCGCTTGCGGCACTCCTCGGTGCATTCAGGGCACAGATGGAACTCCGTATCGGCTCTATCGGCGGTAAGGACTCTATGAGCGGTTCGTTTGAGAACCTCGACGTTCCGCCGACTCTCGTTTCCTTTGCAGTAACAACAGGAAAGACCTCCGACGTTGTCTCTCCCGAGTTTAAAAAGGCAGGGAACAAGGTTGTTCTCATTGCTCCCGAGTTTGATGAGAATAATCTCCCCAAGACAGAGTCGCTTCTCGCTGTATTTAAAAAGGTGACAGACCTCATGCGCAGCGGTAAGGCTTGCGCTTGCTATACTCCCGGTATCGGCGGTATTGCCGAGGCTGTTATGAAGATGGCATTCGGTAACGGCTTTGGCTTTGCCTTTGACAAAAACATCTCCGTTTCCGATATCTTCGGTTATAGCTATGCTTCGTTTGTTGTCGAAGTTTGTGAGGATGTTCCGGGTGAGACCGTTCTCGGTACGGTAACCGATGACGGTGCGTTTACGCTCGGCAACGAAAGTATTTCGGCAGACGAATTGCTCGACATATATGAGGATAAACTTGAGAGTGTGTTCAGTTGTAATATTCCGGACGGAAAAGGTCCGATGCAGAACTTTGAATACATCGCAAAAGAGCGTAAGGCTCCGGCTGTTAAGGTTGCAAAACCCAAGGTTCTCATCCCGGCTTTCCCCGGAACAAACTGTGAATACGATTCCGCAAAGGCAGTTCGTGATGCAGGCGCAGACCCCGAGATTATTGTTATCAACAACCTCACCTCCGACGGCATCCGCGCAAGTGTTGACAAGTTTGCAAACGCTCTTAAAACCGCACAGATTGTATTTATCCCCGGCGGTTTCTCAGGCGGTGACGAGCCCGACGGCAGCGGTAAGTTCATAACCGCATTCTTCCGCAATGCCGCGATAAAGGACGGTGTCCACGATCTTCTCGATAACCGCGACGGTCTTATGTGCGGCATCTGTAACGGCTTCCAGGCACTTATAAAGCTCGGTCTTGTTCCGTACGGCAAAATTATTGACACGGATGAGTCCTGCCCGACGCTTACATTCAACACAATCGCACGTCACCAGTCGAGAATCGTTCGCACGAGAATTGCTTCAAACAAGTCACCGTGGCTTTCGCTCACTAATGTCGGCGATGTTTACAGTGTTCCGATTTCTCACGGTGAAGGTCGCTTCCTTGCAGATGAAAAGCTCATTGCAGAGCTTGCCGCAAACGGTCAGATTGCAACTCAGTATGTTGACCTTTCCGGCAACGCAACAAGCGACGTTCACTTCAACCCCAACGACTCCATGTATGCTATCGAGGGCATAACCTCTCCCGACGGCAGAGTCTTCGGTAAGATGGGTCACAGTGAGCGTGTAGGCTCCGGTCTTTATAAGAATGTACCGGGTAATTACGATATCCGTATGTTTGAGGCTGCAGTACGCTACTTCAAGTAAATTGTTCGGAGGAATTTAAAATGGCATACAAAACAGACATTGAAATTGCGCAGAGCTGTGAAATGCGCCCGATTACCGAAATTGCCGCAAAAGCTCATGTTGATGAAAAATATATCGAGCAATACGGCAGGTATAAGGCAAAGATTGACCTTAAGCTGCTTTCTGAATCAAAGCGCGAAAACGGTAAGCTCATTCTCGTCACTGCCATTACTCCGACTCCGGCAGGCGAGGGCAAGACCACCACTACAATAGGTCTTGCAGACGGTCTTGCACGAATCGGCAAGGACGTCACCGTTGCTCTCCGTGAGCCGTCGCTCGGTCCTGTTTTCGGTATCAAGGGCGGTGCCGCCGGCGGCGGTTATGCCCAGGTTGTCCCGATGGAGGATATAAACCTTCATTTCACGGGCGATTTCCACGCCATAGGTGCGGCAAACAATTTGCTCGCGGCTATGCTTGACAACCACATCCATCAGGGTAATAAGCTTGGCATTGACACACGCAAGATAACATGGAAGCGCTGTGTCGATATGAACGACCGCCAGCTGCGTTTTATTGCCGACGGTCTCGGCGGCAGTAAGAACGGCGTTCCGCGTGAGGATGGGTTTGACATAACTGTTGCCAGCGAAATCATGGCTGTTTTGTGCCTTTCAAATTCCATAGACGACCTCAAGGCACGTCTTTCACGCATAATTGTCGGCTATACCTTTGACGATAAGCCCGTTACCTGCGGCGAGCTCAATGCCGCAGGGGCAATGACCGCTCTGCTCAAGGATGCGCTTAAGCCCAACCTTGTCCAGACGCTTGAGGGTACTCCGGCTTTTGTCCACGGCGGTCCGTTTGCCAATATTGCACACGGCTGTAACTCCGTCATGGCAACAAAGCTTGCGCTTAAGATGGGTGACTACACCGTCACGGAAGCAGGCTTCGGCGCAGACCTCGGCGCAGAAAAGTTTCTTGATATCAAATGCCGTGTTGCAGGGCTTGTCCCCGATGCCGTTGTTGTCGTTGCAACTGTCCGTGCGCTTAAAATGCACGGCGGCAGAGCCAAAACGGAGCTTTCGGATGAGGATATTGCGGCGCTTGAAAAGGGCATCCCGAACCTTCTCCGCCATGTGTCAAATATAAAGAATGTATATAAATTACCCTGCGTTGTCGCAGTCAACCGCTTCCCGACAGACACCGATGCCGAGATTGAGTTTATCATCAAGAAATGCCGTGAGCTTGGCGTAAACACCGTCCTTTCCACTGTCTGGGCAGACGGCGGCCGAGGCGGTGAAGAGCTTGCCCGTGAAGTTGTCCGCCTTTGCGAAGAGGAAAAGGGCGACTTTACGTTCAGCTACGAGCTTGACATGTCAATCGAAGAAAAAATAGAGGCAATCGTCAAAAAGGTTTACGGCGGCGACGGTATAAATATTACCCCCAACGCCAAAAAACAGATTGAACGGCTTACATCGCTCGGTCTTGATAAGCTGCCCGTTTGTGTCGCAAAGACTCAGTACAGCTTCTCTGATGACCCGACACGTCTCGGCGCACCGAGCGGCTTTACCGTAACAATCAAAAATGTTAAGGTCTCCGCAGGTGCCGGCTTTATAGTCGTTCTCACGGGCGATATAATGACCATGCCCGGGCTTCCCAAAGTCCCTGCAGCAGAGCGCATAGACGTAGACCCGGACGGCAAAATCACAGGCCTTTTCTAAGACGAATAAAATAACCCAACAGCCACGCAGAAGCCTCTGCGTGGCTGTTGTCGTGTATGAATTAACGGTGCAAAGCGTTTTCAAATTACCGAACAGAAAATGGAAGTCAAATCTGCCCGATTTGGCAAAAGTGTGCATTGACAAGAAAAGCTTAAATTGATATTATCATGATATACTCAGTATAGATTTATTTATAATAGGAGGAGTAGATTATGAGAAAGAGGTTTTTATCGCTTGTTCTTGCGCTTTGCATGGCTGTTTCGCTTTTGCCGGCAATGTGCGTATCAGCATCGGCTGAGGATGAGGCGGATATGGTGTTTGACTTCCAAAACAACGCGAACAAAAACTGGGAAACATACGTTTACAGCGAAGGTGCAGAATACTTTAACAGTAGCGGTGTCAACCGTACGTTTTACTATTCTTCACCAACTTTTATGCAGGTAAACGTCAGCAAAGAAGGTGAATGGGTTGCATTTAAACTTGACATTACTTCTAATGGCGAATTTAATGCAATGATGTATAATCACACAGACTATCCAAATTATTTCAAAAATTTTGATATTTACTTAATTCCGGCACCTCAGACGGAGCTCACGACCGACGCGGAAAAGCGAGAGTATATATGGACTGCGCTGAATAGCGGAAGCTACCCTGCAGTAACACAACTTAATACCGATAGCCCACATTCGTTTGAAACTACGCTTGAAACGGGTGCTTCGGAATATCTTTTTGTTATAAGACGAATCAGTACAAGCTACCGTTTAATCTTTACAAAGCTCACGTTTGCAGAAAAGCCTGAAGAGGTTGCTCCATCAGAGTATAATTTTGACCTTACCGCATGTGCGAAATCCTCTTCCCCTACATATGGGATGAATTCAACCGAGCCGTCAAAGGTTTTTTCTGCAGAGGTAACGGGTAACGGCTGGAGCGCGTTTGTCTTCAAAGAAGATGTCCTTAGTACCAACAGTCTCGGAACTACAAACCGCACCTTTATGCAGACCAAAGATACCAACTTGATTATAGAGATGGCAGATGCCGACGATTGGGTATCATTGCTCCTTCCGGTATCAAGTGGCAGTTATGATGCTGTGCTGAAATCCGGTACAACAACATCTTATTTCTCTCAGGGTAACCACGAGCTTTATTTTATACCGATAACAGAGAGTGAGCTCACTGCATGCAGCACAGATACCTTAAAAAGAGAGTTTGTAGAGGGCAAGATAGCCGACAGAACCTACTATGCGGCTACTACGCCGCGTATTCCTGCAGGTGACAGACCTACGGAGTTTTCGTTTGAGGTGAATATGCCTGAAACCGCCGATTATCTGGTGTGCGTAATAAAAAAGACAGGTCTGGGCTCCTCTACTTCGGCCGCACTGCATCTTTCTTTACTTTCTCTGACAAAGCAGCCGGAGATCGTCGGCGAGGCTCACGAAAGTGTCAAGCTTTACACCTACGCAAAAGACGGCAGAGGAACAGTGTCGGGTGCAGTTGAAGATGTTACGGCAGGTGTAGAAACAACAGTCACGGCCGCGGCAAATCCGGGATATGAATTCTCTTGTTGGACAGACGCTTCGGGCGATTTTGTAAGTGACGAGATAAGCTACAAATTCACTCCGTATACAAACACAGTTCTTGTTGCTGTGTTCAAGGAAAAGACTGCAAGCACTGAGATCGGTGTTGATTTCTATGACGCAAACCGCGATTATCTCGGCTTTGTTCCGGTCACCTCAGGGGATACCTTTGCAAGCATAAGCGAAAGTGTGCCGACTCCGTCTATGACAGGACTTAGGCACATCGGCTGGGGAATTGATAAAAACACGGAGATGACCGATGCTACGGTTATTGACAAACGCATTTCTGTCGTTGCATTGTATGAGGATGAAGAAGTTAAGCTTTCTCAGACACTGACCTATATGACCGATGAGAATGCGCATAAAAACATAACGTCTGCGGTATACGGCAGTGAAATAAAGCAGACGGTAAGCGGCGTCACAAAATGGTACCGCGACGGCAGACTCGTTGCATACGGCGATACATACCAATACTTTGTATGGGATCCGACAGGCATAACCCTATCAAAGGCAAAGCTGCTCAGCAAAAGACCTATCGTTCTTCTTGATGACCCTGCAAACGGTGCATACATGATAGAGTATGACGAGGGCAATGGTACGGCTCTTGAGGCAGGTCTTATATTCGGCACAAGTGCTGAAATCAATATAGGCAGCTACTATGCAAAGGCAAAGACGAAGGAAGGAAAGGCTCACGGTCAGTTTGCCGCAAAGCCTGCAAGTGGCGCGAATGTGACAGACGGTATGCAGACTTATGTCCGCGGCTATCTTATTTATAAGGACAGCTCCGGCACGATAAGAGTACTCTATACCGATGCGGTAGAAATAACAGAATAAACCAACAGAGGGATGCCGACATTGCTCGGTATCCCTCTGCGCCCTTTTTACACTATTTCTAACCTTTCAAAATCCTTTTTGCGAAACCATGACCAGATTTTCCAGTAGTCCATATCATCCTCAAGCCCGGTCGGGAATCTGCTTCTGTATTCTCCGGGAGTAGTTCCGAGGTTTTCACGGAAAACATGGGTGAGCCGTGCATTGGTCACAAACCCGACATCACGTGCAATGTGGCCTGCGTTAAGTGTGGTGTGGGCAAGAAAGTGCTTTGCATTTGAAAGCCGAAGGTGGAATATAAACTGTGAACACGACATTCCGGTTACTGCAAAAAACTGGTTTGTGAACAGTCTCCGCGACATGCCTGCAACATCACAAAGCTTGTCGATGGTCAGTTTTTCGCTTCTGTGCAGGCTGATATAATCTATGACGCGAATAATGGCATAGCTGTATTTTTTAACATATGCAAGCTTTCTTGTAGGTGCGTCTGCTGAGTCTTTGCATAAAAGTCTCAAAAATCGGGCAACCTGCTCTGCAATCGCGTCAAAGGACATTTCCTTACGCTTGTTAAACTCGTCTGAAACGGTGCGTATAAGTGCCTCCGCCTCCGGACGGACATCTTCGTCAAATTGATAGAACATCGGAATTGATTTACCCTCAAAGCGGACAAAGTCTTTCCGGCATGAAAAGAAATCATAATTGCGGTCAAGAAGTGCCTTGTCGTGAAAAGAGATGTTGATTATATCAATGTCTGTATCATCGGGGTCGGTGCATGAATCGTGTAAGGTGAAGGGCGGAAGGAAGGTGCAGCAACCCGGTCTTAAAACATATTTTCCGTCATTGAGATAAAGGTTGAGATTTCCTTTGATGACATAGCAGAGATGAGAATATTCATGACAGTGCATATGATACACTTCGTTCAGATGCATAGGGGAGTTATATGTATAAACCTTAAATGGGAGATATCTCATAAACTCATTTGCGAGCTGTATACCCGGTGTGTTCTTTGCAATATATTCATTCATCCGGCGTCAACCTTTCTGTTGTATCAGAATGTTTATTATAATTTTACCACATATAAACTTGTTTGCGCAATAGGAAATATGCCTGATTTGGCAAATGCTTCTGTTGCCGTGGTCAGAAGAAAATGTTACTATAGCATTACAGATAAAACTTGTTTTTTGAAAAGGAGAAAGTGAGGTAAATATGAAGAAACGACTACTGTCATTTGTGCTTGCAATATGCATGATAACTGCGCTTTTGCCTGTAACAAATGCCGTCAAGCCATCTCCGTACTATATGGAGTATGACTTCCAAAACAACGCGAACAAAAACTGGGAAACATACGTTTACAGCGAAGGTGCAGAATACTTTAACAGTAACGGTGTCAACCGTACGTTTTACTATTCCAACGGCAATGGCACACAGGTTTATGTAGGCTACGGAAAGACAGAGGATGCTTACAAAGAATCGCAAATCGGCGATTGGGCGGCATTCAAGCTTGACGTTGTCGGCAGCGGCAATTTCAACGCAACGCTCTATAACTATGAAACTGTAAAGAACTATTTTAAGCTTTTTGATATTTACTTAATTCCGGCACCTCAGACGGAGCTTGCGACCGACGCGGAAAAGCGAGAGTATATATGGACTGCGCTGAATGGCGGAAGCTACCCTGCCGTAACAAGTATGACGGACAATGTAAGCCCGCATTCCTTCGAGGTAACGCTTTCGGAGGGCGTTTCAGAGTATCTTCTTGTTTTCCGTCGCGCTCATGCAGACAGAAACCGCATCGGATTTACAAAGCTTGTATTCTCAAGTGCGGACAAGACCGTAATCTTAAGCTCTGAAATGACGGTGAAGGATAAGAAAGCCTCCGTTTCCGGTATGCTTTCCGACGGACGCGACCTTACCGACGCTGTGACGGTTACATATCAAAGTTCCGACCCGACTGTTGCTTCAATCGATTCTGCAAGCGGTGAAATCACAGAGCTGAAGCCGGGTATAACAGTAATCACGGCAAGCTATATCTTTGACGGACAGGGCTATACGGAAACCTATCTGTACGAAATAGATGCTCCAAGTGCAGCTATGGACTGGAGTGGTGAGGATATTTTATATAACTTTTTGAATGTAAGCACGTCATGGAACGCCGAAAAGGTTATTGCGGCAGGATACCCTGATGCAAATACCGCAAAACAGAACGACATCCGCGGCGTTACATACGAATATTCCGGCAACTGGGAATACCGTGGCGTCGGAAGTGCCGAGGGCTTTGGCTCATGGACTCCCGATGACAACGATATGACATCGACCTTCACCGCTCCGACAACGGAGTCAAGCCATATGCGCGTAAGCTTTGGCACCGACTCGACCGGTAAGGTGGATACAAGCTACGCCGCTCTGAATATTAAGATACCCAAGGCAGGGCGTTACAGCGCAGAGGTTGAATATTATGCGACCTATTCGCAAGGAAGTGCGGATTTGTATCTGATACCGATCATCAAGGGCGTATCGGATGACGTTTATAACGATGTTATTGACGATTTCTGCGTTGACAAGTATTATATCGGAAGCTTTAACAGCCGCGACGACAGCTTTAAGGATCAGACTCCGAGCTATGAAATCAGAACGGCAAAGCTTGAAAGCTTCAATGTTCCGGAAGCCGGAGAGTACGTCCTTGTTTTCAGGCGAGGCGATACAGGCTCGCAGGTACGACTTAAAAAGCTTTATTTCAACGGTATAAATGACCTTGATTATATTGATGTAAGCATTTCCGACAATGAGATTTGCTATAATGAGGAAGAAACAATTACCATTGATGCCTTCCGTCTTGATGATACCAAGATGGATGAAAGCGAATACACTGTGGAGTACAGTACGGTATATAACGACCGAGTTACAGTAAAAAACGGCGTTGTCAAGGGTATAGGCGACGGTGCGGAAACAATCACCGTAACAGTTGCCGATACCACAAGCTCGCGCTCAAAGGATATTGCGGTTGTCGCGAATGACAACACGGGTATTGTTCATGAGGAAACGTGGCTTTCTTTTCCGTCTGTCCTGTATGTCCGCGGTGCAGAACGCCTTGAGTGGAACATAAAAATGCGAAGCGGAAATGTCCTCAAGTTCCCGTTTAACGAAAATGTTGAGTACACTATCCAACCCGAGGGTCTTGTTACGGTGGACGAAACCGGCAAGGTCTTTGCAAACACAGATAATCTTGAGGGCGATGTAACTCTTACTGCAAAGGCAGAGTTTAAGGGCGAGAGGATCGAAAGTTCCGTCACCTTCAAGATTGTGCTTGATGAGGGGAAGACCGAGTCGAATTACTACACGGAAGACATGCGTAAAAACGCACTTGATAATGTACAGAAATACGCATGGGCAAAAGCTATGCAGAAAGAGGCAACAGCAAGTGCGGAACACTATTTGGATATCTACGAAACACTGTATGATAATCTTCCGGCAGAGGGTATTCCGCGCTCAAGAAGTGTCGGTTTAAATTACGATGATTTTGGACATTGTTGCCGTTGGTGTGGTGTTGACAGTGCGCTCGCTTTCGGTGACGGTGATGACGGAGAATGGCATATAGACCCGGTGAATTATCCGTGGAAAATTCAGTGTCTCAACTGCAAACGACGCTTTCCGACCAACGATTTTGGGCTTTTCTATAACCGTTGCGTTGAAAAGTACGGTTATTTCGATACAAAGCTTGCACGTGAGCTGAATGCTTATTACGTAAGCATAGGCGAAAAGGACGCACTGAAAAATGAATTGTACAACGACCTTACAGGCGTATGTGAATACGGTGCACTCCGCGAGGGAGAGAAGATAGAGGATTGGGGCGTTGATGACGGACAAGGCTACATTCCCTTAAAGCCTGACGGTACGGCGTACTGCGCAAACCGCTTTGACCCAAACCACGTCTGTAATCTCGCAAATCCGCTTGATAATGCGACAACAGCTCCCGATGCAAATTCGTGCATTGCCGAAAATCACTGTTACATACCCGCATATGTAAACTGCTTTATTGAAACATACAGAAATGCGATATCAAGCCTTGCAGATGCGTATTTATATACAGATGATGCGAAATACGGTAACGCGTGCGCGATACTTCTTGATCGCTTGGCAGATGTTTATCCGACTTATGACCATATGGTATATCAGGGAGCGCTCTTTGAAACAAGCTCTGGTGTAACGGGTCACGGTCATATTCTCGGCGCATATGCCGACTGCTCGGCATCGCTTCGATACGTAAAAGCCGCAGACGCAGTGTTTGAATGTCTTGAAAATCTTGAGGTTATAAACTTCCTTGAAGATAAGGCAGAAAATAAGTGGAACGGAAGTGTTTCCTATAAAGGCTCGGCTTACGACATTTGGAAGAATTGGGAGAAAAATCTCATTGAGCCGATGTGGGATTACGTACAGAGCGGCAGATATGATGCAAACTACGGTCATGACGAAAGCCTTGTTGCGCTGACGGCGCTTGTTCTTGACAAAGAGCCTGAGAGCTCCGAGCGAATCAAATGGCTCTGGAAGACGAGTACAAACCACGGCAAAAGCAAGCCGCATTCACAAAAGCTGCTCGACAGATACGCAAATGGAGAAGGCTTCTGGTATAACGGAGGAGAGCTTGCAACGACGCTTGTTGATGTCTGTCACCGTGAGGGACTGGGCGATGAGGTTTCGCCCGAGTACCTTCTCGGCTGGATAGGTCAGCTTTCTGAGCTTGCCGAGGCACTGAGTAAGTGCAAGAACGCAGAAGAATATCAGCTGTATACTCACCCGAAGTTTATAGCGATGTATACGGCGTTCCGTCCTCTTCTTGTATCGCACTACTATACCGCGCAGAATGGAGATACAAGAGGAACGGGCGGTGACAACATCCATTTTGATGAAGAAGCTTCAATTACGATGTTTCAGAAAATCAGTGAAATGGGGCTTCCGGAGGAAACTGTAAAAGAGGTCAGAGAATGTCTTGCCCGGATGCTGTATATAACCTCGGGATATGACGTTGATAGCATCAATTACGGAATATTTGCGAACAACCCCGAAAGTATTCAGGATGAGATAATAGATATAGTTAAAGACAGTGTTCCTGTTTTTGACAGCGAAATGATGCCGGGATATGCGTTTGCAATCCTTCGCGACGGCGCACTTTATTCAAAGGAAAAGAGTGACGAGGGAACAAACACCCAGCGAAGCATCTTCATGACCTTTAACAGCAATAACGGTCATACTCACCGCGACACACTCAATATTGGTATGGATGCTTATGGTCTTAACATCGCGCCCGACCTCGGTTATCCGACAGAGTCCGGTTACTTCCCCGAGCGCTGGCAGTGGACAAGTCAGGCGCTTGCTCACAATACGGTAAGCATTGACCGTGAGACGCAGGACAGACCTAATAATGTTCACGGATATCCTCTCCATTTTGACGATTCGGGTAAGGTTCAGCTGATGGATGTATCCGTTCCGTGGGCGTATGCTCAGGCAGACAACTACCGCAGAACGGTTGTAATGGTTCAGGTGAATGACAGTGTGTCCTACGGCGTAGACTTTTTCCGTGTTACCGGAGGAAGTGTTCACACCTACAGCTTTCATTCTCAGGCGCAGAACGCATACCCGGTTGGTGGAATAGAGCTTAGCTATCAGACTGAGGACGGAACACCCAATACGCCGTACATAGGGACATATGCCGCGAATTTCGGTGCACCGATGGATTATCCTGTCGGAAAGGACCCGAATTCACCCAACGAATATACATATAAAACAGTATATCCCAGAGGCTATACATGGCTGAAGGATGTTCGCCGCGATTTGTCACCCGAGCAGAAAATAGCTGTTGAGTTTGACGTAGAGGACTGGAAGAAGATTACCGACGGCGGTGATGATATAGTTCTTCGCCTTACTCAGCTGAGTGACTTCACACCCAGCGAGGTTGCAATCGCAAAGGGACCCACGCCTGAGCGTGCGGAGAATAAAAACGTTCCTCGTTGGATAGATAACGTTATGATTCACCGCGAGGCAGAAGAGGGCGAAACTCTTGATAGCCTCTTCACTACGGTTCTTGAACCGTATAAGGAGGGAAGACGTTATATCCGTGATATGAATGCCTGCTCCGTCAAAGTGACAAAAGGAACTCCTGCGACAGATGACGTTGCATATGCAGTCAAAGTCGAACATGAAAACGGAAGAGTTGATTATATCGTATATGCAACAAATAACACCGTAACATATCGCGTTGACGATACGTTTGACTTCAAGGGCTTTGTCGGCGTGTATACCGTACAGAACGGAGTGAACACATATCGCTATGTCCACGATGGAAGTGTTATCGGAACGGTCGGAGAGGACATAGGTAGCGGAAGCTTTGTCGGTGAGGTTACAGGGTATCGGAATACGATTTCTACAGAGAATTATATTGATGTAGCTTTCGGTGAGCTCAATATGACCGATGAAGAGGCAAATGCTGCGTTTGCAAACAAATATGTATTTGTAGATAACGATGAGGTGCGCAATGGCACCTACAAGATAACGTCAGCAAAACTGCTCGAAAACGGAGATATACGTTTAAATACAGGACTTATAACTCAAATCCGCGGACATATTGATATCCAAAACCCGGATGAAGGGTATGTGTATAATGTAAGAGACGGACAAACCGCAACCGTATACACGAGCTTTGTGGATGAAGGCGTTCCGGAATTTGAAACGGTAGACAATGATATGGGCGTGAGTGCAGGAAGCTCTGTAACGATAGATGTTAATGCCAAAAGCCCGATTACATCTCAGCCTCCGAAGACGATAACGTATGTCGGTACGACTCTTCCTCGCGGTGCGAGCTTGGATTCCCAAATCGGTGTTTTTACATGGAAGCCTTCTGCAAGTCAGATAGGAGATAACCACGTTGCAATAACGGCTGTCGATAACGATGGACGTGAGGCAACACTCCACTTTGATATTAAGGTATACGGCTCAACGACAAGTAAACCGTCAACAGATAACGACAGCGAAGGCTCGGCCGACACACCGTCCGGCGGCGGTGGCGGCGGAGGAGGCGGTGCCGCACCTGCCCCCGATACGGACGAAAATGTAGGGGACGACGATGAAAGCCTTCCCCTTGAGGAGAAGGTGCCGAGCGAAGGCGAGGCGGATGAGGTGGAAAATGGCAACACGGCAAATATCCGATTCACCGACCTTACTTCCCACGCATGGGCAACTGACGCAATCAACGAACTTGCGAAGGCAGGCATCATCAAGGGAACAAGTGAGACCACCTTCTCACCTGCAAACAATATAACACGTGCTGACTTTGCAATACTCCTCGTTCGTGCATTCGGTCTTGAGTCGGA
>JAFQSU010000087.1 GCA_017409405.1 Oscillospiraceae bacterium | reverse complement strand
GTATGGGTGCAAAAATATCCTGATTTTGTTGGTGTTTGTTGCAGAATGGCAGCATTTACATTGTTGAGAGATGATATCCTGGTAAATAGCACTGATTTTCAAAAAACATCTATGCAGTCATTGGCTTTTGATAATTATTCGTTTGAAATGATGCCTACTAAATATATGACAGATGAAAATTTAAAGGCATTTGAAAACTTTTATGCACCAATACCTACAAGCACATCAACTGATAAAGAGGTTCAAAAAAAGGTTTTGGAGCAAGCTTTTAAGGAGAGAGAAATTCAATTTAAAAATTCCAATTTAAAGTTTATAGGTATGGTTGGGCACGATACTGTAGATGAATTTAATCCGGTTCTGTTTATAGAGCATGCAGGAGTGATATACGAAAAAAATGGCTCTGTATATCTTTTGGAAAAATTAGCGTTCCAGGAACCATATCAATGGATCGAATTCCCATCCGAAGAAGAGATCATTAAATATTTTGAATCTAAATATAATTTAGATTCAACCGGCAGAATGTCGGAACCTATATATATGATCAATGATATGCTGTTTTAACACAGTTTGATGTCGTTTAAACTTTAAATTCTAATTATGCTTTTCTGCATTTTTGGCAAATGACATATCTTGATGTTAATCAAAGATTTGAGAGTGTTTGTGAGGATATACTGAAGGGAATTAACACCTCATCAGTCACTTCGTGACAGCTTCTCCTCAAGGAGAAGCCTTTGGAAAGGCATTTTAATTGTCTGAATTTATCGGTGGTTTTCAAAACCGCCGATAAAAAGTGCCGATAAACCATTAAATTTTTTTGTCCCTAACTTGACAAAATCATAAAATAAATTCAGCTAAATTGCCTACAGCAGAGGAATGCGCTTTGAACGCATAAAATGAACTTGATTTAGCTGTTTTGATAACAATCCGTCGGATTTATCTGAGGCTGATACAAAAGGCTAAAAATTTATCGGGGTAAGATTATGAAAAAAACATATGTAACGTCTATGCCGAATCATATCGGCGCATTCTTAAAAGCAAGCAGATGCTTTTCTGCATTGGGGATAAATATAACCCGTGTAAGTTACAACAAAGCAGTGGATTCGCACACGCTTTTTATCGATGCGGAAGGGACTGAAGAGCAGCTGCAAAAAGCGGACACAGAACTCAAGAAAATTGGATACTTACAGAATAATCAGAGCAAGACAAGCATTGTTTTGATAGAATTTTGTCTGAAAGATATTCCGGGCAGCGTAACAGATGTTTTAATGCTCATCAATGAGTTTAATTTTAACATTTCATATATAAGCTCACAGGAAAACGGAACGGATTATCAGTTTTTTAAAATGGGCTTGTATGTTGACGATCCGGATAAAATATCAAAGTTTTTAGCAGAAGCAGAAAAACTGTGCAAAGTACGAGTGATAGATTACAACAGCTCTGAAAAAGTTTATGACAACAGTATTTTTTATAATACTTATGTTATGGGGCTTTCGCAAATGATGGGATTGTCTGAAAGCTTCAGCCGGGAACTCTTGGTTCATGTCAATCTTGCAATGCAAACGTTGGATGAACAAGGCTTATCACCATATCGCACATTTGACAGCATAAGCAAGTTTGCCGAACTTCTTTCGGCATCAAAGGGCAAAAGTTTTTCTCCACGGATAAGCACCCATAAGGTGAGAGAGAATACGGAAATAATACTTATAGAGCCTCCTTGCGGCAGCAATACTATAATTATAAAGAGCAATGGGAAAATACTGTTCATAGACAGTGGATATGCTTGTTACAGTGATGAAATGCTTGATGTTTTCAAAAGGTTAATTCCCGAATTTGACAGCTTAAAGAAAACGATACTTGTAACTCATGCCGATGTTGATCACTGTGGTCTTTTGCCGATGTTTGATGAGATTATTACAAGCCGGAAGACAGCAACGTGTTTAAAAAATGAGTATAACGGAAGGAACGGCTACCGTGAAGAAAATCCGTTGCATAAGCCATACATCAATATTTGCAAAACACTTACCTTTTATCAACCGGTAGATCCTGAAAAAATCACTGTTCCCTGGAACAATGCAGAAAAACTCAGCGAGCCTCTCACGCAAATCGGCTTTTTTGATTTTGAGGAGCTGCATTTCGAGGTCTATGAAGGTAAAGGCGGGCATCTTCCCGGTGAAATTGTGCTTATAGACTATAACAATCATATTGCTGTTACGGGAGATATTTATATCAACACTCATGGACTTACGCCGGAGCAGGCTGAGTATAATCAGTATGCACCGATACTGATGACGTCTGTGGATACAGACCCAAAACTGTGTGCAGAGGAGAGAAAGGCCATAATACAACGCTTGGGTGTTGGCAAATGGCAGATTTTCGGCGCGCACGGGTTCAAAAAGGAGTATTCTGTTAACGTATAAGAACACCAACAAAAGAAATTTTCATAAAAGGAGAATAGTTATGACAGGAAAACAGAGGGCTTATTTAAGAAGCTTGGCAAATGGTATTGATGCAAAATATCAGATAGGTAAAGACGGTATAGACGAGGAAACGATTAAGATGGTTGATTTAGCTCTTGAAGCGAATGAGCTTATAAAAATTAAAGTCCTCGAAAACTCATGGCTGAGCGTAAGAGAGTGCAGCGACGAGATTTGTGAAGCAACCGGTGCGTATCCTGTACAGTGCATCGGTAATAAATTTGTTATTTACCGTGGGTCAGAAAAAAACAAGACTATAAGAATTCCTAAATAAGATAATGAAAACAAATGTAAGAAGCTGGTGAATCTAATGGCAATGCAGGATGAACAAAAACAAGAACAGCGTCGGTCTATGATGCTCAATGAGCCGATTAGCAGAGTGATTCCTAAGATGGCAATCCCAACGATTGTTGCATTTCTTATAAACTCAATTTACTCGTTGGCAGATACTTATTTTGTAAGCTCGCTTGGTACTAATGCGACCGCGGCTGTGAGTGTAAACTCATCGCTTGACCAGTTGATTATGATGTGCGGCTCGATGCTTGCCCTTGGCGCGAACAGCTATATTGCACGACTTCTCGGCAAAGGTGACGACAAAAAAGCAAGCAGAGTTTTGTCTACTGCATTTTTCACTGCATTTGCTATAGGCGCATTGCTTATGGCGTTTGGTATCTCGTTTATGACGCCCATGGTACGCCTTTTGGGTGCAACTCCTACCTGCGAACAGTATTCTGTTGATTACGCCACATATGTGTTGCTTGCCGCTCCGTTTATGGCATCGAGCTTTGTTATGAATCAGTGCCTGCGTTCTGAGGGGAGTGCAATGCTGTCAATGATAGGTATGGGATTCGGTGGAGTCCTGAACTGTGTTCTTGACCCGATTTTCATTTTCGGATTTGATATGGGAGTAGCCGGAGCATCTCTTGCTACTGCAATTTCAAAATTAGTCAGTTTTGCAATTTTGCTTTTTCCGTATATAACGCGAAGAAGTGTTCTGCATTTGTCTGTTTTTAATTACAGACCCTCAAAAGATATAATTACAGAAATTGTCAGTGTCGGATCCTCCTCAATGTTCCGAAGCGGTCTTGCGGTTGTTGCAAGCATTATGCTGAACGATATTGCAGGCAATATTTCGGATTCTGTGCTTGCCGGAATAGGCGTTTCTACTAAAATTATGATGTTCCCGTTTAGTATAATTCTCGGATTTGGAACGGGGTTCCAACCGGTTGTAGGGTTTAATTGGGGAGCGAAACAATATGACAGGGTGAAAGAAAGCTATGGCTTTTCTTCACGCGTTGCGTTACTTGGCTCGATTATCATGGGGGTAATAGTTGCGGTTTTAGCTGACTATATCATTGTTCTTTTTGCCGGAGAGGATTTGGAAATGCGTAAAATCGGCGCTCTTTGTATTCGTCTGCAGTGCCTTGCACTTCCTGTACATGCATGGGTTACCGTCGTCAATATGCTTTGTACAGGGCTTGGAAATGCGTTTTTTGCATTTTTACTTGCAACATCAAGGCAAGGAACGTGTTTTATCCCGATTATTTATCCGCTTGCGTATTTCTTTAAGGCAAACGGAGTTGCGACAGCACAGGCGGTTGCTGATATTTTAACTTTGGTTTTTGCGATTCCGATTATCTTTACCATGCTTGCTAAGATAAAAAAAGCAGAATCCGAAGAAACTAAAAAGTATGCTGATGGACATTCGTAATATAAAAACGGTTCCGTTTTACGGAACCGTCAGCGTGTCGATAAACCTATCGACACGCTGGGAAACTGTCCAAAAAGGTGTGAGATTGTCCGAATGGAACCCGAAGGCGTATGTGTATACTCCGAGAGGTGACATTCGGGCAAAATAAGCGGAAAATCCCTTGAAGTTCGATACTTCAAGGGATTTTAAATATGCGTGCATTTGCTTTTGGTCAATGTTTGTTTTACGAAGAAACTCTCTTTTATTTTTTCTCCGCTTATGCTCTCGCGACTTTTTCGACAGTCTGACGGTTCCGTTTTACGGAACCGTTTTTATTGTATAAGTAAAGTTATTATTCTTCTTCTTGTTCTTCTTCCTTCTCTTCTTTTCGGGGAATGACTCTATACGGAGTATACTCAGATGAAGCAACCCTGAGTCGTGAACGGGGGAAAGAGTCTTCGTCCATACGCCCGTATACAATTACATTGCTTTGGGTGTGTTGCGAAGGCGGAGTGCTGATGTCCAAAATTTTATGGATTATTTCTTGGAGATTTTCATTTTCACGATACCTTATAATTACTTCTTTTTCAATTTCGGAAAGCTGCAAAGAAGAGGCATAACGTGCCTGCCTTGCCATATCCTCGGTATATGGGTCAGGAGGAGAATCAAAACCTGCAAGGTCTCCGGGTTTGATTCCGAAAAGCTCTGCCATAGCGATTATATTAGGGATGGGAATGTTAGTAACTATATCCTTTTCATATTTATAGATGTTTTGGGCAGAAGTGTTCAAATGCTTTGCGACATCTTCCTGTGTGAGATTGTTCATTTCTCTGTAATGTCGTATTCTCTTACCGATTGTATTCATGAAAATCACCTGCCCTTTACTACATATATTAACACATAACTTCAAAGTTTGCAAGAATTAAAAGAATTTTGACAAAAAATAACTTGACAAGTTTCGGGATAGGTGTTATTATTAGACTAACTTGTCAGGTTTCGACCGTGGGAGGCAGATGCTAATGGACATAAACAGGCTGAGGTGTGAAATTATAAAAAACGGTGCAACTTACGAGGATGTAGCGAAAGAAATAGGTGTATCTACAGGGACTTTTAAGCGTAAGATGAAGAATAAGAGTTTCGGTATAATGGAAGCAAGGGTAATGGTGGAGATGCTAAATATAAAAGATCCCGAAGAAATTTTTTTTAAGGAGGAACTAACTTGAAAAGTTAGAAAATGTATGAGTTACAGAGTTATAAGAGAAAGGATTATCGATGAGGATATAGGTACGTATGTAGCATACGGAATCGAATTGCGAAGTAAAGGGAAAACGGTGCGCAAAATTTCTGATATTTTCCTGTCGTACAGAAAAATAAAACACCTTTGTCGTTTATGTAACAAGCTGAAGCCTGACAACGGACAGATAGATTATATAGTTCAAGACTGTATAGAGGAGTATATGTAAAAAATACAGCGCAGATTTTATTTCTGCGCTGTATAATATTTTAATCAGAGGATATCTGCACTTTTTAAGACATTGTACATAAGCTGTATAAGCTCTGCACGTGTAACATTTGCCTTCGGATTGAGCCTTCCGTTATTATCGCCGTTAACAACGCCTGCCTGGACGCATTCTGCGATGTCAATTCTTGCCCAGTTATCTACCGTGCCGGCATCTGTAAACTTTGAGATAACAGCCGATGCCTGCTCAAGTGTCATATCGGGGGAAGCAGAAACGCTTTTTCCCTTCATGAATCTCATTGCACGTGCAACTATTGTCATTGCCTCAGCACGTGTGAGTTTATTTGAGGGCTTGAATGTCGAATCGGGATACCCGGATATAAGCTTATATGAAACAGTTGACATAACAGCGTTGAAGTAGTTGTCTGTTGAAATCATATCGAAGAAGGGGCTTGCACCGCTCATATCACCATAGATGCCAAGTGTCTTTGACATGATTGTAACGGTTTCGGAGCGTGTAACTGCTTCGTTTCCGTTAATGTTGCTGCCGGATGCATTTGTGAGAATAAGGCGTGATGCCAACATGTTCGTCGGAGTCTGTGCCCATGTAACGGTTGAGAGAGTGCGTGAGGAAGAAACCGCAGCATAATCGCCGTCTTTAAGCGTCTTGGCTGTAAGGTAAACAACACCGCCCTCAATCTCCGATATACTCGGAACGTGAACTACGCTACCTGATTCCTCAATTCTTACAACTGTAAATGCAGTTTTGTTGCTGCTCGGATTCTCAAGCATGAACCTTTTGCCCGAGAAAGCGGAGTGGGATATCTCTTTTGAAGAACCGGAAGCTGATATGATTTTTGCTTTGAGTGATTTTGCAGGAGCTTCAATTGAGAAAGAATCAGATGTTGAAGCGCTTGCAAGCTTCTGTGAAACGGCTGAAGTTGACTTGTTTACAGTGATGGAAAGAGTGTCACCGTTTGATATTGATGAAACATTGCTTGCCGGCAGATAGTATGTTGAGTTGCCAAGCGAGAGGGCGACCGTTCCGCCATATTGCTTGATTACGTCAACAACATCGCCTGTAATGTTGAGTGTTGCGCTGTCATACCCTGACGGGGCTTTAACAAGAAGCTCGATTGCTCTTGTATATGTGTTGAATTTTGTTACTCCGGAAATCGACGCGGTAACAGAGCTTGCGGATGTTTCTGAAGTTGCAAAGCCCTTTACTGCAGTGTTGTTGATGTATGTTCTTACACTACCGTCAGACTCACCGAGAGGAAGGGTCGTAATGTTTTTTGAAATTGTTCCGCCATCCGCATCACGGAGAGCACCTGACAAAATTTTAATTTGTGAATAATACTCATCTGCAGGCTCGGCAAGAACAACGAGCAGTTCGTTTGAAGAAGAATCAAGGCGGACATAGTCATCAGCACCAAGTGTTTCAAATCTGCCGTCTCTTGATATCTGAATCTTGTTTTTCAAATCTTCAAGAGAATTCTGGTTGTTGAAAACCGATTCGCTGAATTTAAGTGTAACTGTGTAGAAATCGTCGGAGAGAGAAGTTGAAACATCTCCGCTGTAATCGGATGAAGTCGTTCCGCTTCCGGAGGAGGAAGAATCGTCACTTCCTGAAGCACTTATATAGTCTGTCGTAACAGTGCTGTTGAGTACATATCCGGAATCATAGTCTGCAAGAACACCTTTGTTGATTCTGAAAGAGTTTCTTGTTCCCGAAAGGGGAGTGGTGAGGAGAATTGTGATTGCATTTGACGGAGAAATAGTTGCAATATCTCCTGCGGAAAGAGAGTTATATGTTCCGCCGTTGCGTGAAATGTAAATGTTGTTTAAGAGATTTGAGCCGGACACGATGCGGATATCATTTTTAAAGTAAATGCGTACGCGCTGAGCACTGCTGTCATAGGTTATATCTGTGTATTCCGGATAATCTTCATCGTCGTAATATGAATTGTTGTCGTCACTGCTCATGCCGGCTTCAAGATTGCTTGTGATTATCGTAGAAGTAAGAACGGTTCCGCTTGTTGATGCAATTGCATTGGAGGCGATTCTTATCTTGTTGCTTGTTCCGTAAAGGGGTTCGCTGAGAGAAAGTGTCATGGCGTTATCTGAGAATGAGACATAATCAGAAGAAGTAATGGATTCATAATAGCCGCCATTGCGTGAAACGCTTATGCTGGAGCGGAACTGACTTGTTGTTATGTTGGGGTTTTTCTGAACGGGTGTTGTGAAGTAAATAACAACACGGTTACTGCTTGAAAGAAATGCACTCGCATATGCCGGAGTAAGCGTGGAAGTTGACGAAGCTGCATTTATGTTTCCTGTGAGAATTTCATCTGAAATAGCAGCGCCGTAGTAGTCGGTCAGACTTCCGGCATCAATTTTAATGTAGTTTCGGCTTGATGAAAGCGGTTCGCTGAAAACAATTCTGATGAAATTTTGTCCGACTGTAAGAGTATCGGCACCGCCGAGGGTTTCAAAGTCATTTGTTGAACCGCGACTTATCCAGATATGAGATTTTAAAAGTGAATTTGCAACAGACGAATTGACTCCTGCGTAATATGCGCTCTTTACAAGCTCTGTAAAGTAAATGGTGACTGTTGTTTTGTCCGGACTTAAATCGGTGCGGTCGATTTCCGGAGGAGTAACCGTCTTCGAAGCGTCAATATAGCCGGTAGTTATATCTGAAAGATTTATCGTGCCGGTCTCTGCGTTCTGAAGCTTTCCGGCGCATATGCGGAATCTTGAATATGTACCCGAAAGCCACTCGGAAAGGTAAATTACGATTTCGCCCTTTTCGCCGTTGATGGTTACGTCTTCTTCCGGAATAATCTCGTTAAATGAAGAACCGTTTCGGGCAAGCTGGATATATCCGTTTTTCAGAGACTGGTCATTGGGGTATCCGGATATTTCGCTGTCAAATTTGAGTGTTACGGTGCGGTCAGATGCGTTCAGAACGACGTTATCCTTTGAAATGAGCTTGGGGTCGGTGGCAGCAAAGCGAGGGGTCTCTATGACGTTTGTCTGACCTTTGAATGTGCCACTGAGAAACTGGATATAGTTTTCGTCTGTATTGAGAGCAGAAGAAAGCGTGATGTGTACGGAGCTGCCTGAAACGGTGACCGTAGAGCCGTAAAGAGAAGAAAGCGAGCCGCCGTTTCGTGCCATACGCACTCTGCCTTGTGTGTTTGTCGTAGCCTCCTCAAGCTCACGGTCAAACTTAATCGTTATGTATGAACGTGTTTCGTTGAGCGAGACGCTTACAACAACAGGATCTGTATCGGAAGCATATACTCCGACAGAAACAACGGAAAGAAGAAGCGACAGTACAAGCATGAAGTTTATCGTTTGTCTGAATAATTTCCTCACTTTTCTCATAACAACTCCGAAACCGCAAAAGGGTATGCGGCACCGTTTTTACGGCAGACGGTAAGCCGAATTTTGTCGTGCGTTTTAACTGTTTGTTGTATATGTAAAAACTGCACAATACTATATATGTATATCATAGACGAAAATCGTCAAAAAGTCAATCGTATGTTTACAATTTTCACCAAGAAAAACGTTAAATATTTTGTTGACTATATCGGGAATAAAAGATATAATATTTTTATAAAAGTTTGAAGGGAGTTTTACTCTTATGTTAACAAAACGTGCGCTTTCTGTAATTTTAGCAATAACTATGCTTCTGGCGTGCAGCTTGCCTGCATTTGCTGAAGATGGCGGACTTCAGGCTCCGACAGCCAATCCGATTATCGTCAACCAGGTTCAGGGGGGAACGATAACAATCGCACCGGCGGTTTCAGAGGCGCTTCCGCTTACACCGATAACAATATCGGCAACGCCTGCCGAGGGGTATGCATTTGCTTCGTGGTCGGTAACCGGCGTAGTTCTCGCAGACAATACGGCTGCTGTAAGTGCATTTGTTATGCCTGAAAATTACGTTACAATAACAGCTGTTTTTGTTCCGCTGACAAATCCTGTATCTGTCGGCGTCCTTCCGACAGGTCTCGGCACTGCGGTTGCAGCTCCGACTGTGGCTGCTCCGGGTACAACAGTGACCATTACCGCGACACCTGCATCGTCATACTCCGTTTTCGAGAAATGGACAGGAAATGTTACCTTCGCTGATCCGACAGCGACAACCACAACGTTTGTTATGCCGAATCAGCCGGTTATGGTATATGCAAATTTCCATTCCTTGTATTATGAAATAACTCCCGTTACCGATGGCGGAGGATACATCACGCTTGATAAGACTCAGTATTTACCCGGTGAAGAAGTAACCGTTCTTGCTGCGCCTAACGAGGGCTTCATGTTCTATTCGTGGAAATCCGACGACGTTGTTTTTGAAAGCTATGATACATATAAAACGAAGTTTATAATGCCGGCAAAAGACATTACAATAGGTGCGGTGTTTGCTCTTGCACAGTCTCAGAAAAAGGAAACCGTCGGAGTCACCTTTGATACAGACGGCGGCACTGCATTCGGAACAACCTTTGTTGAAGTCGGCAGCTGTGTTGAAACACCAAGAAATGTTCCGGTAAAAGACGGCTATGTATTCGCCGGATGGTATGCAGATTCGACATGCACATTACCGTTTGACTTTTCAATTCCGCTTTATTCTTCGACGATTATTTATGCCAAGTGGGCACAGGTAAATTCTACGCCGTCGGTAACTAACAGCTTTGCCGATGTAAATTCGGGAGATTGGTTTTACGAGTGTGTTATGACGCTTGCAGAGCGCAATATTATTTCGGGAATGGGCAACTCTACATTTGCTCCCAAGAAGAACATCAGTCGTGCTCAGTTTGCTACAATTCTCGCAAACCTTGCAAATGCAACACTGTATAACACCTCAACTCCGTTTGCGGATGTACCTGAGAACGAATGGTATGCAAAAGCAGTTGCATGGGCATACGACAACGGAATAGTAAACGGCAAGAGTGCAACATCCTTTGGTCCGAATGATAATGTATCACGCCAGGATATGGCTGTCATGATTGTGCGTTACATAAATAACGTTGCAAAGGTGACGGTAGCAGAGTCAAATGTACAGTCAACCTTCGGAGATGATGCGTCAATCGGTTCATATGCAAAGGAAGCTGTTTACGCAATGCAGCGTGCAGGCGTAATTAACGGAAAGCCCGGTAACGTATTTGACCCCAAAGCATATGCAACACGCGCTGAAGCAAGCAAAATGATCTACGTTCTTTTGGGTCTTCTTTAAATGATTTGATAATAAATCGGCTGTAATTTACAGCCGATTTATTATTGTATAACGAAAACCACGCGATAGTCGCGTGGTTCAATAGAGGCTATGCCGATGAGCAAAAATCCTCCATTGTGTTAGAATTAGAATGACCTGCCAGTCAAAATAAAAACACAATGGAGGATTTATTCTATCTTAATTTCATTCTGCTGAGCCTCAAAACATTTGAGACAACCGTTATTGAGCTTAGGGACATTGCGGCAGCACCAATCATGGGATTGAGAAGAGGACCGCCCAGGGCATAAAGGACTCCTGCGGCGACGGGGATGCCAATCACATTATACGCAAACGCCCAAAACAGGTTTTGTTTTATATTCCTTGTTACAGCGGATGAAATCTTTATTGTATTTGAGACATCGGTCAAATCGTTTCTCATAAGAATTATGTCTGAGGTCTCAGCGGCAATATCTGTTCCGGAAGCGACTGCTATTGAAATGTCTGCCGAGGCGAGAGCGGGAGCATCGTTTATACCGTCACCTATCATGCAGACAGTGTGCCCGTTGGCTTTTAGCCTTTGTATAACCTCACTTTTCTCGTTTGGCTTTACATTGCTTATGACATTTTCTATCCCGAGGGCTTGCGCTATCGAGTTTGCGGTTTTTTCATTGTCTCCCGTTAACATATAAACTGCGATTTTTCGCTTTTTTAAGGAGCTTATACAATCTGCGGCGCTGTCCTTTACCGAATCTGCTATTGCAATTATACCGAGAGTTTTTTCATCGTCTGCTACATATACGGGGGTTTTTCCGCTTTCGGAAAGGATGGCAGCCTCATGCTCGAAACGACCGGTGTTTTTTACGAATGACTTATTTCCTACATATATTTTTCTTCCGTCAAGAGTTGCGGAAATTCCGGCACCGACTGTACTCTTGAAATTTTCAGCAGTAAGCGTGTCCAAGCCGGTTTCTTTGGCATATCTGACAATGGCTTCGCCGAGAAGGTGCTCGGAGCCGGATTCACAAGCTGCAGCAAGGCGGATAAGCTCGTCCTTATCTATATCCGACACAATATCCGAAACCTCGGGAGAACCCTTTGTCAGAGTGCCGGTTTTGTCAAAAACGACAGTATCTGCTTTGCAGGCGTGTTCAAGAGCGGCACCGTTGCGGAAAAGAATACCGTGTTCAGCCGCTTTTCCCGTACCGGTCATTATGGCCACGGGTGTTGCAAGTCCCAATGCACACGGACAGGAAATTACAAGAACTGAAATGAATATTGATAAAACGAAAGGGAAGTCCTTGCCGGCAAAAAACCACACTAAAGCAGAAATGAGAGCAATACTGATAACGGTTGGAACAAAATATCCGGCAACAATGTCGGCAAGACGTGCAATCGGAGCTTTTGAAGCCTGCGCTTCCGATACGGTTTTTACTATTTGAGCAAGAGTTGAGTCTTTTCCGACTCGCAGAGCCTCAACCTTAATAAATCCGGATTTATTTATGCATCCGCCGATAACCTCGTCACCGACAGCTTTGTTTACAGGCATGCTTTCGCCCGTAACCATAGATTCATCGGTTTCTGTTGCACCGGATATGATTTTGCCGTCAACCGGTATTTTTTCGCCGGGACGGATGATGACAACATCTCCGACCTTCACTTCCTGAATTCTTACCTCAACTTCGCTTCCGTCACGGATAACACGTGCGTTGTTTGGAGTGAGAGATACGAGCTTTTTTACAGAATCCGATGTCTTTTTTGTGGCACGCTTTTCGAGGAATTTACCGAGCATAACAAGCGCGATAATCATTGCAGCAGATTCGTAATACAGGTTGTGGATGGCGTGCTCATGTCCGGTATAAACAAGATACGTGGAATAGAGACTGTAGCTTAGTGCAGAAATCGTGCCGATTGCTATAAGGGTGTCCATGTTGGGAGAACCGCGGAAAAGTGATTTGAACCCCGAGGTATAAAATTTGTATCCGCAGAGTATGACGGGAAGCAAAAGAAAAAGCTGCGTTGCAGACAAAACCTTGGGTTCTGCTAAAAAAGAGGGAAGTGTTAAGAGCCCGAGCATCGGTCCCATTGAAATGACAAAAAGAGAGGATGAAAAGAAAAGAGCAACGAAAAGTCTTATTTTTTCCAAACGCAGTTTTAAAAAGTCGCTGTCTTTTCCGTTTTCGGACGGCAAGGATGCCTTAAAGCCAAGCTTGTTGATGGCTTTTATTATGTCCTTTTCTGAAAGAGAGTCGGCATCATAGGAAATGGCTGCGGTTTCTCCTGCAAGGTTAACCGCAACGGACGAAACTGAGCTCAGCTTTCCGACATTCACTTCAATGCTCCTGGCGCAAGATGCGCAGTGCATACCGCTTATATTGAATACTGTTTGCGTTAAATTCATTTTGCACTCCTTAATTATTTTGAATAGAATTTTGAATACTTGTGCATAATAGCTATGGAAAAACTTACAAAGAAAGGAAAATATATTATGAATCTTACCGGAACAGAAACACTTATCAATCTCGCGCGTTCGTTTGCCGGAGAGGCACAGGCGAGAAACAGGTATCACTTTTATGCGGCAAAGCTTAAAAGTGAGGGACACGAGGCACTGTACAGAACCGTTACGGAAATTGAAAACAACGAGCTTGCTCATGCAAAAGTATTTCTGAATTATATTACCGACAATCCCGAGTTCGGTTATAACAACATAGACATAGATGCAGGTTATCCGTATATACTCGGAACATTGGGTATTAACCTCGAAGCCGCGGCAGCCGGTGAAAATGAAGAGGCAACAATAATATACCCCAAATTTTCAAAAATTGCAAGAGATGAGGGTTTTTCTGAGATTGCGGCGATTTACGATCTCATAGGTAAGGTTGAAAGTGAGCACGAGAAGATATTTACAAAAATGGCAAAGCATCTTGCTGACAATACACTTTACAAGAGAGAAACGCCGACAAAGTGGAAGTGTGAAAACTGCGGTTACGAATATAGTGCCGATGCGGCATATCAGTTGTGTCCTTTGTGTAAGCATCCTATAGGATATATGAGAAGTGAACTGTAAGAATAAAGACTGCAGGATTTTTCCTGCAGTCTTTCAGACTGTCGAAAAAGTCCAGCGAGAGCTGGGCTTTTTCTTAGTTTTATAGTATAATATATATGGTGATGAAAGATGATGCAAAAAGGGTACGAAAACAGATATCAAGTAGAGATGATAAGCATAGAGGACTTGGT
>JAFQSU010000086.1 GCA_017409405.1 Oscillospiraceae bacterium | reverse complement strand
TATCTTGTGTTATCTTATTCATAGCGAATAGGGTGACACCTGCCTTTCGGTTTTGTCTGAGCAACTCAACCTTAACACAGGTCGCTTCTATTCGCTACCCTTTTTTTATTATTTGTCACACATCATTGTAAATCATACATTGGTGCTATTTTATAAATTTGTCAAGCTCTTTATGTACTCTTTTATATACAAGAGCCGTCACAAGCGCATTAACACTTGCCTTTATGAAGTTAAAGGCTATGATGAACGGCATAAGAGGGATAATTGCATCACGCGGAATCCCCATATACAGCGGCGTTATAAACAAGTTCCACAGCGCCATTATCGCCGTCATTGCGACAACCCCCGAAAGCAATGCAATATAAGCAAGCTTACGGGTTTTGTTTTTCTTATATATCATACCTGCACATACAACAAAGGTTCCTGTTGAGAGTATGTGCATTATTATTCCGACAATACCGCTTTTGGCACTGACGGTTATACCCTGTATTACTGATACGACAACGGTAAGAATCAAGCCCGGAATACTGCCGAAGGCAAATGTGGCTATAAATATAGGAATGTCGGCAGGGTCATACTCAAGAAAGGCAACCTGCGGAAAAATAGAGAACCTTATTAACATTACACCGATAACTGAGATTGCGGCAAGCATGCCGAGTGCTGCGATTTTTTTTGCGTTCATTTTATATACCTCCTGAAAATAAAAATGCTCTGATAAAATCAGAGCAAAGCATAGTTATAGAGTAAAACCCAATCTTCTTACATCCGGACTATACCGTCGGCGTCGGAATGAACCGAACTCAACTGCAAAAACAGCTCGCGGGCTAATCAGATAATCTGCTTTACCGCCGGTGGGGACTTTCACCCCGCCCTGAAGAAATATTCAATTACAGTCAAGATAAAAGGCTGGACTTTATCTATCTTTAGGTATATTATATCATATATACTTAATAAATCAAGTGTTGACATTCTTATTTTACTGCAAACGTTTTACAAAATATTAACCATTTCTTTTTTCATGGTGTTATAATAAAAACACAAGGAGGGATAAATATGTCAACTCACGTCTTAATAATTGAAGATGATCCTAACATTGCAGAGCTTATACGTCTGTACCTTGAAAAAGATGACTTCCGTGTTTCCATTGCATCAGACGGAAAAAGCGGTGTGGATATTTTCTTCAAAGCCCATCCCGACATTGTTCTTCTTGATATAATGCTCCCCGAATTGGACGGCTGGGAGGTTTGTCGGGAAATCAGAAAAACAGATAAGACACCTATAATTATGCTCACCGCAAAAGATGAAACCGTTGATAAGGTTACCGGTCTTGAGCTCGGTGCAGACGATTACATTTCAAAACCCTTTGACATGAAAGAGGTTATTGCCAGAATACATGCGGTTCTTCGCCGATTCTCACCCGAAACCGAGGAGAACGCTTCCGACGATATCAAAACCTTCGACAACCTCGTGATAAACATGGCAGCCTACGAGGTTCTGATTCGCGGCAAAAAGGTCGAAATGCCGCCCAAGGAGCTTGAGCTTTTAAACTTTCTTGCTTCTCATCCGAACAGGGTTTTTACGAGAAATCAGCTTCTTGACGATGTATGGGGCTTTGAATATTTCGGAGATTCCAGAACAGTTGACGTTCACGTGAAAAGGCTGCGTGAAAAAATCGACGGAGCAAGCGATACCTGGTCTTTGAAAACAGTCTGGGGTGTAGGTTATAAATTTGAAATAACAAACGACAAATGAGGCATAAAAGGTGAAACTTCTCTATAAATATTACTTAATGATTGCCGTTCCCCTCGTCATTTGCCTTTCCACGGTAGGACTCGGTCTTTCGTTCCAGATGTACAACTATTCTGTCGCAGAAAAACACGACTCACTTCAGCGTGCCGCCAACAGAATAGCGGTTTTAACCGAAGAATTGTATTACAATCATTCGCTTGTACATGAGCAAATGCTCAAAACCGTGCTTACTTCAATGACAAACAACGGTCAGATTCACGTTATTATATGTGATGCCAACGGCCAGATTTTCCTCACATCGGACAATTACGGCAATAAATACATGAACTCACGCGTCAGCGGAAGCATTCTTGACAAAACACAGGCAAATGACAAATATTCCGCAATCGGAACCCTTGACGGACTTTACAAGGGCGAAAACTACACTGTCGGTCTTGTTTCCAAGGACAACGCAGGCAGACCTATAGCATATGTATATGTAACCACGTCAATACATTATGTTCAGATGCTGACGAAATATGTAAGAAACCTGTTTTTCGGGCTTTCTGTAATTGTATTCATATTAACCGCCTTTGTTTCGTATTTTATTGTAAATCGTATGACAAAGCCTTTAAAGCAAATCGCAAATGCATCTAAAAAATTTGCACAGGGCGATTTTACAGCACGCGTCCCCGTTCAATCCTCTGATGAAATCGGCGAGCTTACGACCGCTTTCAATAACATGGCAGACTCTCTTGAAAAATCCGAGGATTTGCGAAGATCATTTGTTGCAAACGTTTCACACGAGCTACGCTCGCCCATGACCTCAATAAGCGGCTTTGTAGACGGAATCCTCGACGGAACGATTCCCAAAGAGCGCGAGGAACACTATCTGCAGATTGTTTCAGATGAGGTTCACCGACTTTCGCGTCTTGTGAGCAGGATGCTTGACATAACCGTTCTTCAGGGTACGGATATAACAGCTCAAAGTACAAGCTTTGATTTTTGTGAGCTTCTCAGACGCTGTGTAATAAGCTTTGAAAAACGTATTGATGAACATAACATATCTCTTAACATAGAACTGCCATCACATAACATAAACATATTCGCGAATGAAGATGCAATTTATCAGGCAGTATATAATCTGATTGATAATGCGATAAAATTCTCCGAAGACGGACGCAGTGTTGATATATCTGCCTCCGAAAAAAACGACAGACTTTCCTTTTCCGTAAGAAACTACGGAGCGGAAATACCCAAAGAACAGCTTCCGTATGTATTTGACCGATTCCATAAAGCCGACAGTTCACGTTCTAAGGATAAATCCGGCTTGGGTCTGGGATTATATATTACAAAAAACATAATAAATAAGCACGGGGGCAAAATATGGGCAAACAGCGAAAACGGATATTCTGAATTTCTTTTTACACTTTCAACGCGACGCCACCAAACTAACTAAGGTTCACAAGGAGGAACTATTTATGAACAATGAATTTTTCAACAACGAACAGGAAAACGAAAACACAAACACGCCGGTTGAGCAGGAAGCTTCCGATATAACCAACCCCGAAAATGATATACCGGAAGAACCTGAAAACTCAAACGAAGAGACTGTTATCACTCCCCCGCCGAAATCAGAATCCAATCACAGCACTGCAGGCTCGATTAACATGCAGTTCAAGCCCAGAAAGACTCCGACATGGGTCATTGTACTTATCTGTGTAATAGGTTCGCTGTATCTTATAATTTCCGCCACACTCATTATAACTTTTCTCAATTTTTCACGCGATGACCTTCCGTTTTCAAACGGACAGAATGTTATTGAAGAATTAAAAGAACCGGATGTAAAAGAACATTTACAGATTAACGAATCCCCCAAATCTGAAGGTGCAAAAACAACAGAAGGAGCTCTCACCGTAAAGCAAATTTCCGAAAAAGTCCGCAACTCTGTAGTGGGAGTTACCGGTCATACATCGAATAACTTCTCCTCTGCTTCCGTCGGTTCGGGAATCATAATGTCAAGCGACGGATATATCATTACAAACAATCACGTAATAGAAGGAATGACAACGATTCAGGTTGTTCTCGACAACGGCGAAACGTATGATGCACGTCTTATCGGTGCAGACTCACGTTCAGACCTTGCTGTAATCAAGATTGAAGCGAAGGAACTCCAGCCTGCAGAATTCGGGGATTCAGATAAGCTCGAACAGGGCGACCCTGCAATAGCTATAGGAAACCCTGCCGGTCTTCAGCTTCAGAACACGGTTACCTACGGAATTATATCTGCGATTAACCGCGACATCATCGTCGAGGACAGAACGATGACACTTATCCAGACAGATGCATCAATCAATCCCGGAAATTCAGGAGGTCCGCTCCTCAACGAATTCGGTCAGGTCATCGGCATCAACACAATAAAAGTCGGAATCTCTTATTATGAAGGGCTCGGATTCGCAATACCCATGAACACAGCAAAGCCAATTATTGATGAGCTTATTTCACGAGGATACATCAAAGGACGTCCGTCAATCGGAATTAACGGCACAGCTATAAGTGACCGCGATTCTGCGTTTTACGGTCTCCCTGCAGGAATGTACATTGAATATGTACATCCGTATTCAGACGCATTTAAAAAAGGTATTCGCCGCGGCGATATAATAACAAAAATGAACGGTACTGCACTTTCTTCTGCCGCCGAAATCAAAAAAATACGCGATAACTTCGTTGCAGGAGATACAGTAACACTTACAATTTACAGAAACTCACGCGAAGTTGATATAGATGTTATCTTGATGGATGAAGCCACACTGTCAACTTCAACGGCACAGGCAAGCTAAAATCAGACTGTCGAAAAAATATTCTCACTTTTGTGAGAATATTTTTTTATACTTCTTTTTTTTACAATTATCGCACACACATGAGTGTATTATCTTTATATAAGAAAAGAAAGGACGTGTAAAATGAAAATATATTCAGAACGCGACAACGGCGTGCTCACCGTAAGTCTTTCGGGTGAGCTTGACCACCATGCAGCACGCAACGCAATTCCCGAAATCTCACGGCTCATCGATACCGAGCTTCCGGTCAACCTTGTCCTCAATTTTGAAAGGGTCAGCTTTATGGACAGCTCGGGAATTGCGCTTGTAATAGGTGCATACAAGCGTGCAAGCTCAATCGGAAGTACCTTTTCTGTCATCAACACATCAAAGCAGGCATATAAGGTCTTCAATGCTGCAGGCATATGCAAAATAATGAACATAAAAGAGCCCGATGCCATCACCGTAAAAAACTAAAGGAGAAAATGATATGAATATTTTAAATGAAGTTTCAATTACCTTCCCCAGCCGCTCATCAAATGAAGGGTATGCGAGAGCTGCTGTCTCGGCATTTGCTGCTCAGCTCGACCCGACTCTGGATGAAATAGGCGACATAAAAACTGCCATAAGCGAAGCCGTCACAAACTGCATAGTCCACGCATATCCGGAATGTGTCGGAAAGATTTACATACGTCTGCGGATATTCGAAGGAAATATTCTTGAAATTGTTGTACGTGACAGAGGTAAAGGCATTCCCGACATTGCCCAAGCAAAAACTCCCATGTTTACAACCGGAGGTGAGGACCGCTCTGGTATGGGATTTACTATAATGGAAAGCTTTACCGATAATCTTAAAATCCGTTCTAAACCGGGAGTAGGAACATGCGTAACTATGAGAAAGAAAATCTCTATGCGTATCGGAGGTCTTTCCCGTGAGAGACACTCTTGAGCTAATCCGTGCCGCCAAAAGCGGTGACGAGGATGCATGTGAAAAACTGATAAAAGATAATTCACCCTTAATATGGAGCATTGTGCGGCGTTTTCTCGGAAGAGGAACAGAATCGGATGATTTATATCAGCTCGGCTGTTTAGGGCTTTTGAAGGCCATAAGAGGCTTTGACGAAACGCTCGGAAACCAATTTTCAACATATGCCGTTCCTAAAATATCAGGTGAGATACGAAGATTTTTGCGCGATGACGGAACGATAAAAATCAGCAGAACATTAAAAGAACGTTCTGCCAAAATACGCAAGTGCGCTGAAACTCTGAGAGCAAAGCTTGAACGTGAGCCGACACTCTCGGAAATTTCCGCAATAACCGGGCTTACCCCCGAAGAAATCGCACAGGCAGAAAACGCAACTGTTCAAACAGATTCGCTAAACCGTGAAATAAACGAGGACGGACAAACACTCGAAGATATGCTGGGAAGTAAAGGCCTTGAGGACAGCACGCTTGAATACATTTCTCTTTCAGAAGCAATTCATGCTTTACCACAGAAAGAGCGAATTGTAATAATGCTCAGATTTTTCAGGTGTCTTACACAGGAGCAGACCGCAAGGATTATGAAAATTTCGCAGGTGCAGGTATCACGCTTAGAACGGTCAGCCATAAATCACCTTAAGGAACAAATGTAAAAAAACACCCCGTGGGGTGTTTTTTTACATTTATATAGATATATTTAATACGCCAAAAAGGTCTTCGGTGAAATATGCGTTGGTATATCCTTTTTTTCCGTCTTCTCCGACAACAGTTATGAAAAAATAAATGTCATCGTCTTCAATTTCAAAGCATGCATTATCAATAAAGTTTTCTTCTGCTTTTTTGACAGCAACATTCTTTCCGGGCTTCGTAATAAAAATTGCCTGTGCAGGAGCTGTTGAAATATACACCTTTCCATCCTCAAAATAAAGACTTTCGATAATCGGACCTTCAGAAGCGTAGAAGTTTCCTTTTAACAATGCATCTGTAATTGTACTGTATTCCAACCGTTCTGCCTTTATCATTGTAAAACCGCCAAAGGAATCCGGTTTTTCCGGTTTGTTATGATTATCGTCCGTAGCAATACAATAAAGGCGTTTTCCTGCTTTGAGCTGTTCATCGTATATTTTAGCATTATGCTCATCATGACCAATAGACGCCGAATCGTTATTGTAAATCTCCATTGCGTGCATGTTTTCGTATTTTATATAGTCACTGTATTCTTCCCTTGACCACGTAGGATGGTTATGCGTGACAAAAAAGCCGCAATTTCTCCCCTCATCTATCATTGCATTTATAACAGACGGGTCATAGCGCATTTTGAAAGACGGTCTTGACTCGTCAAATGAACACATCGCCAGATGCTTATCCATAATCTTTGCAGCAGCCGCATCCCAGCTTGCAGGGACATTTTCTTCCTTATTCCAGCATGGCTGAAAGATATTCTCGGAAGAAAGAGCTATCATACACAAATCACAGTTCTTACGGAATTTATTTTTGGGTTTTCCATCAACTATGTTGTTAACGCCAAACTCAACACCGTTAAGTGCAACAAAACTTTCGTCACAAAGTCCATTGTGAGGATACATTATGTTATGGTCTGTATAAGCAACAACAGAGTATCCCTTTTCCATATACCGTTCTTTTATTTCTTCAGGTGTCCACCGTCCGTCAGAAACAGTTGAGTGGCAATGAAGATTTGCCTTATAAAACGCTCCGTTTTCCGGCAATAAATATTTTCGCATTCCTGTTCCTTTCTCATTTTAGGGGGCAGTTTGTTTTCTGCCCCCTTCCATCAGGCTACTTCACATAATCCAAAATACGCTTGATAAGAACTGCGACTTCTGCACGTGTTGTATATGCCGTGGGGTCGATTTTTCCATTCTTACCGTTAACAAGACCTGCGGTTATAAGTGCTGATACCGCATCCTGCGCGTAAGGTGCTACTTTGTCAAAGTCGGGGTAAGACACCTCATCCACCTCAAGTTCAATACCAAGAGCCTTAAGTGCGCGATATACTATTACCATCATATCCTGACGGGTTATAGTGTTACGCGGTGCGTACTTGTTATCACCGATACCTCCGACGATTCCGCAATTGCGTGCTATTGCAAGTTCAGCTGCGAAGTAGTCAGACTCTTCTACATCTGCAAAGTTTTCGGTATTGTCGGATGTAAGGTCAAATGCGCGGACAAGAAGCAGTGCAAAGTCAGCTCTTGTGATATTGGCAGACGGTGAGAAGGTGGTCTCACTTGTTCCCTTGATTATGCCTGCCTTCGCAAGTTCGTTGATTGCGTCAGCTGCCCATGCGTGGTTTCCAAGGTCAGTGAATCGGATATTTGCCGTGTCTCCATTTTCCACCTCATCCGCCTCGCCTTCGCTCGGCACCTTCTCCTCAAGGGGAAGGCTTTCATCATCGTCTCCTACATTTTCGTCCGTATCGGGGGCAGGTGCGCCACCGCCACCGCCGCCTCCGCCACCACCGCCGCCGGACGGTGTGTCGGTTGTATCGGTACTGTCACTACCCTGTGACGGTGAGCCGGTTGTTGAGCCGTATACCGTAATTGTGAAGTATCGTGTGGTAACACGACCGAGTGAGTCAACTGCATTTATAGCAACAAGGTTTTCTCCAACCTGCGAGCTATCCGGCTTCCATGTAAACTTACCGGTTACGGTATCAAGACTTGCCCCACGCGGAAGCTGACGTTCGCTGTACTCTATATAACCGTCGGAGACATTGCTTGTCGCTGTCATATTAACGGTTACTGAGCTTCCTGCGGTTACACCTATGTTCTCAGGCTGAGTGAAGTTCGGTGCTCTGTCATCTTCATGTGACAGGGCGATTTCAAAGTTCTTACCTTTGGCTACATCAAATTTATATCCCTTTGATATATCCATACTGTCGATGTAAGAGTTTATCGGAGACTGACCACCAAGGTCAATACGGGCACTCATCCCGTCGTCTGAAAGTGTTGCACCCTCAATGAAATATGCGGCGTTACCGAGACCCTGATGTTCAACATTGAGCACGCGGTCAACAAGAAGAGATACATCTTCAACAGGCTCGGTAAAGCTTATATCAATCCAGTTGTTGAACGAAAGACCTTCAGCCATAACGGCGTTACCGTTAAAGTCTTCTACAGAACCTACAATCTTAGCTCTTGCGCCGCTGATTTCGCCCTCGCCGGTTCCGATTTGTGTACCGTCGTTTATATAACTGTACATATTGGTATATCCACCGTTTTCGGGCTTAACCGTCCATACGCCGACAAAACCGCTGAAAGTAAAGCTGTATGCTGTTTCAGGGTCGTAAACCGTATAGACCGCATTCTCGTTCTGAGCATATACAATATAGTCTATGCGTCCGTCCGAAAGCGTAACCTTAACCGCAGCCGCCTTATCGGTGCCGAGTTCACGGTCTGCCGTAATATTTACAGCCTTTATGTCGCTTATATAACGACTGCCGTTGTACGGTTCAAAAACCGTGGTAAACAGTGTGTTAAGGTTTGTACCCTTACGGCGTACCAGCACATGCTCATAGTAGTCAATATTTTCAAGGTTTTTCGCTGTTCTCGGCGGATATCCCTTTGCAAAGGTTATTTCATCAGGCGCAAAGTCATTTACCATTGTCATGCGCAGATTTATATCCATTTTTGCAGAGTTACGCGAATGCTTATTAAAGTCAATTATGTCAAAATCAACATAGAACGGTTCTTTGCCGGAAATCTCCGGATTTGCATCCTTGCGTACATCAAAGAGCCATGTGTATCCTGCCGGATACTGAAGCCTTGCATAACTGTCTGACTCATTCGTCCACGGGTCTTTGCCGAAAGGTACGTCTGCGCCTGCATATGAGCCCGTAAGCTGCTGCTTGACGTTGATGTTGTCTGAGTAATCACCTATAACCTCGCTTGCAGCGTGGAACGAATAGAGGTGATCATCACCGCCGAGTATCTTAAAGAAGTCTACACCGTAAGAAACCTCATCGTCATAATCAACCATAACGACCGTTCTGCGATATTCCTGTGTTTCCTCGTAAACCTCCGGAACATCAACATCCATAACCTTTACCCTGACGTCTTTTGCATCAAAGTGGAGCGGGTCTCCTGCCTTTGCCGGCTTGTACTGTGACTTTTCGTTTACAACGACGGTGTTATGAGCAAGAGTCGTCATCGTCCACTGTCCTCGGCTCGGAGTCGAGCTTGTTCCTTCAGGATATCCGTTTTCAGGTGCGAGATCAAGACCGTATGCGTGAATTCCGAGGTTTAACATATCGTTGTGCGAGTGAGAAAGCTGACCGCCGAAATACATCCAGAAGTCACGCGTTGTATCTCTGATTACGTCTGAACCTACCGAATCATACAGCGTGCCGCCGCGAAGTGCGGCAAAGCCGTAACCGGTAAGTATTGAGCTCTTGTCGTAATCATACTCGCCGTATTCCTTGATTATATCAAGAATTTCCTGCTGTACGCTTTCCGGATTTTCCGTGAAAATGTCATAGTGTACTCCCGACAAATCGTCGGCATATCTCATCTTAAGTTCATACAGACGCTGTGCTATCAGCACTGAACTTTCCTTTGTTTCTTCCTTGTCCTTGGTATATTTAAATGCATCAAGAAGCACTCCATGATCATCCGGGAACTCACCGAAGCCACCGGCGGTATTGGAGTCACCTATTGACGGAACTCCTCGTCGGACAAGTTCAGTCTTATGCCATGCTTTAGCAAGCTCGACATACTTCGGATTGCTCCACAGTGAGTATCCGCCGTTCTCCTCGTAATCCTCGAGCATGTTTGCGAGCTTACTAAGGTCTGTAAGCCAGATACGGTTGTATGCCGGAGACTCTGTTCCGTGGCCGTCACGGGTTACCTTTTCGATGAGAGTTTCATAAATATCTGCACCCGAATAGGAGTCCTCCGTAAGCAGACCCTTTCTGAACACCCAGTCGAGCATTTCCAGAGAATCGGGCTGTCTGTCAAGAACAACCGCTGCCGCACCGACAGATGACTGAATGAAGCCGAAGTTTCCTCGTGCATTTCGCTCCTGGGCTGCAACATAAACCTCGTAAATGTAATTGTTTTCTATGTTTTCACGGATAGCATTTGCAGTTGACTTATCCCCTATTGCAGGATACTGCTCAGCTTTTGCCTGAAGGAAGTTCTTAACCTCCGGATCGTCAAATATCGGGAAGAGTGCATCGTATGCGATTATGAAGTCCTTTGCCCTCTGTGCTTCCCAGATATTGTTGACTATCTTACCGTTGTCTGTATTACCGAACTCTGCACCCTTAGCTATCGCAATGCTTGCAAAAAAGTCGGGGTATACGTCCGCAAGTCTGTCAAGCATTACTGCACCGAGTCTACCGTACTTCTCGTCTCCGGTGTAGAGGTATGCTTTTGCAAGCTTGGTTATTCCGTTATAAATTTCAGCCGGTGTCGTACCTGACTGATACCAGAGTCCAAAGTGGTTATAGAACCAAATGTATGTGTGATTCTCGCGAATACTGTCCGCAGCCATTCTTCCCGTTTCATAACCGTAGCCGTCATCGACGCCCCAAACATCAGCTATGTTCTCCGGCTCCTTCGGAAGCTTGCCCCAGCCGTGCGTTATAGTCTGCTTTGTTCTCGGGTCAACGCCTGTTTCTCGAAGCTCGGGGTATGCATCATTCTTCAGATAGCCGTAGCCGTATGTTCCGCCGAACATCTCAAGATGCTTTTCAAGCGCAAGTTCACGGTCAAAAATACCTGTTTCGGGGTCAATACCCAGCTTATAGAAGCTTTCAAAGTCATTTGACGGGAAACGGCGCTTGCATATCGGGCACTGCACCTTCCACGGATAGTTGAATACATCAATTGCCCACGGATAGCTACCGACTTCAACCTTAAGGTCTGCATCACAGTAACGGCAACGCAGTCTGTCCGGGTCACCCTTGATACCTACGTACCACGAACGCGGAATTCCCTCGCCCGGTACCATTGACCACAGCTCTTCCATTGAATGTGTAAGGTATTTTTCCGCATCCTTGACCGCAGTCTTAACCTCACTGCTTGCCCATGCGTATTTCTCCACATTTTCCTGCATGTTGTCGGTTTTTTCCTGCGTATAGAACGTTCTCGAGACCTTACCGCTTCTTACAGAGATTTCGACTGTGCCTGCGGCAACACTTCCGTCCTGAAGTGTAACGTTTGCGTTGACATAGGCTGTGCCCTCCTTTATTGCCGTAACATTTCCGTCAGGATCAAGTGAAATGATATCGGAATATTCATCCTCCATACTCCATTCGACGACGGCATCCGTCATATCGCAAAGCTTTCCTGCCATTGTCTTTGCAGTTGCAGAAAGCTCAGTTGAGTATCCGGGACGAACTGTCAGGTACGGGTTGCCTTCAATTTCGACAACACCGAAGAAATCTTCCCGAACTTCAACAGTTTCTTCAAACAGGACATTTTCCGTATCCTTTTCCTTTGCTGTTATAACAGTGGTGCCGGGTGCTTTGGCTGTAAATGTCGTACCGTCAAAGCTTGCAACATCTGTATCAGAGCTTTCCCATACATATGAGGGAGCAGGTAATACCGGGTTCCCGTTTGCCTTAGTAAAGGCAAGCGACATAGCAGAAGCTTCACCGGTATAGAAAACAGTTCGTGCCGGCGACGGCTCAACTATAATATCAGAAACAAGAATTGATGCCGTTTTTTCAAACGTCTGCGAGCCGTCCTTTGTCACGGCTGTTACAAGAAGTGTTGCAGTACCGTTTGCAAGTGCCGTAACGTTACCTGCGGAGTCAACGCTTACAACATCGGAATTGCTTCCGTCCGCCGCATCTGACGAAGCAATGGTGTATGTAACGTCAAGAAGGTCATCGTTCTCGTTTTCCCATGCGTATATGAACGGCTCATCCGTAAGCATGCGTCCGTTCGGGTTTGCAGTCTCCCCTACCGTGAGGCAAAGGTTTTCGTCTTCAAGAATAATACCTTCCATACCAAAGGTCTGCGGTTCTGCTGTGAAATACAGCGTTCTCAATACCTGAACGTAGTTTTCTGCAAACCCCTGATTCGGACACGTTACGGTTTTAATAACATGGTCGCCCTTATCGAGGTAAATCGCTGAGAGAGATCTTGCAGGAAGCTCTCGGGTGAGCGCATTGTAGTAGAACGCAAAATCACCTACATACCTTCCGTCAACAAAGATATTTACCTTCTCGGCAGCTCTTGCCGCATTCGCACGTCCCGAAAGCGAAATATCATAAAGACCGCTGTACGGAACTCTGAACTTAATTGTAAGTACCTGATTAGGACCGTTTGTCTGTGCAGTCATTCCGTTTGAGTTAATACCCAGACGGACTGTGCTTGACGAAGCGGCAAAATCGGGTTCCCATCCGTCAACATCAATATCAACGAACTTTGCTGTAGTTGCACGTGTCATATGGAAATCATATCCAAAGCTTCTCGGGTCATTATCCGAGGAGGCATCAACAGTAATTTCAAAAGGCTCTGTCGTCGAGACAACCTGATTTCCAACCGTGAGCTTTGCTCCGATTTTCGCAGTTGCTCCCGGTACTTCGCCGAACAGCATACCGTTTTCATCTACCGTGACAGCACCCACAGCACTTGACTCAACGATTTTCCATTCAACGTCGGCGCCCGGATAACAGTCATCAACATCTCCTGAAATAACCTTTTCTCTTCCGTCCTCATAGTTTACGGTAAGCGAAAGCTGTGTATCACGGAGATATCCGACGGACGCAGCACCGGAAATTGTTACTGATGAAATTGTGCTGTTATCGGTAACCGTGATTTCTGCATTACAAACCTGTCCGATTTCTCCGACAGCCGCAGAAACCTCAACAATACCACGACCTGCACTAAGTGCCGTTACAACACCGTTTTCATCAACAGAAACAATGTCAGGAGTTTTTGAGGTATACTGTTTTTCGGCATCATCAAGGCTTATTTCATCGCCGTTTGTGAGATATCCCGTAAGCTCTATCTGAGCAGTTTTATTGTCTGAGTTGTATTCAATAGTCAGAGGTGTTGACTCTAAACGTGCAAACTCAACAGCATATACCTTAATTTTAACCGTGTTTGTGAAAACCTCACCGTCAATCTCGGTAGTTGCGGTTATAAGGGTTTCACCGACACCCGTCCCCGTAACTTCACCTGTGTTTTCGTCAACGGCTGCAATTCTTGCATCGCCGCTTGCAAACGTAACAACGGCGTCGGGGATAACATTTCCCTTTACATCACGTACTTCGGCAGTAATCTTTGCCGTGTCGCCGATACCTACGGTCTTTGCACCGCCAAAGATTATTTCGGTGGTCGCCTTCTTGAGGGTAAGACCTTCAAGGTAGAGATAATATTTATTACTCGAGCCGAGTTTTCCTTCAGAGCCCGATATCGGCTTTACAAAGAGGAAGTAATCACCCTCACGGAGGAGAATGTTTTTATATACCGGCATGTCCTCTGTCGGACTCGTCTTTACCGTAGCAAAATGATATTCAGACGAGGGGTCAAGCGACTTAAGTGCCGCCGCGACACCGCTTGCTCTGTCCTTATGAGTTGTTACTCCGGTTATCTTTTCCGCGGCATATACGCCGCCGGCATCGGTGGGAACGAGATAGAACTCTGCCTGCATACCGTAGGGTGACTCTGTATAGTTGACAGTAGGAGTATAAAGAGCGGTTTTTGCCACATTTATCTTCATGACATAGCCGTTGTTTACAGCACCGGGCTTACCCTCTGCAAACAGAAGCGACTCTGCATCAAGCTGTGCTTCGTCTATTCCTACGCTCATATTGGAATAATCAACATATCCCGAATAGCTTCCGCGGAAGCCCACAACTGACCAGGGCGCAGTAAAGCCAAGGTCAAGGCAGTCTGCATATTCACCGTACTTTGCAAATTTTATAAAATCAGCGTATGAAAATCTTTCCGTTGCATCGGTGAAAGCTCTGTATGAGAACACATAGTTTGCAGGCTCAAACTTCTCTGTAAGGTCGAGAACCTCAACGTCAAAAGAACCTGAAACAGGCATGTTATCAACGCCGCCCTTGACCGATACGGAAACGGTCACCTTACCTGCGGCAAGAGCCTTGACAACGCCGTTTTCAACACTGACAATGCCGTCGGTTGAAACGGAGTAGTCAAACTCTGCATTTTTTACTTCTTTGCCTAACTTGTCATATACAACAGCGTTTATGGGGTATTCTCCACCGACCTCAACAAAGTCGGCATCTATAGACACGTCAAGCGTCGGGGTTGCTTCGTAAAGCTTTGCACCTATGGGATAGAAGCCGACATTACCCTTATCGTTTGTCGCTGCTCCGTTTGTTCCCAGGAAGTCGAACACAAGATAATATTCGCCGCGCATTTTAACGTCAACGGTTCCTATCTCCGTATACCCTGTGTCACCCGAACCCTTTGTGTCAAAATAGCCAACAGGGATGAGTCCGTTAATATCAGCGCGTGAAAGTGACGGATAGTCGGCAACACTTACAAAATATACGTTCATATCCGTACCGATATTGTTGCGGCTTGCGTTAAGTGCAAGCTTGTATGCACCCTTGTTCGGCACCTTAACCTTTAGAACAAGCGCAGAGGAGCTAAGCTCACCGCCGAAAGCGGCAGGTTTTATACTGAGATTCATGTATGATGCGCCGAGGTTAAACGATATATAGCTCATATCGGCAAGCATCCACTGATCATACTGTGCATCTATCGCATCGTATGAGCGGAGCCATTCTGTTACGTTACGAAGAACGGCACCGTCAAAACCTAACTGAACATTTTCCTGCGCAGCGGCAGCGGCATCTGCTTTTGTTTTTTCAGAAAGTATACCTGAATTGAAAAGGTATTCAAGGCTTACGCCCGAGTTTCCGTTGTCCTTCGGAAGAACGGAAATATTTACGGAATCGGATATCTTCACTCCGTTAACCGTAGCTTCTGCCTTAATTGTTGTGCTTCCCTCTTTGAGACCCTCTACCTTTCCGTCGGAAACAGATACAACAGTATCGTCGTAGGTGTAGGTAACGGTCGGGGTTACAACAGCACCCGTCGCATCCCATGCCTTGACTGTAAGGTCTGCTTTCTCGCCAACCTCAAATTCGGTCGGTGAGCACGAAAGCTCAATTTTAGGCTTTGCCTCTTTGAGAACAATTTCTCTCAAATAGAAGTTCTGCTTGCTTCCGGCTACGTTGTTTGAATTGTCGTTTTCCTTGAACTTGAAAACAATGTAATAATCACCTGCGGTCTCAACTGTAACAAGCCCCATCGGTTTTGAATCGTTATTGTCTATCTTTGAAGAAGTGCTTGAGCTCCAGCCGTCGAGCGTGCCGAGGCTCTGCTTTCCCTCAAGGTCAGTGACTGCAAACGTATCTATATCGCCCTTCGGGAAAAAGTAGACATCGGAATCAGCGAATGTCGGATGCTTTATTACGCCGATATCCAGATTATACAAACCTGCATTCTCGACATTGAGCTTGAGCGCAAGATAAGAGCTTGTGATGTTCTCATATTTCATGGTCGCCATCAAGCGTCCCGATGCCGTTACGGCATTGTTTTTCACCGTGTTTCCGGTCAGGTTTCCGCCTGCGGCAGCCCACGACTCAAAAGCCCACTGCCCCGTGAGCGCGGTGTCAAAGCTTTCGTACACAAGCCCTGCGGCGAAAGCCGCATCTGTATGTCTTATGGTATTGTTCTTAAGGTTTGCGGTGCTTCCGCCGACCGTACCCGTAACATCGTCCTTTATGACCGATGAGTTGGTAATATATGTATACGTTTTAAGCGGTGCACTCTCCCCCGCCAAAACCGGCACAGCCGGAAGCAGAGATATCATCATGCACATCGCAAGAAGTGCCGAAAGTATACGTTTTGTTCTCATTCTGCCCATTTTTTACCTCCTGAAAACAGCGTTTTTAGTCCACTTACGGGAGAGAGAAGCTGACTTCTCTCCCCCGCAGATGTAAGCTTTTAGATTACTGAACAGACATTGCATCTGTGTAAATTACGTTATATACGCCACCGTCTACATAAATCATGTAGCCTCGTGCATATGCATTTCCGTCATGCGCTACAGCAAGCTGACCGTGGTCGTAGTTCTTCTGGGATGCGTTCATCTTATTCTTTGAAGCAATATTGATGTTCTCGCTTCCGCCGAACAGGATACCGACCTCAACGATAGCGTCTGCATTTCCCTTGTCATACTCAACCATGCATGCACCGTCAACAACGTCGTCATCAAGATAGATAATCGGCTTGTTTTCAATGCTTGCAACGGAGTAAGTGATGTCTGTATCAGCCCAGAGATAATGTGTGTAGTTGCTGCCGTAACCGACTACGTTTCCGTCACGGAGCCAGTATTTTGCACCGCTTACATTCTTTGTTATCTTGGAGTTGTATGCTGTGCTTGCGACGGCTTCGTAGTTGACCTTTGCGCTACCCGTTGCCTTTGCATTGAAGAGTGCGACTGCACGTGTGAGCTTGTTGATTTCTGCTACGCTTCCGAGAAGCGTGCTACCGTCAACATACCAGTTATCAAATAAGTAACCAATAAGCGTCGGCACGTCTGCAGGAATGATGTCTTCGCCGCTTACGCCCTTGGCGACGGTTTCAACGCCTACAAGGTCACCGTTCTCCTTATAGAACTCTACCTTTACTGTATCGCCGTCCGTCTCTTCCTCTGCTACATACTTTGCAGTGAGGTAGAAGCTTGTGTATGCATTGAATGTGTATGTTGCGGCGTCAGAAACGAAGCTGCTGTCATCATTTACATCCGCACCTCTGTACCAGCCTGCGAAGGTTGCTCCGTCCATTTCAGGCTGTGCTGTAAGTGTAATGGATTTACCAAACGGAACAGAGCCGTTAACCTGACCGATTTCATAGCCGTCGATGCCGGTTACTGTTACGGCGTCCTCAACTGCACAGTTGAGAGAGAACGAAACCGTTGTTTCGGTTGTGCTTACCTCGACGTCTGCCTTCGGGTTCTCAAGACCGAGACCGTTAAGGTGGAGATTGTCAAGGTAGAAGTAGTGTGAACCGTCCTTTGTTTCCGGGTTGTTTGAGTTAAAGGAGAATACTACATAATACTGACCTGCGTTTTCAAACTCAACATTTCCGATATCAACGCCGTAGTGATTGCCCTTTGTTTCTGTCTGAGCGTCATAGTGACCTATTCTATACTCTGCAGACAAATCAGCAGGTGTTACCTTATCAATGCTTCCTACAGGCAAAACATAAATATCTGCCGCAGAGCCTATTGTGTGGTCATATGTATCAAGAATGAAGTTGTACCAGCCCTTGTTCGGGACATCAATCTTTATTGCGAAGAACTGATTTTCATTGTACTTAGACGAATCAAGCTGGATATTTATTCTTGTTGAAAGGTGATTGTAGTTAACTTTGGCGTTATTGAATACCCACTGAGCAGTTGTTGCTGTGCTGACCTCGTCTGCTTCATCAACAAATGAGAAGTCATACCAGAGAGTTTCTTCATTATATCCCTTAGCATCATCCTCTGCTGTCCCTGCAGCTATATCATCCTCATAAGCCTTTGTCGCACTGTCTATGGCATCCTGTGTCATAACAGACGAATTAAATACATATGTCAGGTCTACACCGAGGCTGCCGTTGTCCTTATATGTGTTGGAGACAGAAACGGTTGCCTTAACGTTCGGATAACCCTTGACGGTTGCAGTAACAGTTGTTGTACCTGTCTTTGAGCCGCCGGTGATAACGCCATTTGCATCTACTGTTGCAACGTCAGCATCTCCACTTACATACTCAACAGCTGCGCCGGAAATAACAGCGCCGTTCTCATCCTTAACAGTGGGTGCTAAAGCCTTTGTCTCGCCTGTTGAGAGAGAGACGCTTGCCGGAGCAACGGTGATGGAATCCGCCGGGGTTTCGGAGAGAGTTACTTTTGAGATGTAGGCACTCTGCTTAACAGAAGCATCTCTAGATCCATCTTCTCCTAATCCGCTAATCTCGTTATCTACAAGTCTGAAGCCTATGTAATAATCACCGGCTGCTTCGATATATACATTGCCAATATCTCTTTCGGTAAAGGAGTTACCCTTAGCACCTGACGCATATGTGTCAATGTGTCCCTTTTGGACTTCTTCGGTCAAGTTTGAATTGTTCGGTGCAGTGATATCACCGCAGGGGAATAAATAGACATCTACATCTGCACCATTTGCATCATCTGCCGCATATATATCAAAATTATAGATACCGGAGTCGGGAACATTAATCTGTACAACTGCCCAGCATAAATGACCATTTCTTACGATATTGTCAGTTGTCGCAGTTAACTGCAAACGAGCAGCCGTCATGTTTCCGCTCATTTTTGTTCCATCTTCAACATAACGCCATTTCTGACCGTCTACAATTATTGGATAATCCGTCACCGCTACTAAATCAGTTAAATTAAAGTTTCCGTCTGTACGCGAAGACGTAACTCCATCAATAGCGTCTGCGCTAAACACATAGTTGTAGTTGTTTATAACAGTTGCCGGAGAAACCTTAACCTCTACGTTCTGTGTGAGCGTCGGATAACCTGCAACTGTTGCCGTGATTGTTGCATCACCTGCCGCAACGCCTGTTATCTTACCTGTTGAATCAACTGTTGCAACGCCCGTTGCGTTACTTGTGTATGTAACCTTAGCAGCAGAAAGTACTGCACTGTCAGCACCTGTAACAGTTGACGTAAGCTGTGCGGTATTGCCTGCCTTTATGCTGACGCTTGTCGGAGAAACCGAAAGTGCTGTTGCTGGAGTTTCAGTGAGGGTGATTTTTGAGATGTAGGCATTTTGTTTTGTTGTGCTTTCTGTAACTCCGTTATTCGTAAGTTCGAAACCCACATAATAATCACCGGCTGTTTCAACATATACACCACCCATATCTCTCTCGGTGAAGTTGTTGCCATTACCAGATGTAGCCGGATCAAAGTGACCAATTTTTGTCTGTATACTCAATATGTCACCACTCGGCGAAGCAATATCACCGCAAGGGAGAAAATGAACATCCACACCTGCGGCATTTGTCTGGTCTGCCGCATATACGTCAAGATTGTAGAGACCCGCAGCCGGGACATAGATTTTCAAAAATGCCCAAACATTATTGGGCATAGTGGAGCCTTTTGCACTCATCTGCAATCGTCCGCTATACGTATTATCAGCCGTTACATTTCCCGATATGTTTGAACCATCTTCAATATAATGCCATTTCTGCCCGTTTACTACTGTCGGATAGTCCGTTAACTCTGTTAAATCAGGCAAATTAAAGTTTCCGTCTGTACGAGAAGATGTTACCCCACTCAAAGAAGTTGCACTCAATATGTACTCGTATGTAGTAGTACTGTCTGCAAAAGCTGTCGGCAGCATGCTTATAACGAGCATCGCCGCAAGTAAGATTGAAATAAACCGTTTCATTTTATTTCCTCCTTGATGATATAAATTTGATATCATAATTATGTATGGATTCTACCTTACCCGTAGGGATCCTTCGTCGTCGAGACACGCCCCGTCTGTCATTCTGAGCGGAGGACGAAGTCCGCAGTCGAAGAATCTCTGCCTTGCCCGTCTATGCTTTTCAGGGTGACAGTGTGATTACACATAATTATAATATTACTATTATGTTTTATATTATAAAGCACACATCAAACCGAAATCAACATACTGTCGGTGTAATATTTTCCGATTTGGATTTGATGCTCGACAAAAATCTAAAACTATGGTATATTTATAGTAGATTTTGATAAGTAATGAGATTCTTCGACTGCGCTCAGAATGACATGTAGGGGCGGGGTTCCATCCCCGACCGTTTATCGGGAGGGTACAGAGACCCTCCCCTACGAGACGCTCAGAATGACAGAATCCCTCCACCGCAGAGCGGTCCCCCTCCCTTTAGGCAAGGGAGGCTTTGAGATTCGATAATTTTAAATACACAGAAAGGAGTGTTCCGGTCATGATATATCCAAGCATATGCACGCAAATTCAAGGCGTCAACAAAGAGCTTCCCATTATGATTGACGTCAACTGCCGCCGCAAAAGTGACAGCGGTCATTTTCATAACTACTTACAGATATGCTACGTACTTGCCGGAACATCTGAATTCAGTATAAACGGAGACCCGAAAAAGCTTAATCCGGGCGAATGTGCCGTTGCAGTTCCCTACACCCCTCATAACCTGAACACAGCCGTTTCAGAGGATACTCCGATTACGGTTATGATTTCGTTCAAGGACAGCTTTTTAACTTCACGAGGTTATTCTTTCTTCTCCCATTCTCCGGAATACGCCAATTTTGAAGGTGAAAAAATCCCCGTTTTCCACAAGTTTGATGGGGAGCGTAAAACCCGCGCTGACTTTCTGATACGTGAGATAATCGCCGAGTTTTCAAGGCATTTTGACATGTCATTTGACCAGCTTGCAGAGTATCTTGCTCAGTTTTTTGACCTCCTCTGCACAGAGGAGATTTCCATCGAGGACGAAAAGGCGTATGACCTTTTGCGCGAGCGCACATATTCGATAAGCGAGAGCATCAAGTATATGGCTTCGCATTATATGGAGAAAATTACAATAGACGAGTTAAGCTCTATCTCCGCAATGTCACGAAGTATTTATATGGATAATTTCAAAAGCATCACCGGGCTTTCGCCCATAAAGTTCCTTACTCTGGTACGTGTTTCTCAGGCAAGGATTATGCTTATTGTTTCCAACAAGTCCGTAACGGAGATTGCAAACTGTGTGGGGTTTTATGACAAGTCACGGCTTATTCACGCTTTCAAAGAGGTATACGGCATATCACCCCAGGCGATGAAGAATGCTTTTGAACAGAGCATCTATGACACGCACGAAAATCACTTGCGGCGTTGGAGCTGGTTTACAGACACCGACGAGGAGTGAGGGCGAGATTCTTCGACTTCGCCTGCGGCTCCGCTCAGAATGACAAACGGGCGGATGTGGGCATCCGCCCCTACGAGACGCTCCCACGGGGGTTGGGGGCGCATCCGCCCCTACAATATACTCAGAATAATTACAAGAACCACGGTTGAGATAAACTCAACCGTGGTTCTTTATTCAGAGGAAACGTCTTACTTTACGCGTGCGAATGCGGATTCATAAGCTGCGAGAAGCTTTTCAAGCTCCATGTCATAGAGGTTTTCTACGAACTCGTCATACTTTGAAAGCGGCTCCTGCTTCAAGATAAACTTTGTTATCATTTCCTGTGCGTAGTTTGTTATCGCTGTCTGATACTCATCTACTACCTTCTGCTCTTCTGCATTGAATGCAAGAGTGATTGTCGGGTTTGCATACGGCATTGTATGCTCAAGTACCATGTCGCGTGTTTCTGCCAAGTCCTCTGACTCGAATGCAAGCACAGCTTCGGGGTCCATACGGAGGAATGAACCGTAGGTACCGAGTCCATAAAGAGTGTTTGCCTGAGTACCTGCTTCGTCTGTGATAAACTGCTTCTTGCCGTCTACTACCTCGTATGTCTCGCCTTCTTTACCCCAGCTTGTGCGGAGGCTTCCCTCATCGGAGTAGAACCAGTCAACAAACTTTGCGGCGTTTGCCATACTCTTTTCGTCCCCGGTGTTTGTGATTGTAAGACCTGTCGGATCTACGTTATAACGGTTAACCATTGCAACACCGTTTTCGGGGTCTGCAACCGGCGGCACCATTGCATGAAGGTCAAAGTCCGGATTTATCGGACGTGCGAGTGAGTTGAAGAAGTCAATTCTTGTCTGATATTCAGGCAAGATAAAGCCGCGGTTTGTTGTGATAAGTTCCTGCCATGTTGTGTTGTTAATTGTCATAAAGTCTGACGGCATGAGCTTTTCTTCTACCATCTTGATGTAGAACTCAAGAACATCGCGCATTGTTTCTTCTGTTGCACCGTAGCACCACTTATCTGCGTTGTAGTCAAAGTAAAGACCTGTGCACCAGTACGGCTTCCACGATGCGCCCGATACATCGAGGTTGGTAAAGCTCTGGCGCAGGCAGTACGGATACGAATCCGGATAAAGTGCCTTTAACTCTTTACATACTTCGTAAAGCTCATCAAAGGTTGTAGGTACTTTGAGATTGTGCTTTTCAAAAATATCCTTACGGTAGAGCCACGCACGGACGTTCTGTGAACGCTCACGACCGCTTACCGGTGCGTAGTATATCTTACCGTCAGCACTCTTACGGGTCTTGACTATATTATCGTATTCTTCTTCAGTAAGGCTTTCTACCCATGCCTTGTAGTTCGGCATGTACTGCTCCATATCGTCAAGAGCGACAAGTGCGCCCTGAGAAACGTACTTCTCAGTATCCGGCTTGTATGTAAAGCTTACTACGTCAGAGAGTGTGTCGCGTGCTGCAAACATGAGCGGATACTTTGTTGATGCGTCTGCACCCGGGATACATGTGACGTTAAGTGTAACGCCTGTGCCCTCTTCAATGTA
>JAFQSU010000008.1 GCA_017409405.1 Oscillospiraceae bacterium | reverse complement strand
AAGCTTTGCCTGCCTTGAATGCAGGAACCTTGCAAGCGGCGATTTTAATCTTTTCGCCTGTCTGCGGATTCTTGCCCTCACGAGCAGCTCTCTCACGTGCTTCAAATGTACCAAAGCCGATTAAGGAAACCTTATCTCCGGCTTTAACTGCGTTCTGTACGCCGCCGATAAATGCGTTTAATGCTTTTTCAGCATCCTTTTTTGACAATCCTGCTTCTTCAGCCATAAGTGCAACAAGTTCTGTCTTGTTCATTGGAAAATACACCTCCTTATTTTTTTATAATATTTTATCATATTTTTTGTCGTAAAACAAGATATTTGGAATTATTTACTTGAATACATTTTGATGAATTGACAGCATAGTATTAACAACTGCACTTCGACAACCATCTGCATCTGTATAAGATTAGTTTATCAAAAGCGGTCTTTCAAATTTGCATATTTCAAAACAATCGTTGTCAAACAGCGTAATTTCCATAATATCCCCAACGGAAAGATTGAGTGTCTTTATGGCGGTAGCGGTAAAGGATATAGTGTCGCCTGACAAAACCGCTTTTGAAACTTCTACATTATCTTGTTTGAGAAAATCAAGAGTTACATCGTTTTCTCCATCTGCAACGGGATATTCATCAACCTCGTATAGAATATAGCTATCTGTGAGAATGTAGTAAAAATTATTTTCCATTCTGTGAATGAAAGACAAGGCATTTATCGGAAGTTTTATAACATATCCGTCAAGCACCTCGGCGAAAAAATGTCTGTCCATACCGTTTGTTGCAGCCAAGTCATCATAACGCATCATTTCATTATAAATGTCTGCCATTTCCTCAAAATTACGTTCTTCCATAGCCTTATAAAAGTCCGGTCTGTTTGTCTCAAAAGATTTATTTCGTCGATCTACAAAATTTCTCAAATACTTCAACTCCTATATCAAACCATCAAATGAATATCGCAGGTAAAGCAATCAGTTCGACCGTGAAGATTTCCCAAGCTGTCAAAGCGTACCCATTCTCCTTTGCACTGTGAACCGCAGTTGGGGCAAGTGAAGGTGTAGGAGCCTATTTTGTTTTCAAGACCTGCTGCTTTTCTTGCCTCGTTGTCTGCCTTAAAGAAAGCGGCACACATTTCATCAGTTATCTTTTTTTCTTTTTCAAACATCGCTATCACTCCTATTTATTGCCCTTTGCTCTGTTATGTGTTTTACAAAGCATCTGACAGTTCTTTATATCTGTTGCTCCGCCTTTGCTCCAAGCGGTAACGTGGTCTGCGTCCATTTCGGTTATTTTCCATACACGGGTTTTGTTGTTGTCGCTGCCCATAGCACAGAGAGGACAGTTTGACACATTCTTTGTTTTTGCCTTTTCGGTCTGCTGAGTGTAAACAGTTTTTTTAGTCGGCTCATCAAAGACACGGATATTAAGGAGCTTGTTATCGGTGCAACCGCCGAGGATGTATTCGTAAACGCCCTTTTTGTCTTTTACATAGAAGTCGCCGTACAGCTCACGGAGCTTTGCAGACACTTCATCGGGGTTATATGAGTTTGTATGATACTGCTCGTAAAGCTCGCCCCAAGGAAGTCCACGCATTTCGCTTTCTACATCGGTGAACACACTTGAAACCCAATCTATAACGCTTGTGAAATATGCCTTTAACTCGGTTATATTATCGTCGTAGCGGTGCTTGCTCATATAATCGTCAATCTTACCTTTGCTTACCCATTCAAGAGCCGTGCGGAGATAATCTTGACGAAGAACGCTGCCGGAGATATAGGCACTCCATTTTTGAATATTAGCGTTCTGACTGTTTGAAAATTCCTCTTTTGCCTTTGTAACAAACGGGCCTGAATGAATGGCGTTAGACAATTCCTGCTCGTTTAACGGTATGCCTGCAATATTGATAGTCTTGAACCATTCCTTGATTTCGCTTTCCGTACCCTCGCAAATGTAAATGGTAAGCGGTGTTCCCATTATCTTTTTTTGCACATCTTCAGCAAGTCCCGAAAAATATCGGGGTATGCCGTTACTATCGGTAATTGCAAATTTACCCGTAACATATCTACCAAAGCTCGTTATACGCTGCTGACCGTCAAGCACCTCATATTTATCTTCTGCAACCTTTGTAAAGTAAATAAGTCCGAGAGGATAACCTTTGATAATAGAGTCTATAACGGCAACGTCACGCTTGCCGTCTGCGTATATGTAATTTCTCTGATATTCCGGCTGAATAACAAGCTTGCCGGACAGTCCAAACAGACCTTTGCCCTCGTATTCGTTATATACAAAGCCTTTGCAAATGTCAGCTACGGTTATATCGGTTTTAAGGGTTGTAATCATTTGTCGGACACCTTCTTTCTTATGAGTATTCTTTGATAGACCTTGTACCCATTAACTACGCCTGATGCGTTCAAGTCATAAGTGCCTTTTTTGCCGAAGATCTCAAAATATCTCTCTTGACACTCTTGGGTTGTATATACTCTTGTTTTCAATCCATATAAATCAAGGTTTTCGCACATACCTAAAATTTCAAATTGTTCGGGACAGTATTTAGGTAAGAACGAAATCGGCACACCCATTATACCATTGTAGTCGCTCGGTATTCCGTCAGTAAACGGAACCTCGATAGCATCATAGTTGTCGTATCTATTATAGCCGGAATTTTTGATTTCCTTGTGCTTGCTAAATTTAATATTGTCGTCCATAGTCATAAGACTTAACGGCTGATGTCTGCGACCGTGGTCAAGATTGGTGAACCAACAACAATTACGGAATTTAACAAGTCCCGTTTTATCATCATACACGCCGTTGGCATATTCAGATGTATTTGCAGATGCAGGTCTGAAATAAGCATTACCGGCATTGAAACCATTGCCGAGCCATACTTTGTTATTCATCAAAAGTGGGAATACTTCTTTGTATGTAATAGCGTTCATATTGCCGATAATAACAAACTCCTTGTCGGCTTCCATTATCCACGCAAGAAATTCTCTGAATAAGGAAAACGGAGGATTTGTTATGATGATGTCTGCTTCATCTCTTAACGCCTTTACCTCATCGCTGCGGAAGTCGCCGTCACCCTCCAAGTAAGTCCACTCTAAATCATCTATATCAATTACGCCGGATTTATTGCTATCTCTTGTAAGAGTAAAAATCTTTCCGTGCGTTTTTGTTTTATCTTCGTCAAATTGTGGGGATTCCATTTCAAAAATGGTAAGCTGGTATCCCTCTTTAATGCTTTTGCTTTCTATTGCATAGCTTGTACTTATCAGCTTTTTCAAGCCGAAGTTTTCAAAGTTCTGTGCAAAGAACCGTGTAAAATTGCTCCATTCAGGATCATCGCAAGGGAGCAGAACAGTTTTCCCCTTAAAAACATCGGGGGTATATTCCAAGTATGCGTTTATTTCTCGCTGTATATCTTCATACTGAGTATAAAACTCATCATTTTTTGTATTTTTAGCTTCTGTGAGCTTTTTATTAGCCATAATCTATTCTCCTACAAATACATTCACAATTTCCTTCTTCTTTCTCACGGCGTAGTCGTATGCGACCTTTGTGCCGCTTTTGGGTTGGTAACTTGTTAAATCACGTCTGCTGTTTTTTCTTTGCGGCGGTGCATAGCTTTCATCGTAGTACACCACGCAGAAATCAGATTGATTTATCATTTCCTGATTACGTTCCACATAGGAAGCTCTGCCTGCCTTTTCCATATGCTCCGGGAAGTATGTACCCTCATAATGTTCAAGCAAGCTATTCTCATACCAATCGGGAATATGCTGAAAAGCCGACCTCACATAAACACGCTTTATGTGGGGGTATTTTTCTTTCAGGTCGGAAACTACTTTATGGCACAAGGAGTTAAATTCACTTTTGCTGCCGAAGTAAAAGGTGTCAACCTCTTTTTCGGTGATTAAGACCTCAATCTCGTTTGTAAGTCTTTCTATCAGTTCGGGCGTTTCGTTTATTTTTCTATGTCCGAAAAAGCAGCAGCTATGTGATGTATCAATTTTTTTGTTCACGATAACACTTCACTTTCTCCGTCAAAATGATTAAATACTTGATTTTGGGCAAAAATAAAAGTCGTTAAGTACAATACTTGATGAAAAAAATTACTCGGAGATGTTCGCTGTGAACACCTCCGATTTTTTATGAATAGCAGTTCGGTCGTACAACAAAACCGAAGCCGCCCGTAGTGATTACAACATTGTTAGAGCCTGACGAGCAGTGAATAACAAGAGTGTTTCCGCTGCTGTCTTTGCCTGCAACAATGCCTATATGAGATTTATCATCATATACAGCTAAATCTCCCGGCTGTGCGGAACTCCACGATATACGGGTTCCTTTTGATGCCTGTGTACTTGCTCCGTGTCCTATTGCCGACTCTGAAAAGCCTGCGTTGTGAAATGCCCAGGTTACAAAGCCTGAGCAGTCAAGTCCGAACGGTCGCATACATCCGGTGGTTCTGCTGCCCTCGGAAGTTACAAGTTTCATCTTGCCCCATTCAGAGTCCCAACCTATCGCAGATGATTTACCGCCCCAAAAGTATGTTACCTTGCCGACAAGAGAACACGCCTTTTTAACAACGGATTTTCGCTCTGCTGACAGGCTATCCGGGAGAGCGTCAATAACATCTTGTGCTGTTGCATCGGATATTGCCAAGCTCTGCATAGAGCCGACGTAAGCATCGCTGTTTTCAAGAAGCGTTTCAAGTGCTTCCTTTTGTTTTGCATTAAAGCCGTACTGTGAAATCATTTGGTCTTTGGTTTTTGCAGTTATTGTGATATACAAAACGGTTTCCGATGTTTCTCCGCTTGTGACGGTTTCTGTCCGTGATGTTATCGTGTGCATATCCCAAAAGACGTCTTTTAGCTTTTGCTTCTTTGCATCGTCTATAACAACTACGTCTTGTGCCGTATCGTCACCTGTGCCGGCAACCTTAACCGAGAACAGGGAGAGTACCAAGCTCCAATCTGCTTGCTCTCCCTCCATAACAATTCTGTCGTGTGCGGTGTTATCCTCAATGTCTGTCAGCTTTTGCGAAAGCTCTATATTACATTCATTGACAATAGAGGAAACGGGAATGCTATTTACATCTGCCGCTTCATCGGATATGAATATTCCGAAAGGGCTTGCAGCTATTGCCGCAACGATTATAACGACAATAAGAACCACTAACAGAATAGCAACACCAACCCAACCGAAGGCTGCAAAAAATGCCGCTGCCGCCTTTGTGACAGCCGCAACAATAGCTTTACCTATTGCTGCTACCGCTTTTGCCGTTTTTACTGCGGCAACCTTTGCAATATGAGCTGCTTTTTGTGCTGCTTGTCTTGCTCTCTTTGCCGCTTCTTTTGCGGCTTTTTTTGTTACCTCTTTTTGAGTTTTGGCAACACGCTTTGCCGTCTTTGCAGTTTTCTTTTTAGCTGTCTTACTGACATAAGCATTACCGCTTTTAACAACGGAATTTGATTTACCAACGACATTCTCACGGGTTTTCAAGCCTTTTTTGACATTAGCTGTACTGCGTCTTACATCGGCTGTCTTTTCCTTTGGTTTTCGTGAAACCGTCTGCCGGGGTTCAACACGCTCTTGACTTAAAGAGTGCATATAGCTCTCTTTGGTCTTGACCTGCGACTTTTCTCTCGGAGCTTCAGCCGTGGGTGCTTTTTCATCACGAAGTCCGCTTGTTTTAGGTGTATTACCGGAGCTTTCTCCCGTTTTTGGAGCATTGCTTTCAGGTAATTTCTCGGCATCAGCTTTTTCCTTACGCTTCAGTTTTGATTCAACATATTCTCTCCGGGCATCCTGTGCAGTTTTAGGTTCAACCTTGCCGTCAGCATAATGAACGCTGTCCTTTGTTTTCGGAGTAGTTGTAGGCTTGTGTTCCTTGACACCGCCACGCATACCGTCACCGGTATGCTCCTTGAGATAGTTTTCTTTTGTTTTAATTCCGTCGGCTTTACTTTGTTTTTCGCCTTGTGATTTCAAGTATTCCTCTTTGGTTTTAACACCGGAGCTTTTCTGTTCGCCGCCGCTTTCTGCTGTCGGCTCCTGACTATCCCGTGTCTTTAGCTGATTATCGGGTTGCTTGGGTTCATCGTAAGCTTGCTCCGGCTGTTCAGGATTATCGGGAGTGTCATTTTCGACCTGCTCTCTTGTTTTAACCTTTGCTTTATGCTCACGGATTCGATTTTGAGTAAAGGTTTTACCCTTGTGATATGCCGTATCTGCGGTAGTATAGGCGGCACTTTCAACACTTTCAGCGGCTTCTGTATCAGCTTTTTGCGGGTGCTGTTCGCCACTATCTGAGCCGAGTTTGGTTTCTATTGCTTTTCGGATCATAGCATCCTTTGCAACAGCTCCGGCATCTTTTACCGTGTTTACGACTGCATCCTTGCTTTTTACGGCAACTTTGGGTGTATTCTTTGCCGTTGCACCTTTGGGAGAGTCTTTCGGTTTCATTTTAATATCTTTTTCGCTCAAAGGTCATCACCTCGATTTTCGTTGTTTATCCCTTATCAGCTTTGTATCACAGAATTTAAGCAGGTCATCAATAGTGTCGTGCTTGCGGCTGTCAAACCTGCCGCTACCGACTGCAACATTGATTTTATTGTATCTGTCCCGGTTCTCAAACTTCATAAAGTCAATAAACTGTGAAATCTGAGAGCGTATGTCCTTATCGGATATGCAGACAAAATCATCACCGTCAACACGGTAAATCTGTGCTTTTTCTCCGATTGTGCGTTTGAGCATATTTGCAACAACCTTTATAGCTTCATCGCCCGTGTGGTGTCCGTAGGTCTTATTGATACGCTTCAGGTCGTTTATGTCAACGACAACAACCGTGATATTATCAAGTACACGCCTGTCGCTCCGCAGCTTTTCAAGACATTCTTCATAGGCGTTTCGATTTTGCAAGTCCGTCATGGCATCGGTATATGCCAAACGGAACAGCTTTTCCATAGCTTTGTTTTTCATAGTGTCCTCCTTATAGAAAAATCGGGCGAAGCTGTAATGCTCCGCCCGGTGCGTTGGTTCAGATTAAGTTTACATCCGAAAGCCTTATCATACCGCTTTGGGACTTTGTGAAGGTTACTTCTATATTGCTGTCGATCTCAATATCACGCAGACCGTGATAGTCATTGTCCTTATATGCGGCTGCAATAATCTTTTCGCCGTTATCAAGCGTGATATAAGCGAGGATATTTTGCTTTTTACCGAACATCTTGAAATCGAGCTTGCCGGAGAAGGTTCCTTCCTCGGTTGTAAAGCTGTAATCGTTAAAATTAACCTTGTAATCTTTTGCCATAAGTGTTTACCTCCGTTTCGGTTATTTCTGCTTTGATAAATTTAATACAGCTCGTTCCGGTGTGCAGGTGCAAATGAGAACAAAATGGATTTTTGTTATCAAGCAAATAACTATCCGCACTCTTTTTGCAATTCGGGCAGAGCTGCGGACTGTATTTTTTCATTGTGTACCTCCGTATTATCCCTCACCGGGCTTCGTGCTCATCAGCTTATACAGCTCCGTATCGGTCGGAAAATCGTTTACAAATGGCACGATGGAGCCACCAACCTTAATAAGTCCTCGTCCGGCTCCGGCATTGGTGATATAGCTCATCTGCGTATCCGAGATATTGAGCAGGTCTGCAAGGTCACGTCTGTCTGAAGGTGACTGATTGAGCATAAGCAAAAATTCGCTGTTTGAAAGCATACCTCGTGCGGTTTCATTCAAAAGGCAGTCGGAAATGTTCTGCGTGATAGCTGTCAAAAGACCGCCGTATTTTCTGAAACGCTTCCAAGCCTTCAGCAAGAACTCGGCGCTGTACTGATTCTTAAAGAATAAGTGAGCCTCGTCGATATACACTCTTGTGTATTTGCCTTTCTTTCTGTTCTCAATTACACGGTTCATAATGTTGTCAAGCATAATGAGCAGTCCGATAGACTTCATCTGTTCGCCAAGCTCCAAAATGTCATAGCTTACAATTCGCTTGTTTACATTTACATTGCTTTGATGTGCAAAGGAGTTAAGACTACCCGTTGTAAACATTTCAAGACAGAGTGCGAGGTCGTGTGCTTCGGGTTCAGGCTGGTTTAGGAACTCGTCACGGAGCTGCATAAGTGTCGGTTCTTTGTCCGTTCTGCCGTTCATATAGTCGGCGTAAACTCTGATACAGCATCGGTCAATAATAGATTTGTCCTTTGCTCCGACACCGCCACCCATACGGGAATTACCGCTTTTTAAGAGTTCGTCAAATATGGATATAAGAAGCTCCGATTTCATAGATACCGGGTTTTCGTCCTCCACATCCTTATTGATAGACATTGCATTGATATGATTTGACGACGTAGAAGAAGCCGAGAGCCGTATGCTTTCGCCTAAAAGGTTCTCAACAAGTCGGCTGTATTCACGCTCCGGATCAATGATGATAATATCGTCATTGGTAAAGATTGCTGCAAGGGCGATTTCAAGCTTTGTTGCAAAGCTCTTACCGGAGCCGGAAACACCAAGTATGAAACCGTTGCCGTTAAGGAGCAGCTTTCGGTTGCACATCAGAAGATTGTGAGATATAGCATTTATGCCGTAATACAGACCGCCTTTGTCGATAATCTCCTGCGTTTTGTACGGCATTAAAACGGCTGTGCTTTCCGTTGTTAAGGTTCGCACAGCTTTAATTCTCATTAAGCCATAAGGAAGAACCGTATTAAAGCCGTCCTCTTGCTGATATTTGAGGATGCCGAAATTACAAAGGTGCTTTCTGCCGATAGAAAGCAAGGTTTCCGTGTCATTGTTAAGCTCATCAAGGGTGTTTGCAACGTGTACGAGTGTAACCGTAACAAACATCATTCGTTGGTCACGGGTTGTAATGTCATCAAGAAACTCTTTGATTTCTTTTCGCATTTGCTCCATTTCATACGGCACATTTGCAGAAAAGTTGTTATTCATATTCTGCTTCTGTTGCCATTTGGTAATATCCGTTTCAATAGCAAGGAGCTTTTTCTGCACCTGCTTTACTGCATCGTCAGTCGGTATAGGCTGAATATCCACCGAGAGCATCATACTTCTTGAAAAGTCTGTCAGCTCCGAGAGCATACTGTCCTTTAAGAATGACGGGTACTCTTTTAAGAAAAGAACCCTTGCAAATTTATCTCCCATTCGGATATGGTCGCTTTTGAACTCGATACTGTCGGGGCAAATTTTGTCCTTGAAGGATTTACCCCGTGCAACTTCTTTTTTTATATCAAACTCAAACCCGTTTTCATCACCGTTACGGAAGAAGTCATAAAAAAGACGGAGCCTGTCTTTATATCCAAGCTCCGTTGTGCGTGAGGAAAGCTTTGCAAAATCTGCCGTAAGGTCATTGCCTACACGGGTAAAGAATGTGCGTGATTCCTCGATATTCTTTTTTTCGCTCGACACGGTAATAAACTTATCGTGTACGATGTTGTTACTGTCTGCCATTTTATCAGCGAAAATCTCGCCAAGCTCCTTTGCATAAATGTTATACCGTTCCTCGCCGTTTGGTGTAGCAAGGCTCGACAGAACCTCTCTACTGAGCTGACGGTTAAATATACTGATTTTAGCCATAGCATCGGTAGGCAGACCGTTAATGAGTGCGGAATGTGCAAGAAACATTGAGAGCTGATCGTCATCGGAAGCAACAGCATAGTTTATATCCGAAAAACGCCAAGTCTTTGAGTAGATGTGTCCGCACTTGAAAACTCCGTCCCTATACAGCTTATCTATCGGGATTGACTGCTGTACTGTCTTCGGAATTTTTCTTTTTTCCTTTTTGGGTTTTCTTTTCCCGAACAGAAACATCAGACATTACCTCCTTATATACGTCGTGCAGGTAGTTTTCACTTTGATATGTGCGAACACCCGAACAGATAAATTCGCTGTATATGAAAGCTCCCACAAACTGTTCAAAATTCATTCCGTTGTATTTGAAAAAGCCTGCTGCCGCCAACGGTGCGGCACAGACGATACATAACCACGAAACCGTTTCCTTATCCAAAACCTTGCTCAGCCCGAAATATATTCCGACTGCTGCACCGACTGCCGCAACCGAGCATACAAACTGTCGCATAGACAGTCCGAAAAACAGGCTTTCGTGGTAATCCTTGATTTCTTTGTTTATTCTGATTTCCAAAATCAATTACCTCCTTATCTTTCCGGCTCTGTGCGTTTTGGTGCTTTTGGTTGAAGTTCCGTAGGCTTTTTACCGTTAAGCGGTTTGATAAAGTCAATCTTATCTGCCGCAGACATAGCCTTATGCGTAAGCGGTCGTTGCCACGCCTTCGCAGTTCTTGCCCAATGAAAGCCGTTCCGCTTTAACACATTTATCTGTTCTTCAGACGGCTTTTCATCAAACATAAGCTGCAAGCGGTTGTTTGAAAGATTTACAACAGCTTCACCGCCTGTAAATTTCCAACCTTGAAACAGAGTTTCAGGCTTTTCATACAGACGGTCGATAACGGCAGCAAGTCTGTCAATTTGCTCCTGATTTTCCTTGAAAAACTGCTCCGGGTACGGTCCTGTCTGACCGTCCTTTACTCTTGAATCAAGGTTATGAGCAGTTTCATCTTCGATGCCGGGAAAACCGACAACTGTGCCGTTTTCTGCGTAATAGTCGTTTACATCTTTCATATATTCATTTCGCTGTTCAAAAAACTCCTTGTTTTCCAAGAGCTTTGTAAGCTTCATAGAATCATTACTTGAAATTACACTGTTATAGCTCATAAAATTTACCTCCTTTAAGTTCCGAGCATTTCTTTTATAATACGGTCAGAACCTTTGATAAGACCGACAAGAACAAGCATATTGAAGATAACCTCGCCGATGTATTTCCATATCATCGTGACTGTTGTAATGCTTGTGTCGATAGTTGGCGTACTCGTGCTTGCAAAGGCAGAGAATATAATACACGCAAGTACAATTACTGCACCCTCAAGACATACGCCTACATAAGATTTTACAAAGTGTTTGCCCATTTCCGACGTGCCTTCTCCCGCAAAGGATGAAAGAGGAACCGGGGCAAGCGCCGTGTACATATACAGGCGGAAAAACCGCCCGTAAACGCTCATTATCATAATGAATGACATAATGGTTATAAAAAGGCTACCGAGAATTGTTACAAGCCATAACGGGATAGATGCCCAAAAGCCTGCGTCCTCAACAGCCGTTTCAATTACTGACGGTAGTGTAACAGATGCCGCACCGATACCGCCAAGACTGCCTGCGATTTGTGTGACGACACCTCCGCATATAGAGTAAATTGCCGTCATCAAATCCATAGCATAGGTTATTGCAACCTTTGCCGCAACAAAGCGTATAAAATGCCTGAGTGCATATTCGGGGCGTTGGAAGTCACGGAACGATGCCGTTGACTTAAACACGGACATAGCAAAAAAGAGGACTAACAAGCCATATCCGATAGCTTGTAAACCTCCGTTTATGCCCTCAACGATAGACCATACCGCACCGCCACGAAACGACTGCGGCGATGTTGTGATAAGGCTCCATATTTCCGCCATTTTGTCATTCCAAGTATTAAAAGCGTTTTCAAGGTTAGCTACAATCCAATTATCGGACAAAGGTCATTCACCTCCTTGAAAGAACTGCACACCGTCCCGAAGAACGGTGCGCAGAACTGTTATTTTACATAATCATATCGAGAATATCTTTTGCAAAGGCGATAATTACGCCGCCGAAGAATGTCAAAAAGCCGTTAGCTCTCTGCGAAGCATCGTGAGATTTGAGGGATAGACCGATCTGCACGATACCAAAGCCGAGAAGAATAAGACCGATAGCTTTAATTGCAGAGAAGATAAAGTCGGAAAGGCTGTTGATGGTGTCAAGCGGAGATGCCGCTAAAACCGTATTTGTCATAAGCGACATCATAAGCACCATAGAAACAAGTGCCACCTTAACACGTCTTAAAACAAGGGTAACTTTCTCAAGTTTGTTCTGCTTTTTCATTTCGCATTTACCTCCATAATTTAGATTTAATTGTTTTAAGAAGCGTTTTTGCACGCTCCTTTGCGGATAATTTCTCTTTCTTTTCCTCTT
>JAFQSU010000085.1 GCA_017409405.1 Oscillospiraceae bacterium | reverse complement strand
TAAAGGAAAGTTTTTTAGTAAAACAAACATTGACCCAAAGCAAATGCACGCATATTTAAAATCACTTGAAGTGTCGAACTTCAAGGGATTTTCCGCTTATTTTGCCCGAATGTCACCTCTCGGAGTATACACATACACCGCTCAGTTCCATTCGGACAATCTCACACCTTTTTGGACAGTCTCCAGCGTGTCGATAAACCTATCGACACGCTGAAATGCCGCAGTGAATTTCACTGCGGCATTTTTGTACTCTTACGGGAGCTCGTATTCGCCCTCCTGTAAAATTTCGGGATCTGCGGCAAACATTTTCAGAATGTCAGTGTCGTGTCTGAGAATTTTCTTGAACGGCGGTTTTTCGCCCTTGCGGCGGTACCACGTTTCCATAACGAAAGGCGCTTCGGGGCATACAGGCTTAAATTTTTCGGGATTTTCAAGGAAGTCTTCAAGTGCTGCTTTTGCGCCTTTATATATCCTTTCACGTGCAACCTTGGGGTGTACGTGAACAGCACCTAAATTGTGTTCCCAGTACTCCTCTTCGGTGCAGTCCCTGCCGTCATCAAGAGTGACTCCGTATTTACCCTCAGCGGTATGAGCAAACGGCGTAAGCTCATGTACTTCATTGCAGAATGCACGTTCGCCCGAGGCAAAAATGACCGGAGTGCCGAAAGAGCCTGCGATGAATGCGCATTGACCGAACTCGCCGACGGATATTCCGTTTATTTTACATTCAAGAACATAGAGAGAGCCTGTATGAGTAAGGTGTGAAAGAACGGTTCCTGCCTTGGCATGCTGTCCGACCCAGGCGATTGCGTCAAAGCCCTGACTCAACCCGAACTCATGGTATATTCCCCAACCGCGTGAATAGACGGCACGCTCATCAAGAAGCAAGGGATTCACTGCACCCTCTCCGTGACCGTCTATGACGAAAAACTCATCGGCACCGGCATCGGCAAAGCCACGGATTGCGGCATTGACTTCCTCCGTCAGAAGCTCTCGTCCGCATTCGTAATATCTGTTTTCGGGAGCAATCCAGTCTTTGAAGTTCGTTACTCCCGCAACGCCCTCCAAATCAGTTATGATAGCTATTTTCATGTGAGATATCACCCTTTTCCGTTGATACGTACCTAAAGAATAACAGAAGTTTTAGCTTTCGTCAATCGTTTTTTCTGTCGCTGAGTATTTTGTTTAGCTCGGCGCCAAGAACAAGAATGATGCCTGCGAAATACATCCACAGCATAAGCAAAAGAATTGCTCCGATAGAGCCGTAGAAAACGGATGAAGACACGATGTTGTTAACATAAAACGAAAAACCTGCACAAAGTGCGAGAAAACAAATAAGGGAGAACACTGTACCCGGAAGTGTTTTTCTGAAGGAGACTTTTGTCGAGGGGATGAATTTGTAAATAATGCTCATTGTGAAAAACATAATCAGCGCCATTGTTACCCAACGCCATACCGTGAGAAGATCGACAAAGGCAAAGGAAAGTGTGATTTCCGATATTATTTTTGATATAAAGTCGTTTCCGAAGGCGACGAGGATAATTGACGCAAAAAAGATGAGGGCGAAAAGAAATATAAAAACCATTGAGAAAAATATCTGAGCGAAGAAACCGCGTGTCTGCTCTGTGTTGTAGGCACGGTTAAAAGCGCGGTTTAGTGACCTTACGGACTTGGATGCCGAAAAAATTGCAAGAACAATACCGAAAGACAGAAGGCTCATACTGCTTTGTGCATTGATATATTCTATATAGGCTGCAATGAAAGAAACTATCTGCCCCGGAAAAAACGGTTCGAGAAAAGAAATCGCCGTTTGAGTGGGTATGTTAAATGATGCAATCAGCGTATTTATGAAAATGAGAAACGGAAACACGGAGAGAATGAAGAAATATGCAATCTGTCCTCCGGTATACCCTATGCCGTGCTCACGGAAACGAGTATAAAGAAGACGCAGGATATTCCATATTTTCAAAAGTGTTTGTCCGAGGTTGTTTTTCAAGATAATGCACCTCCGATTTTTATTATACACTATGTTTTGGTATTTGAAAACACTGATTGTATTTTTCGGCACAATTTGTTATAATGTAATCATAAATAATAAAGGATATTTTTGATTATGAAAAACACTAAGTGGATAACCGGTAAATATGATGAAAATACAGTACGTCACCTGTCGGAAAAGCTCGGAGTACCGTCTCTCACGGCAAAGCTTCTTGCTGTCAGAGGAATAACGACCTCCGAGGAGGCTTTGGCGTTTACCGCAAAAAAGCTTTCGGACTTGCACGACCCGTATCTTCTCTGCGATATGCAAAAGGCGGCAGAGAGAATTGAAAGGGCGATTGGAAATAATGAAAAAATTGCCGTGTACGGAGACTATGATGCGGACGGTGTGACGGCGACATATATAATGCTTCATTATCTGCGCTTTCGCGGCGCTGACTGCATATACCATATCCCTGACCGCTTCGGCGACGGATACGGTGTTTCAAAAGGTGCACTTGACCTCCTTGCAGATCAGGGAGTGTCGCTTGTTGTTACTGTAGACACGGGCATTACTGCAGTGGATGAAGCTCTTTATGCAAAAGAGATAGGGCTTGATGTTGTTATAACAGACCATCATAAATGCGGCGAGGTACTGCCCTCGGCCTGCGCGATTGTCAACCCGAACCGCGAGGACTGCACTTATCCGTTCAAAGCACTTGCAGGAGTCGGTGTTGCGTTTAAGCTTATCTGTGCCATGTCGGGCAGCGACCGTGAGGTTATGGAAAAATACCTTCCGTATGTATGCATAGGAACGGTCGCAGATGTTATGCCGATAACGGATGAAAACCGAATAATCGTGGCAAATGGGTTAGAGCTTCTGGATGCCCGTCGTGAAATCGGACTCACAGCCCTTCTTGACGAGGCAGGATATAAAAAGGATGAGCATCTTACGGCAGGTGCTGTCGGCTTTCTTATCGGACCGAGAATGAATGCCGCAGGACGTATGGGAAGCGCAGAGCTTGCGCTGAAGCTTTTGTTTGCCGATAAAGAAAATGCAACGCCGCTTGCACGAGAGCTTGACACGAAAAACCGTGAACGGCAACAGTGCGAAAGCGACATCATGAAGGAAGCGCTTGCGGTTCTTGAAAATCATCCCGAGTATCTTGACGGAAGCGCGATTGTAATAGACGGTGAAAGATGGCACCACGGAGTTTTGGGCATCGTTGCATCAAGAATCTGCGCTCTTTTCGGAAAGCCAACTATTCTTATTTCATCCGAAGAGGATGAAAGCCAGGGTTCGGGAAGAAGCGTTGTGGGTATAAGTCTTCACTCGGCACTTGCAAGATGCTCTGATTTGCTTGAAAAATTCGGCGGACATGACCTTGCGGCAGGTATAGTGATAAAACGCGAAAACATTGAAGAGTTCCGCACAAGACTCAATTCAGAGCTTTATGATGAAATGAGCGGATATGTCCCCGTCCTTGATATTGACTTTGAGGCAGGCCCCGAAGAGCTTACGCTTGCACAGCTTCGCTCACTTCGTGCGCTCGAGCCTTTCGGAAAGGGAAATGAAGCACCGAAGCTTCGGCTTAACCGCTGCAAGGTTTCAAGAATAGTCCCTATAGGCAATAACCGCCATGTAAAAATCACTGTAGAACACGCAGGTAAGTTCCAGTGTGTGTATTTCGGTAAAAAGAGGGAAGACCTTCCGTTTGAAGAAGGAGATTATGCAGACTTCGCATTTACGCCGGAGATAAACAACTTTCTTGGTGAGTCCGTTCAGCTGCATATAAAGGATGCACGTCCTTGCGAGGAAGATATAAAAGAGTTTGAAGATGCGGTTTTATGCATCGAACAGGCGGATAAAGGGGAAAAGTCAGTAAGTACAACCGTGAGATATGAAGAGCTCGGCAAAATATGGCGGCTTATTACTCAGTCCGGTTTCCCGAGGTCTTTGCCGCTTCTTGAAGTCAGGCGCAGAGCTTATGCACAAAATCGCAACATAAGCCTTTCAAAGCTGCTTATTGCATTTAAAATTTTCTCTGAAGTCGGGCTTATGAGCTTTGAATGTGAGAATTACAGGGTACATATAAAGATTGCCGAGCATAATAATAAAGTGGATTTAAATAATTCAAAGACATACAAATTATTTAAAAGTTGTGGGAGTAGATGATGTGTCATGATGCCTGAATCTAAATATCAGGAATTGATAGGAAAAATAAAGGGTTATATGCCCCAAGCCGATGAGGTGAGGATTCACGAAGCATACGACCTTGCAACAGATGCGCACGAGGGTCAAAAGCGCCGTGACGGCAGTGACTACGTTACGCATCCGATAGCTGTTGCCGAAATCGTTGCAGATATGGAGCTTGATACGGATTCTGTTGTTGCGGCTCTTCTTCACGACTGCATTGAGGATACGGAGTTCGGATACGATAAAATTAAAGCAAAGTTTGGCAAAGAGGTGGCGGATATCGTTGACGGTGTATCAAAGCTTACCCGTATGCCGTATACAAGCAAGGAAGAGGCACAGATTGAGAATCTGCGCAAAATGTTTCTTGCCATGGGCAAGGATATCCGTGTTATTCTCATAAAAATTGCAGACAGACTGCATAATATGCGGACCATTGAATTCCACAAGCCCGAAAAGCAGAGGGAAAAAGCACTGGAGACGATGGAGGTTTACGCTCCTCTTGCTCACCGCCTCGGTATGCAGAAGATAAAGTGGGAGCTTGAGGACCGCTCCTTGCGCTGTCTCGATCCCGTAGGATATGCAGAGATAACCGAAGAGCTTGAAAAACGAAGCGAAGAGCGGGATGAGTTTCTTAATCAGATTAAGGAACGGCTCGTCAGCAGACTCAATGAGTCAGGTATAGACGGAAAGGTTCAGAGCAGAGTCAAGCATATATACAGCATCTACCGCAAGATGTATACTCAGCATAAAACAATAGATGAGGTATATGACCTCTATGCCATGCGAGTAATAGTCGAAACCGTGGCAGACTGCTATAACGTTCTTGGCTTTATCCATGATATGTATCACCCTGTCCCCGGACGCTTCAAGGATTATATAAGCACACCGAAGCCGAATATGTATCAGTCGCTTCATACAACTGTTATAGGCCGTGAGGGAATCCCGTTTGAGGTTCAGATACGTACCCGTGACATGCATCAGACGGCGGAATACGGTATCGCCGCACATTGGAAGTATAAGTCGGGTGTTGGCAAAAGTACTCTTGAGTCAAAGCTTGCCTGGGTACGTCAGCTTCTTGAAAATCAGGAGGTTGAGGACGAAGACTTCATATCATCACTCAAAACCGACATGTTCAGTGACGAGGTTTTCGTGTTCACTCCAAACGGAGACGTTGTAAGTCTGCCGGCAGGCTCTACTCCGATTGACTTTGCATATTCGATTCATTCCGCTGTAGGAAACCGTATGATAGGCGCAAAGGTCAACAACAGGATGGTACAGCTTGACTATAAGCTTCAGAACGGTGAGATTGTAGAGGTTCTGACCTCCAATTCAGGAAAAGGACCAAGCCGCGACTGGATTAAGATAGTAAAAACGGGCGAAGCACGAAATAAGATAAAACAGTGGTTCAAAAAGGAATGCAGAGAAGAAAATATTGCACGCGGAAAAGCGGATCTTGAGCGTGACTTAAAGCGCGATGGAGTAGAGATATCCGAAGAAAAGCTGACAGAAATTCTCGGTGTTATCGCAAACAGAATGTCCTTCCATCAGGTTGATGAGCTTTATGCGAGCATCGGTTACGGCGGTACAAAAATAAACAGAGTCATAAATCGCATAAAAACAGAAATATCAAAGAATGCGCCTCTTGAACCGAATGCCGACAAGCTTGTTCAGGAAAAAATTGCGGCAGCACCCAAGCCCAAAACGTCAAATTCAGGCGTTATTGTGCCCGGAGTTGAAAATTGCCTTGTAAAATTTGCACGTTGCTGTACGCCCATTCCCGGGGATTCAATCATAGGCTTTATAACACGAGGCTTCGGTGTTTCCGTTCACCGCTCCGACTGTCATAACGTTGTCAGCGCAATGAAAGAAGCCGATGATCTTAGCCGTTGGATATGTGTTTCGTGGGCAGATGATGTAAAAGATAAGTTCCAGACATCACTTCAGATATCCGCAAAGGACAGAAGCGGACTTGTCATGGACATTGCGACCGTCCTTAACAATCTCAAGGTTCCGGTTCATCAGCTTGATGCAAGGCGTTTGGGTGACGGATATGCAGTTATAAATGTTGTTATGAACATAAACGGCAAGGAACAGCTTGAATTTATTATGAACAAGCTCAACGGTGTTGCCGGCACAATAGACGTAAAACGCTCGCTCAGTTAAGGTATTTCCGGGAGGTTTTTTTGTGAGAGCAGTAATAACAAGGGTTAAGTCAGCAGAAGTAAAAATAGACGGAGTGACACATTCCGAAATAGGAAAGGGTCTGCTTATTCTCCTCGGTGTATCGACAAACGATTCCACTGCGGATGCCGAATACCTTGCAAAGAAGATTTCGCAGATGAGGATATTTGAGGATTCTGAGGAAAAGCTTAATCTGTCCTGTTCACAGGTGAACGGTTCAATGATGGTGGTTTCAAACTTTACATTGTATGCAAACACACAGAAGGGAAACCGTCCGAGCTTTGTAAATGCGGCACGTCCTGAGCTCGCACGACCGCTGTACGAGTATTTTGTGGCACTTTTAAGAGATGCCGGCTACAAGACGGAAACAGGCGTTTTCGGCGCATATATGGAGCTTGAGTCGGTAAATGACGGACCGGTTACGGTGATGATGGACACGGAAGAAGTTTTCGGGAGAAATGAAAAATGATGAAGGTAGAAACTGTTTCGGTAGGTTTTTTGAACACAAATTGCTACATAGCTCACAACGGAGAGAGTGCGGCTGTGATTGACCCCGGCGCAGATGCAGAACGGATTTTAAACACGGCAGACTCTCTTGGTGTGAAGATAAAATATGTCTTTCTCACGCATGCCCATTTTGACCATGTTCTTGCCGCTTCTGAGATTCTGGAAAAAACAGGCGCTCTTCTTGTAGCAAACGTTGCAGAACGCGAAAGACTTCGTAACCCCGAGCTTTCGGGTCAGACGATGCTGCGCCGCCGTGAATTTGTTGCGCTGTATCCCGATATAGAAATCGGGGAGAGCGGAACGTTGAAAATGGGAGAGCTTACCTTTAGCTTTTTGCGTACCCCCGGACATACCGAGGGCAGTATGTGCATATTCTGTGAGGATACCATGTTTTCGGGAGACACCCTTTTTGCAGGCACATGCGGAAGATGCGACCTTCAGGGTGGAGATTATGCAGAAATGCTTAAGTCGCTCAGAAAGCTGTATGAGCTGGATGGGGAGTATAAGGTGCTTCCCGGACATGAGGCTGCGACTACTCTCTCTGAGGAACGTGTGACCAATCCGTATATGGCAGAGGCGATGCGACAGTGAAGATATATCTGAGAGGTCACGATTATCAGTTTGCCACACAGCAGATATACATGTGTCTTTTCCCGAATTCACATGCAGAATTTACCGATACGCGTCCACTTGAGGGTGATTACGCCGTTTCATCGCTTGAGATGCGCGATAACATGATGTTTTCCGAAACGGCTATCATTCTGTCAGGTAAAAGGACACACGGAAAGGCGGAATTTCCGTTTTCCGAAACGGACAATGAAGAGGATATAAAAAGAGTCGCAAAGCGTGCCGTCAAAACCTCATTCTATGAAGCGGCACTTCCGCATCTTAGAAAGAGACCGCCGTGGGGAGCACTTACCGGAATACGTCCGTCCAAGGTTGCGGCAGTATATATCAAGGACGGTATGTCCGTTGAAGATGCCGCAAAGGCAATGGAACGTGATTATTTTGTCACCGATGAGCGCGCAAGGCTTGCCTCTGTATGCGCCGTTCGTGCCGAAAAAATGGCGCAGGGTACCGGTTCTCGGGATATGTCGCTTTATGTGGGAATCCCGTTCTGTGCATCTAGGTGCAGATATTGCTCATTTGTAAGCCATTCAATAGAAAATGCACGGCATCTTGTATCTCCGTATCTTGACATGCTTGCAAAAGAGCTTTCAAAGCTCGGAAAATCGGCAAACGAAGCAGGGCTTCGCTTACGCTCGATATATATAGGCGGAGGCACACCGACAGCGCTTGATGCGTCCGAGCTTGACTTCGTGATGAAAAAGATTGCTGAAAACTTCTGTGTGCGTGATGCCGAGGAATATACCGTAGAGGGAGGAAGACCCGATACGCTGACGGCTGAAAAAATCAGAGTAATAAAAGAAAACGGGGCAACGAGGATAAGTGTGAATCCCCAGACGATGAACAATAAAATTCTGGAGGAAATGGACCGCCGTCATACCGCAGAGGATGTTGTCCGTGCGATAGAGGATGTACGCAGGGTAGGTGGACTTATCATAAATACAGACCTTATTGCAGGGCTTCCGAATGACAGCTTTGAAAGCTTTAAAAACTCTGTTGACAGGATGATAGAGCTTTCTCCCGAAAATATAACCGTTCACACGCTTGCACTGAAAAAAGGCTCTGAGCTTCGCCGTGAAAAGTATGTCCTGCCCGATGGCGAGCAGACCGAGCGCATGGTCGAGTATGCGATGAATGAGCTCGGACGACACGGCTTTTTACCGTATTACCTCTACCGTCAGAAGTACATGTCCGGAAATCTTGAGAATGTAGGATACTCAAAGCCCGGATATGAGAGTGATTATAATAACTATATTATGGATGAGCTGCATACCATTCTTTCTGCAGGAGCCGGCGGAGTCACAAAGCTGATTGACCGTGAAAATGCAAGAATAGAACGAATATTCAATCCAAAATATCCATATGAATACAATAATGCCGAAGAAAAGATCGAGCTAACTCAGAAAAGGCTTCTTGAGTTTTTCGGGTGCTGAATCTGATTTTCGGAAATGAGAGGGTGAAACACATGGCACTTGATGTAAGAGAAATCAATTCAAGAATAAAAAATGACCCTACGGGATTCGTGGGAGAATGCGAGGATGCCTACGAAAAGTCGATAGTGTCTGCGGCAAAAAAGATTGCGGAGAGGATAGATACAAGCTCGGTAGTTCTTCTGTCGGGTCCGTCCGGGTCGGGAAAAACAACAACCGCCTTAAAGCTTGAGCGCACTCTTGAAAAGCTGGGGATAGGAACCCGTCCTGTTTCTCTTGACGATTATTTCAGAACGGTGGACCTTGAGACTGCGCCGAAAACAGAGGACGGAAAAATTGATTACGAATCGCCTGAGTGCCTTGATATGCCGCTTCTTAACCGACACATAAAAGAAATTATCAAGGGCAACGAGATAATGATGCCGAAGTTTGATTTTAAAAATCAACGCCGCTCGGAAACCGTAACACCGCTTCACTTAAAGAAAAACGAAGTGGTAATCTTTGAGGGCATCCATGCGCTCAATGACGAAATCTCCGCTGCGGCAGGCTCACACGGCATAAAGCTGTATATTTCCGCAAGGAGCAACTTTATGCTGGATGGAAGCGTGTTTTATAAGGGTACATGGACACGGCTCACACGCCGTATAGTGCGTGACAATCTCTTCAGAGGCGCAAATGCGGATTTTACGCTTTCAATATGGGACGGAATACGCCGCGGTGAAAAAATGTACATTTCCCCGTTCAAGGACAGGGCTGATATCACCATAAACTCCACACATGAATACGAAATAACGGTTTTGAAAAAACATCTTAAAAAGGCTGTTCTTACGGTTCCGGAGGGCATTGTGAGATATGAAGAGGTGTGCCGCATGATGAATAACATCGATGGCTTTGAGGACTTGCCTGACGACTATGTTCCAAAGGATTCACTTCTCCGTGAATTTATAGGCGGAGGAAGTTTTCGGTATTGATTTTATGCATTTGCGGTAGTATACTAAAAATATAATGAGGAGGGGTTCATATGAATGAAAAGATAAAAGCTTTATGGGATAAGATTTGTGCAGGTGCAACCGTTGCAGGTGAATTTGCTACAAAAACTGCAGAAACTGCAGGAAAGAAAGCCACAGGGGTTGTTAATGCATCAAAAATCAACCTTAAGATTTTTGATTTGACGACAGATATCGATGTTTTATACAAAGAAGTAGGGCGCATGATTTATGCGGCTCACAGCAATGAGGAGACTTCAACTGAAGAGCTTGATGCAAGGCTTCTCGCCATTGATGAGAAAAAAGCCCAGATTGAAGAGCTTCGTGCTTGCCTTAACAGCGAATCCTCAGCAAAGAAGTGCAGTGAGTGCGGAAAAATCAACGACAGTGACAGCTCATACTGTTCAAACTGCGGCAATGCGCTTTCCGACTGATGTTTTCCGGGCGGCGTGTGAACGCCGCCATTAACTTTTGTACAGAGGGATTTTGATGGACATACTGTTTGAAAATGCAAAAGTCATAACTATGGACGACGATGCCCCGTATCTTGAAAACGCATACGTTGCAGTGACGGGAAGAAAAATTGAGTATATCGGCAACGAAAAGCCGAAGGCACAGGCAAAGCGGTGCATAAACGCCGGCGGCAAGCTTCTTATGCCGGGACTTATCAATACGCACACGCATGTTCCGATGACACTTTTCCGAGGCCTTTCGGATGACTGTGAGCTTGACGTGTGGCTTCGCGAGCACATCTGGCCTGCAGAGGACAAGCTGTGTCCGGACTCGGTGCGAGCGGGGACTGAGATTGCAGTTGCTGAGATGCTTGCAAGCGGCACTACCTCGTTTTCCGACAGCTACTTTTTTGTCGATGCAATAGCGGATGTTGCCGAAAAGTCGGGTATCCGTGCCAATCTTTCGCGTTCAATCGTCGGAAGCGGAGAAAATTTTGACGGTATGCCATCGGTCGCCGAGGCAAAGGCACTGATTGAACGGATTCATATGCAGGATGGCGGCAGACTCCGTGCGGATGTGTCAATTCATGCTGAGTACACGTCTGAAACCGAATGTCGCATAAAAACCGCACAAATCGCAAAGGATAACGGACTCATTCTTCAGATTCACACCTCTGAAACCTCTGCAGAGCATGATAAATGTATAGAAAAATACGGAAGAACACCGACGGCCCAGTTTGAGCATGAGGGGCTTTTTGAGGGGACACGTCCGCTTCTTGCTCACTGCTGCTATATGACCGGGGAGGATATGGACATTCTGAAATCCGCCGGTGGCTCCGTGGCTCATTGCCCGGTGAGCAACTTAAAGCTCGCTTCCGGTGTCGCTCCCGTTCTTTCCATGCTTTCCCATGGTCTTAACGTAACGCTTGCTACGGACGGTGTTGCGAGCAATAATAATACGGACATGTTTGAAGAAATCAAGCTTTTTGCAATTCTTCACAAGGGTATAAACAACGACCCGGCTGCGATAGACGCATACACCGCCCTGAAAGCGGCGACGGTAAACGGCGCAAAGGCGCAGGGGAGAAGTGACTGCGGAAAGATAGCTGCGGGCTTTGAGGCGGATATAATTATGCTCGACTTTGACCGCGTTCACCTCACCCCGTGCCACAATGCCGTTTCAAATGTTGTATATGCTGCACGCGGCAGTGATGTTGTAATGACGATGGTTGCAGGAAAGATTCTCTATGAAAACGGTGAGTTTACAACCGTTGATATCGAGCGTGCAAAAAGGCTTGTTCGCGCATAATTGAAGCGATAATTACATAAATTCACATATCAGCAGTTGAGGATGTGAATTTGTGTGATAAAAGAAAAAAGACAAAGCTTTGTTCACGGTGCGGCGGTTCTTGCTGCGGCAGGTATTGCGGTAAAGGTTATAGGCGCTCTTTATAAAATACCGCTCGGTGCCATTCTGGGACCTGTCGGGATGGCAAACTTTTCAATTTCATATAACATATACGCACTTTTGTTTGTTCTTTCAACGGCAGGTGTTCCGTCTGCGGTTTCCAAATTGATTTCAGAAGCTTCGGCACAGGGTGAGAACGGGCAGATGTATAGGATATATAAAATATCATACCTTACCTTCTCACTTGTAGGCTTTTTCGGTTTTTCGGTCATGTTTTTCGGAGCTGATTTTTTCGCAAAGCTTATGGGAAGCTCGGATGCTGCAGCATCAATAAGGGCTATTTCACCGGCGGTTCTGTTTGTTTCCATGTCGGCGATAAACCGAGGGTATTTTCAAGGTCGGTCAAACATGTATCCCACTGCGGTTTCCGAGGTTTTAGAGGCACTCGGAAAGCTTGCGGTCGGCCTTGTTCTTGCGTTATATTTAAAAAGACGGGGTATGGGAGACGGTGCGGTGGCGGCAGGTGCCGTGTTCGGCGTTTCCGCAGGAGCCTTTTTTTCGGCCGTTTATTTCTCGTTTTGCCGTGATGACATAAAGCACCGCAAAGCACCGTCAAAAAAACGTAAACGCGCTATATTAAAAGAGCTTATAGGGCTTGCCGTTCCGATAACCTTGGGTGCGGCGGTAATAAGCCTTACTAATGTGATTGACAGCGCCATTGTGCTTAACCTTTTGCGCAAAAGCGGATTTTCCGAATACAGTGCAAAATGGCTTTACGGCTCATATAACTATGCTGCAACGGTTTTTAATCTTCCGTCCGCACTCATTACTACACTCGGCGTTTCGTTGATTCCGGCAATATCGGGTGCGTTTGTAAAGAGGGACTATATCTCGGTTGACAGAATTGCAGGCTCGGGCATGTCTTTAGGCATGATGATTTCAATACCTGCCGCCTGCGGTATTGCGGCGTTGTCATACGGCATTCTGCATCTTCTGTACGGAATGAGCGTTGAGCCGGAATGTATCAAAGCTTCGGCACATATGCTTACGTGCCTTTCTCTTGCGGTTGTTCCGCTCTCGCTTGTAACGCTTACAAATTCCGTGCATCAGGCGTTGGGAAGACCCAATGTGCCGGTGATGTCAATGCTTGCAGGGGCTGCAGTAAAGATTATTTCAAATCTCATCCTTGTGAGAAGGGTTGATATAAATATATACGGTGCGGCAATAAGCACGGTTTTATGCTATGTAACAATCGCAATTTTAAATATCGCACAGTTAAAAAAATATCCGTTTATTGACATAAGTATACTCAGGATTTTCGGAGGTCCCGTATTTAGCGGAGTGGTAACTTTTGTATCCTCAAGGGTACTTATGGATGTGCTTAGTGTAACTTTTTCGTTGCAAATTTCTACAATTTTATCCGTTTTCGGAGGTGTTTTTGCATGTCTTGCGTGCACTTTTGTGACGTTAGCAATGGGTGGAGAGGAAGAAAAATTCCTGTTTCACGGTAAAAACATATTCAAATTTTTTAATAATGATTGAAAAATTTAGGTATTCATAAAAAAATACTTGCAGGAGAGCGATAAATATGATAAATTTTTTAAGGAAGGAAAAATACGACGTTTCAGATCTTGTCGAAATAACAAAAATCCTCCGCTCAGATGAGGGCTGTCCGTGGGACAGAGAACAGGATCATAAGAGCATCCGTATGAACTTCATAGAAGAAGCCTTCGAAGCGTGTGAGGCCATTGACAATGACGATTCGGTTCTCCTGCTCGAAGAGCTTGGCGATGTTCTTGCTCAGGTCGTTTTTCATGCCGAGCTTGAAAGCGAAGCCGGCAGGTTTGATTTAAACGATGTTGCAGACGGTGTTTGCAAAAAGTTTATTGAGCGCCATCCCCATGTTTTCGGAGATGTCTCTGCCGAGACCTCGGAAGAGGTGCTCCGCAACTGGGATGATATAAAGCGGCGCGAAAAGAAGCACAAGACGCACTTTTCTGCAATGGATTCGGTGGCAAGGAGTCTTCCGTCGCTCATGCGCGCGGAAAAGCTTCTCGGCAAAGCGAAGAAAGCAGGTCTTCCGCAAAAGAGCATAGAAGAATATGCGAAGAAGATTTCCGACGAGCTTGCTCGTGGTGAGGCTATGGATATTGGCACCGTACTTCTTAATACGGTAGCGATATCAAGACTTCTCGGACAAAATCCCGAGCAGGCGCTTGACAGTAAAAACGAAAAGCTGTTAAGAGAGTTTAAAAAGCTTGAAAAAATGGACGGAGAGCTGTCAATTCTTCTTTCCGATTTTGAGGACAAGCTTTAATTAAATTGCTAAAACGGTGGGGATAAAAGTTCACGCCTTTTAGATAAATACAAAACAGGAGGCAAAACAGATGAACAAGACAGAATTGGTAAATGCAGTTGCTGAAAAGGCAGGCCTTTCCAAGAAGGACGCAGAGAAGGTTATCAACGCAACAGTTGATTCCATCACAGCAGCACTTAAGGCTGGCGACAAGGTTCAGCTTGTTGGTTTCGGTGCATTCGAGGTTAAGTCTCGTGCAGCTCGTCAGGGCCGCAATCCGCGCACAAAAGAAACCATCACAATTCCGGCATCTAAGAGCCCGGTATTCAAGGCCGGCAAGGCTCTTAAAGACGCTGTCGCGAAGTAACTCAGCTACAGGTTCAATGTTATTAACGGGGCGGAGGTTTTCTTTCGCCCCGGATAGCATACCCAATTATTCGGCAAGTTGAAGGTCATATATGAGAATTGATAAATATCTCAAGGTTTCAAGACTTATAAAACGAAGAACCGTTGCAAATGAAGCTTGTGACGGAGGCAGAATCTCGGTAAACGGAAAGGTTGTCAAGGCATCGTACGATGTCAAGGTTTCCGATATTATTGAGATTTCTTTTGGTACACGGATACTTAAAATACGTGTGCTTGCCGTTTCGGAGCATATGAACAAGGACGAAGCGCACACTATGTATGAAGAAGTGCGCTGATTTTTATTTAATTTTAAAAGACAGTTTGAGTTTGAGAATAAAACTTATGAGCCGCTAATATACTTTAACAAATAAAGTATCGGAGGTGTGCTCATGCAGTTTGACGATAAAAGCATTTCACGTGACATTCCGCAGAACATTATAATTGAAAACCGTTCAAGAATGAGTATTTCCGGCGTTTCTGATGTCGAAAACTTTGATGAAAACTCGGTTGTGCTCTACACTAACCGCGGTCTTCTCACCGTGCGGGGTACTGCGCTTCACATAGAGCGCCTGAGCCTTGAAACAGGAGAGCTTGCGGTTGAAGGGACTATCGACGGGATAGAATACAGCGACAATGTTGATGCTCAGGGCTTCTGGTCGCGACTGTTCAGATAGAAGGCACCGTCATGGAAAATACGGTTTCAGTTCAGACACTTGAATTTTTGTATTCTGCCCTGCTGGGGGTAGGGCTTGGCGTTATTTTTGACATAACGCGCGTAATCCGCTCATACATACCGAAAAACCGTGCGGTTACCGCCGTGTTTGACATAATGTTCTGGATAGCTTCGATAATCCTGCTCCTTGCATTCGTCCTCATTTTCTCGGAGGGGCAGATGCGATGGTACGTCCTTTTCGGTGCTTTCTGCGGCGGATTTGTGTACATGTCGGCATTGAGTGAAATAGTATATAAAATACTGACATCACTGATTTGCGCAACCCGGAAAATCCTTTATCTAATCACCCGACCGATATATCTGGTGCTGAGATGGTGCTGGAGAGTCGGGAAAAGCGCAGAAAGAAAAACAGAGACGGCGATGCGTGAGAGGATAAAGCGCAATCGCATAAAACGAATGAAGAAACGAAAGGTTGGTAAGAATGGCGGCAAAAAAACGAAAAAAGCGCACGGGCTTTCTTCCTAAGCTTATTCTCTTTGTATTTGTTGCATACGCCACAGGTATTCTCATCTCCAATCAGATTAAGATAAACAGGCTGGAAGCAGACACCGCAGCGCTGGACGATCTCATAGCAACAGAATCCATGAAAAAGGCACAGCTTGAGCAGGTGCTCAGTGCGGAGATAGACGACGACTACGTTACAAAAGAAGCGCAGAATCAGGGCTACGCCGCGCCAAATGAGCGCGTTTTCGTAGATATTTCCGGAAGTTAAGGTAATTTCCAAAAAACAAAGGAGGACGCAAAACAGAGTATGGGACTCGAAGTAGGGACTATTTGCAGTGGGAAGGTAACATCAATCACAAAATACGGTGCGTTTGTGGCACTCGGAGAGGGCAAGAGCGGTATGGTACATATCTCCGAGATATCGCATACATACGTCAACGACATCAGTGACCATCTGCAGAACGGTCAGGAGGTCAAGGTAAAGGTTATAGGTATCGACGAAAACGGCAGAATAAGCTTATCGATACGCAAGGCAGAACCGAGACAGGAACGCACACACCAGAATTTCACACCTAAGAGTGCGGCTCCGCGTGAGACGGTCGAGCTGTCGTTTGAGGATAAGCTCAAGCAGTTCATGCAGGACAGCGACAGCAAAATATCCGGAATCAAGCAGTATTCCGACAGACGTGTAAGCAATCGCCGTGCAAGACGGTAAGAAAAACACATATGGGCTGTGACGAAATAATTTTCGTCACGGCCCCTTTTTTGCATTTTTTACATTGCCTCAAAATATAATTGTTGTAGAGATTTACATTCGGAGGCAGATTATGAAAAGAGGAAAGAAAAGAAAATCCGGGTTTGTGAAAATTGCTTATATTTTTATTATTGCCGCAGTTGCAATAAAGCTTCTCGATGTCTGCGGAGCGGAGCAGTGGATGATGAGCTGCATGAAAAAGCTTTCACAAAACGAGAAGTTCATAAATTATGCGATATCCGGAGAAACGCAGGTTATGGGAAACAATGAAAGGGAAAAGCTTCTCAAATCGTTTTTCTCTGAAAGCTTGCCCCTTGACCGGATAAGTGAGGTCGGGGAAGCCTCGGGTGAACCTTCGCCGTTACCTCAGAAAGAAGAGCTTACCGTCTGGGAGTACACCCCGGGCGGAGAAAGAAAGGAAAATACATACCCGATTGAGAACATAACCATAAGTCCGAAAAGTGAAAAGGGGTACGTGAAGTACAATGATATATGGGTAAAAAACGACAGCACAAAGGGGATAGACTTGAAGTGGCTTCTGGGCGCAAAGCTTCCGTTTCGTCTCACTGGAAACGGGCCTCACGTTCTTATTGTTCATACTCACGGAAGTGAGAGCTATCTGCCGCAGGGCAGGGACACGTATACACTGACCGATGTTGAGCGCACCTCGGACAAAAGGTATAACGTAATTCGTGTAGGAGACGAGCTTGAAGCGACGCTGAAGAGTGAGGGGATTTCCGTTATACATGACAGAAATATTTATGACAGCCCATCATATAACGGTTCATATTCACGCACGCTTGATGCAATAGGAGCCGCTCTTAAAAAGAACCCCTCCATAAAAGTGGTAATAGACGTTCACCGTGATGCCATGACAACAGACGAAGGCGTAAAATACAGAACAGTGGCCAATGTAAACGGGAATCGTGTTGCCCAGCTCATGCTCGTTATGTCTACGGGAGAGAGCGGACTTCCGCATCCGGACTGGGCTGAAAATTTAAAGCTTGCGGTCAAGCTTCAGAACGCAATGGCGACTAAGCACCCCGGAATAATGCGACCTATGAACCTTCGGAAGGAACGCTTCAACATGCACGCAACAACAGGCTCAATGCTTGTTGAGGTCGGCACAAGTGCAAACTCACTTGCCGAAGCCATAGCATCCGTGAAGCTTTTGGGCAAGGAGCTCGCCGCAATTTTAAAAACGGCCAAATAAAAAAGTGACGGTTTTCACCGTCACTTTTTTACTTTCCAACACAAAATCTGCTGAAAATTTCAGTTATAATCGAATCCTGAGCAGAATTGCCCGTTATCTCTCCAAGAATGTTTATTGCCTCTTCAATATCACTTACCGCAAGATCCGGGTATGTACCGTTACGGAAAGCATCAGCGGCATAGCGGATGCGCTCTTCTGCACGGCGAAGTGTAGATGCATGCCTCGGGTTTGTTACCGTGCGACCGTCGCAGGGAATTTCAGACACCTCGAAAATCTCACATATCTTATCAAGCAGCACGTCAGTACCCGTGTTGTTTTTTGCCGAGATTTCGACCACGGGCAACCCGTCAAAAACAGATGTGTCAATAATACATCCAAGGTCTTTTTTGTTTATAACGCATATACTTCTTGTGCTTTTTGCAAACTCAAGCGCCTGCATGTCAAACTTATCAAGCGGAGAGCTTCCGTCAAATACGGCGATGACGATATCCGCATCCCTTGCCGCCGCTTCACTTCTCTGGATGCCTAATCGCTCAGGCTCAGTATCGGCGATTCTCAGCCCTGCCGTGTCGATAAGATGCAGGGCAAGTGAATTTACACGAAGTGATTCCTCTACCGTATCGCGTGTTGTACCCTCAAGCTCGGTAACAATACTTCGCTCTGTTCCTAAAAGCGCGTTGAGCAGTGACGACTTTCCGACATTGGGACGACCGATAAGGGCAACACGCACTCCGTCACGTATAATGCGCCCCTTGTCATATGAGCCGGCAATAGAAGCCGCACGGAAGGAGAGAGAGTCGAGCTTGTCCGAAATAACATCCCTTTCACTTTGTTCAATCTCATCGTCCGGATAATCTACAAAAGCATAAAACTCTGCGGCGATTGAAGTGAGTTCAGCCGACAAGGCGGAAATATCACGTCCCAAAGCACCGTTCATTTGCTCTGCGGCATTTTTTGCCGCAAGCTCGGTTTCAGAGTCGATGAGATCTATAACGGCTTCTGCCTGAGTAAGGTCCATTTTACCGTTAAGAAATGCGCGCCGAGTGAATTCTCCGGCTTCTGCAGGTCTTGCGCCGGCACGGTATACGGCATCAAGAACCGTGCGAAGAACTGCCCGTGAGCCGTGACAGTAAAGCTCGACAGAGTCTTCTCCCGTAAAGCTTGCAGGAGCTTTGAAATAAACACCCATACCAAAGTCGCACACGGTGCCGTCTGCGCTCATCATACTGCCGCAGACCATCTCACGCGGCTTTTCGGCGACCTTGCCCGAAAAAACACGCTCACACACCTTCAGCGAAGCATCGCCCGATATTCTTATTATTCCTATAGCACTTTTTGCCGGTGCGGTTGATATTGCCGCAATAGTATCAGCCATGTAATCAACACCTCGAATTTATTATACAGCAAAGACAGCCTTATTGCAAATAAAAACCCTGCCGAAAGCGGCAGGGTAAAAAACTTATTTATCCATTTTGAGAAGTCTCAGCGCATTTTCGCGGCAGACTTTATTGTAACAATCCTGAGAAATGTGACCGCCTTCAACTGCTTCGTCAAGGAAATGCGTGAGTATGAGCTTTGTGTCCTGATTCGGTACGCAGATGTCAGTGCCGAAATAGAGCCTTTCCTTGAACTCTTCAAGGAAATTGTAGCCAAACTCGGGGTCACGCATGATGGCGTTCTGACCGCTGCCGGCACTTATATCGCCGTGAAGGTTCGGGTATTTCCTCATAAGCTCAACGACTCTGCCGCCGGGAGCAACCTTACCCTTCGGATATCCGGCGCGGTCGCCGACATCTCCGCTTATCTCTGCCCAGAACTTCTGCGAATGTCCGAGGAAGATGAGCCTCGGAAACTTCTGCAAAGCCCTCTCAAGACGGGGAAGCCCCGGCTCGTCAACGAGACCGTAGTCGCCTCCCATATTGCCTATGTGGAATGTGAGAGGAAGCCCTGCCTTTTCTACATGATGAAAAAGATTTTCAACCATGGGGTCGTCAAAATACATGTTGGCGCAGATCTCGCCCACACCTTTTGCACCCTGCGACTTGTAATATTCGAGGAAAGGAGTAAAATCAGTGTCGGGGGAGTTGTCACCCATTCTGGGGTCAATGTTGCAGAACCAGACAAAAGTTTCGGGATATTTGTTGGCTACTCTGCGACAGTCACCGTTTGTGTTGAAATGGAATGTGCCTTCGGGATTACTGGATGGGAGAAGAACACCGAACTCTATTCCCATACGGTCGTACATCTCCCTAAGCTCTTCCGGAGTGGCATAATTCGAGCCGTCAAAGCGCGGCATGTCCTCTTCCAGGGATGAGTGAACATGGATATCAATTTTTTTGACCAACATTTTGATTTCCCCTTTCAGCTTTGTATCGGTAAAATTCATTGTTATAATAACATATTCAAGTTGCGCTTTCAACATTTAAAAGAAAAATTTAAAGACCGTCTGGACGACGAGTGTCGCGATTATTGCAAGCATCGCAGGGAATACGATTTTTTCACCCTTTTTTACGGCCATCACTGCACCGATATAGCTTCCGAGCATGTTGCTTAAGGTACATGGAATTGCGACATGCCATATGATATGGCCGCCTATAATGTAGTTTATCAGTGCCGTGAAGTTGGACACTACTATAATGATTTTTCCGTTTCCGCAGCCCACTCTGAGCTCGTAGCTTAAAAGCAGCGAAAAGATGATTATCGCAATACTTCCGCCACCGGGACCGAAAAGTGCATCATATGTGCCGAGAATCGCTCCCGAGAGAATGCTCAATAAAATCACCTTTGGACTTATTTTGTGCCGTGTTTCGGATTTCGAGCCGATTTTACGTTTCGAGAACATGAGTATTACGGCAAGAGGAATACATACAGCTATAATGAGCTTTATTTTTTCGCCATCCATGTTCAACACTGCTTTTGTTGCAAGCATTGAGGAGAGAACGGTGAACGGCAGTGCAATAAGTGCGACCCTGATGTCACACAGCTTTTCTTTTATGTATTTTATTCCCGAGCAAAGTGTGCCGCATCCGCTCTGCAGCTTGTTACAGGCATAAGCAGAGTGAATCGGCATGCCGGTAAGCAAATAGGCAGGCAGAGCGATGATTCCTCCGCCTCCTGCAATTCCGTCGAGAACTCCGGCTATGAACAGGAGGGGGATCAGATAAATTAAATCAGATAAATATTCCATAATTTCAATCACCGTATTGATTTTAAAGGATAACAGTAATATAATCAAATATAAATAATATAATGATTACTATTTATAAAAAGGTATGGGTGATGAAATGTTTCGGTATATGAATTACGCTTATGCGGTGTACAAAGAAAAGTCATTTACCAAAGCGGCTGAAAAGCTTTTTATTTCTCAACCCTCGCTCTCTCTTACGATAAAAAAGCTTGAAGACGCTTTGGGTTGTCCCGTTTTTGAACGGAGCGGACGTGAAATCAGCCTTACGGCCGTTGGTGAAAAGTATATAGAAGCAGCAGAGGCGATAATGAAAATAGAAGGCTCATTTAAAAATGAACTTGACGATGTGCTTAATCTCAAAAAAGGGAAAATAGTTATAGGAAGTACGATTTTTATATCCTCGTATATTCTTCCTCAGGTTCTGCGCCGCTTTAATCAAAAATACCCATATATTGACGTTGCGGTTGTGGTAGAGCAGTCCACCGTTCTTGAGCAGAAGCTTGAAAACGGAGAGGTTGACTTTATAATAGACAATGCCGTTTATCATTCCGATGCTTATGTGTATATTCCCGTTCTTGAGGAGAAAATTCTGCTCGGGGTTCCTGAAAACTGTAAGGCGAATGAAAAAAACAGACATAAACAGATTTCCGAAGAGAATATAAAAGACGACCGATTTATAAACTCTGCGAAAATCAGCATCAGTGAATTTGCGGACGACAGCTTCGTATTGCTGAAAACGGGAAATAAAATGCGCAAGATTTCAGACGCAATCTTTGCCGAGTCAGGCGTAAAGGCGAAAACGGCGATGGAATTTGATCAGCTTATGACGGCAGTGAGCTATGCGGAGAACGGCTTCGGAATATGCTTTCTGACAGATACTATTTTAAAATACGCCAAAGGCTGCAAGGGGCTTTGCTGTTATGCTCCCGACACCGAGCACAGTTCGCGTATGCTCTATATAATATATAAAAAGAACAGGTATCTCACATGTGCATCCGCAGCATTTATAGAAGAGTTTAATGTATAAAAGAGAGCGTATTGCTTTTGCAATACGCTCTCTTTTATGGAGCAGGTAAAGGGAATCGAACCCTCCTCTCAAGCTTGGGAAGCTTGCATTCTACCGATGAACTATACCTGCAAAAACGCACAGCCGAAAAGCTGTGCCTTTGGAGCTGCTGAGCGGACTTGAACCGCTGACCTGCTGATTACGAATCAGCTGCTCTACCGACTGAGCCACAGCAGCATTTTACCATAAGAACTTTAACTATTATAATATAAAATTCAAATTACGTCAACGGGAAAAATAAAAAAATTTAAAGGAGCGAAATCTCGCATTTTTCGACGGATTACGCCCCTTTTTTGATGTATGCTATTTATACTTCTTTATTGTTTCGATGTTTTCACGGAGCATATTGAGCTGTTTCGGTGTCATGCCGCGGATATCATCAAGAATCAGTTTTAAGTTGCTTTCATCCTCGCTGTTATCGTAATCGGCGATCAAGTAACCTATTGAAACCTGCAAAGCTTTTGCTATTGCGGCAATTGTTTCAAGCTTGATACTGTGATAACCCACTTCAATTCGGGATATATATTTCTGACTCGTGCCTGCAAGTTCTGCCAACTGTTCCTGAGTCAGCTTCTTTTCAGTTCTGCAATCGTGAATTCTTGAACCAATTTTTCTAAAATCCAAGTCAATATTCATCAGAGCAACTCCCTATATGAAAAATATCTGAACTGATTTCATTATAGTTAATAAAAAAACTTGACAAAACACATTGTATTTCATATAATACTAAATATAAATAGTATTATGTCTAAAGATTATTGCTTTTATATAGTATAATGTGTATTTATTACTAAATTAAAATAGTAAAGGATGGTCAAAATGAAAAAGCTTTATTGCGCAGTTCTTGCGGCGATTGTGCTTTTTGGCGCAACCGTTTTTTCAGAGGTTGAGATAAGAATCGTACCAAAAAACGAGGCGGTTGCCGCAACTCCCGTTATAGCTGAAAGCGTCAAGGCGCATGTACATGATGAGGTTTTCGTAAAAAAGAGCGATGATACCTCAGAACACATATCCGTCACACCCGAGAAAGAGGCGAGGTATATAGGAAACAGAAACACACGCAAATTCCATAAGCCTTCATGCCACACACTGCCGCAAGTGCATAACCGAGTATATATAAGCGAGAGACAGGAAGCACTCGACCAAAAATTTGTCGCCTGCAAGAATTGCAAGCCTTAAGAATTTATAAAGTCACGCCCTTGTTTGTTATAAATTTGGCAAACATGGGCGTATTTTTGTATCAATAGTGCGTTTCGACGAGTTTTTTTGTATTTAAGATAATAAAATTTGTTGTGTTTCTTATCTTGCACAAACATTGAATATATGTTATGATATAAAAGAACTCAAATGGAGTTTTTTACAGAAATACATATAAAGAGGGGATAAGTATATGGCAAGTACATTCAGTGCCGCACCGGATGATAAGATTCCTTATGCTCCGATAGGCATTATCACGCTTGACAGCTGCAGAGAGCTTGGCAGTCTCGTTGATGCTAACCTCGTTCAGCAGCGTCGCTACAATGTTGAAAACGGAAATGTTCCGCTTCACTTCCCGGCATACCTTCGCGACTCTTACTGTATTGACCATGCCACACCGCGCTTTGCGTCCGGTGAAGGTAAGGCAGTGCTTAAGGAGACCGTCAGAGGATATGACATATATATCCTTGCAGATATAAGCAATTACAGCTGTACATACAAAATGTACAACATGGAGTGCCATATGAGCCCCGACGACATTTTCCAGGACATCAAGCGTGTCATCGCGGCTATCGGCGGTAAGGCAAGACGTATCAACGTCATCATGCCGCTTCTTTATGAAAGTCGTCAGCACAGAAAAACAGGCCGTGAGTCTCTTGACTGTGCGCTCGCACTTCAGGAGCTTGAGCATCTCGGCGTTGAAAACATCATCACATTTGATGCACACGACCCCCGTGTACAGAACGCCATTCCGCTCATCGGCTTTGAAAACGTCAGACCTACATATCAGATTATCAAGGCACTTATCCGCTCTGTTCCGGATATCAGAATTGACAAGGACAACATGCTCGTTGTCAGCCCCGATGAAGGCGGCATGAGCCGAAGCCTTTACTTTGCAAGTATGCTCGGTCTTAACGTCGGTATGTTCTATAAGCGCCGTGACTACACGCGCATCGTCAACGGCAAAAACCCGATTATCAGCCACGAGTTCCTCGGCGAGTCGGTTGAGGGCAAGGACGTCTTCATTCTCGACGACATGATTTCCTCGGGCGAGTCGGTTATCGACATTGCATACGAGCTCAAGAAGAGAAAGGCAAAGCGCATCTTTGTCGGCGTTACCTTCGGCCTCTTTACAGAGGGTGCAAAATCCTTCAACAAGGCATACGAGGACGGCGCAATAACAAAGGTCTTCTCCACAAACCTCAACTACCGCACAGACGAGATTTTAAACGCACCGTGGTATGAGAATGTTGACATGTCAAAGTTTTTGGCTCTTATCATGGACACCATGAACCACGACATTTCCATAACCTCTCTCCTCTCTCCTGTTGACAAGATTACAAAGATTCTTGAAAAGCACAGAAAAGAAGTTCAGTAAACTTTAGCTTCGGGACACCCTGAAGCGAAAAATAAAATTTTATATTATTAAAGGAGCGAATACATCATGGCAAAAGTAGTAACATTCGGTGAAATCATGCTCAGACTCAAATCCCCGGGTCTCGAGAGATTTTTCCAGTCCCCGGCATTTGAAGCAACCTTCGGCGGTGGCGAGGCAAACGTTGCAGTTTCCCTTGCAAACTACGGTATGGATGCTTCCTTCGTAACAGCTCTCCCGGCAAACGCAATCGGTGATGCTTGCGTTGCAGACGTCCGTTCCTTCGGCGTTGAGACAAAGGACATCATCCGCACAAACGGCAGAATGGGTATCTACTACCTCGAAACAGGTGCTAACCAGCGTGCATCCAAGGTTGTTTACGACCGTGAGTTCTCTGCTATCGCACTTGCAAAGCCCGGCGATTTTGACTGGGAAAAGATTTTTGACGGCGCAACATGGTTCCACATCACAGGTATCACTCCGGCTATCTCCGAGTCCGCTGCAGAGCTCGCTCTTGAGTCTGTAAAGGCTGCAAAGAAGCTCGGCGTTACTGTTTCCTGTGACTTCAACTTCCGTAAGAACCTCTGGAAGTACGGCAAGACAGCTCCCGAAGTTATGTGCGAGCTTGTTAAGTATGTTGATGTCGGTATCGCAAACGAAGAAGACTGCCAGAAGTCCCTCGGCATCACAGTTGATGTCAAGGTTGAGGACGGCGTTCTTGATACAGCTAAGTACGAGGCTCTTGCACGTAAGGTTCTTGCCGAGTACCCGAACATGAAGACTCTTGCCATTACTCTCCGTGAGTCCAAGAGTGCAGATACAAACGGCTGGTCTGCTTGCCTCTGCGACAGAGACAACTTCTACCTCTCCAGAAAGTACATGATTACTGATATCGTTGACCGTGTCGGCGGCGGTGACTCCTTCTCCGGCGGTCTTATCTACGGTCTCAACAACTATGAGAACAAGGAAGATGCTCTCAACTTTGCAGTTGCTGCATCCTGCCTCAAGCACTCCATCATGGGCGACTACAACCGCGCAACTCTCTCCGAGGTCAAGGCTCTTATGGGCGGCGACGGTTCAGGTCGTGTTCAGAGATAACTTTTGCTTGTTGAAAGGAAGTAAGTTTTAAAATGGCATATATTAACTTAAATGTTGACAGCCTCCGCAAATACTGCGAAGACATTTTCGTAAAGCGCGGATACTCTGCTGAGGATAGCAAGGCTATCACTGATGTTCTTCTCACTGCTGACCTTTACGGCATTGAGTCCCACGGTGTTCAGCGTCTTATCAGATATCATCTTGCTATTGAAGAGGGTTCCATCGTTCCCGATGTAAAGCCCGAAATCATCCACGAAACTCCGGTTTCCGCTGTTATCGACGCTCCCCGTTCAATGGGTCAGGTCGTAGCTAAGAAGGCTATGGAAATGGCTATTGAAAAGGCTAAGAAGGTCGGTTTCGGTGTTGTCTGCGTAAAGGGTTCAAACCACTACGGTATCGCAGGCTACTACACAAAAATGGCAGCAGATGCCGACATGATCGGTATCAGCATGACAAACACAGAAGCTATTGCTATCCCGACCTACGGCAAGAAGGCAATGCTCGGCACAAGCCCGATTGCTGTTGCTATGCCGGCAGATCCGGTTGACTTCTGGTTTGATGCAGCTACAACCGTTATCACTCGCGGCAAGCTCGAAGTTTACAGAAAGAAAGAGCTTCCGCTTCCGCAGGGCTGGGTTGCAGACGAAAACGGTGCAGACTGTGACGATGCAAACCGCGTTCTCAAAAACATCATCGGCAAGCTCGGCGGCGGTATATTCCCACTCGGCGGCTTCTCCGAAGAGACCGGCTCACACAAGGGCTACGGCCTCGGTATCATTGTTGAGTTGTTCACTGCTATCGCAACAGGCGGCACAACATCACCGCATGTTAAGAACAGCGGTAACGCTGATACATCCTTCTGCCTTATGGCTATTGACTACGGCATCTTCGGCGACAAGAAGGAGATGAAGGCTCGTATGTCTCACCTTCTCCAGGAGCTCCGTGAGAGCCCGAAGGCTGACGGCCATGACAGAATCTATACCCACGGTGAGAAGGAAGTTGAGTCAAAGGCTCAGAAGCTCATCGACGGTGTTCCGGTCAACGAAAAGACACTTCAGGAGCTTCGTGATATCGGTGCTTCGCAGGGTCTCAATTTCGACGACTACTTTACACTTTAATGAAATAGCAAAAGTGGGTGTGACAGCGTCACATCCACTTTTTGCTTAAGGAGTATAGGAATGAAAATAACAGTTCTTGACAGAAACACTGTAACGAATGAGGATATCTCATTCGTTGCGATAGAAGCCCTCGGTGAGGTGGCGTATTATGATGTTTTACCGCCCGAAGGTATACCACAGGCGATAGAGGATGCCGATGCCGTTATATGCAACAAGGCAAACCTCAGCCGTGAAATCATATCGTCGGCAAAAAGGCTTAAATACATCGGACTTTTTGCGACAGGATATAACAACATTGATACAGAAGCGGCAAAAGAGCGCGGCATTGTTGTCTGCAATGCTCCGGGCTACTCGACAGAAGCGGTTGCACAGCTTACGTTTTCGATGATTCTCGCACTTGCCGGAAGCTTTTGTGACTATACCGCATCTACAAGAGCCGGAGGCTGGATAAAATCGGATACGTTTTCATACTTTCCGTTTCCGTTGCGTGAACTCAAGGACAAAACTCTCGGTATTTTCGGCTACGGCAGTATAGGACGTCAGGTTGCAAAAATAGGTCGTGCGTTCAATATGAACGTGATTGTTTACACGCGCACACCGTCAAAGTGTACGGATGCCGAAAACGTGTCAATGGAAGAGCTTTTTTCACGCTCGGATTATCTTACGCTTCATGCACCGCTTACACCCGAGACGGCAAAAATAATCAACCGTGACACACTTGCACTTATGAAAAAATCGGCGTATATCATAAATACGTCAAGAGGCGGTGCGATAGACGAGACGGCACTTGCAGATGCGCTCAATAACGGAGATATCGCAGGGGCCGGGCTTGATGTTCTTACAGTCGAGCCGATGCTTGAGGATAATCCTCTCCGTTCGGCAAAAAACTGTCTCATCACTCCGCACATTGCATGGGCGCCCGTCGAGACGAGAATGAGGCTTATTGAGATTGTTGCAGACAATATAAAGGCATTTATAAACGGAAGTCCGATCAATGTCGTAAATAAGTAGAAAATACAGCACCTTAAGGTGCTGTATTTCAGCGTGTCGATAAACCTATCGACACGCTGGGAGACTGTCCAAAAAGGTGTGAGATTGTCCGAATGGAACCCGAAGGTGTATGTGTATACTCCGAGAGGTGACATTCGGGCAAAATAAGCGGAAAATCCCTTGAAGTTCGACACTTCAAGGGATTTT
>JAFQSU010000084.1 GCA_017409405.1 Oscillospiraceae bacterium | reverse complement strand
TGCAGATGAGGTATCGCGCAGTATGCCGATAAGCGTACCCGTGTTTGATTCACATGCACATTTTCTTGAGGACGGCGGAAGCTGTGGCGGAGGCTTTCCTATGGTTGACGGAGACCTTCAGCATATGTCAATGCTTTCCGACATAATGGGTGTTGATGAATATTGCGTGGCACCGTGGCTCGGTATATGGACAGACAGCGAGGCAGGAAACCGCATCGTTTCAGATATGGCAAAACGCGATAAGCGCGTATATCCGTATGTGCTCATAGACCCGAACTATGTGACGGATATAGAAAAAGAAGCTCATCACTACCATATCGAAGAAAAGATGCCGGCAATGAAGATGTTCTATTCAAGAACAGGAGTCCGTTACAACGACCCCATGTTTGAGCCGTGGCTTAAGATAGCAAACGACAATCACCTGTTTGCGCTTATGGACAGTGGCGGATATCCGACATATCTTTCCGATATGGCAGAGCTTGCCGAGCGTTATCCGAACATCTCGTTCTTCCTCGACCATGCAGGACGAAACTTTGCCTGTGCTGAGAGCTATGCAGTTTTTGCAAAGAAGTATGAGAATGTATATCTCCAGCTCACGTTTACCAGCGTTCCGGAGGGACTTATAGAGTATTTGTGCAAGGAAGGTCTTGCAGACAAAACGCTGTACGGCACCGATGCTCCGATGCGAGACCCGCGTCCGCAGCTTGGCTGGGTTGCGTTTGCAAACATATCTGTTGAGGATAAAAAGAAAATCCTCGGCGGAAATATGAGACGCATTGCAGACCGCTGCTTTGGAAAGTAACGAGGGAAAAATAAAAAACGAATTACAAATACAAGGAGAACAAAATAAAATGAAAAAAATCTTTTTGATAGGTGATTCAATACGATTCGGTGCGGCAAACAGTCCGGGATATGGCGTATATGTAAAAGAAAAATTACAACATAAAGCCGAGGTTTATGCGCCTGATGAGAATTGCCGGTTTGCACAGTATACATTAAGGAATCTATATGATTGGGCAATGCAATTTGACACGCAAAGCATAGACGTGGTTCATTGGAACAACGGGTTATGGGATGTGTTAAGATTACATGGCGACGAACCGTTGACTCCTTTGAACGTGTACCTTTCATTTCTTGAAAGAGTGTACAAAAAAATCAGACTGATATTCCCAAAAGCAAAAATTATCTTTGCGCTTTCCACGCCTGTTGTTGAAAAATGGGCAAATCCTGATTTTATGAGATACAACAGAGAAATCCGGCATTATAACCGGGAGGCAGAAAAACTTATGGACAGCTTGGGCGTACAGGTAAATGATTTATACAGCGTTGCAGAAAAATTCGATGAATCCATGCGTGCGGATTGGGTGCATTACAACGAAAAGGGATCTGAACTGCTGGCCGATGCGGTTGTTCGAGCGATACAGGTTTTTATTGATTGACAACGGCTTGCCGGAATAGTAAAATTATATCTATGGTACGCCTGCGTAGTAATGTATAAAAACTGTCATTGAGTATGATATGAGATTTTATAATAGGAATTGAGGCACTGCGTATTATATAAATTAGTTGAGGGGTTTGTGATTTGTCATGGCACAGATACTCTTGCCTATACCGCAGCAGCTCTTTCATATATGATACAAAATTCCTCAAAACCAATTGTCCTTACAGGTGCACAAAAACCTATAAATACGGATATCACGGATGCAAAAAGAAATTTATTGGACAGCTTTATTTATGCTTGTGATGATGGGTCGCAGAACGTCAATGTTGTGTTCAACGGGAATGTAATCGCCGGCACGCGTGCGAGAAAGGAACGAACAAAGTCGTTTAATGCTTTTTCGAGCTTGAATTATCCGATTACTGCCGTAATTCAAGATGGGACTCTTATACGGTATATTGAAGAAAAATCAATTTGCACAGAACCGAAATTTTTTCATAAAATGAGTGATAGAGTATGCACTCTCAAAATTATTCCGGGAATGAAAGCGGATATTTTGTCATACCTATTCCAAAGCTATGACTGTATAGTGATTGAGAGTTTTGGGGTAGGAGGAATTCCGCAAAATTTGACAAATGTATTTTACGAAGAAATGCAAAAACGGAAGGATGAAGGTAAATGTATCGTTATGACAACCCAGATTGCAAATGAAGGAAGTGATATGACGATATATGAAGTTGGAAAAGGTGTAAAGCGCGATTTCCAACTTATAGAAGCATACGATATGACTTTTGAGGCTACCGTTACAAAGCTTATGTGGATTTTGGGAAAAGGGGTTTCGGAGTATAATGAAATCAGAGACGAGTTTTACAAAAAAATAAATAATGATTTGATGTTTGCCGGTAAAATTTAAGTATGAGAAACTCGTGATCCTTTAAAGAGGCAGATAATTTATATGAAACGTTCGGAAATAAACGCAGCTTTATGCGAACTTGTAGCAATGTATGAAAAACACTATTGATATCTTCCTCCGTTTTGCCGCTTCACACTTAAAGAGCGGCAGACTAAAGGTGCACTTAAAGCTACGCCGAATAAAGAAAAGGCAGTGAAGATGCTTGCGTAAGAAAGTATGTCAATCAAGAAGTTGGTTTTGGGGTTAAGCCCCGAAACCGACTTTTTTTGCGCAAGCTCGGCGAAGCTTTTGAAATTGAATACTGTTGAACTATTGATTTATGTGAACGATGATTATAGAAATTATATATTTGAATTAAAATGGTAAAAGTGTATAATTAAATTATTGCATTTTTATTATAAGGATTGATGATTATGACGATACAACAATGTAAATACGTGTTGGCTATTGCAAAAATCGGCTCATTCAGTGAGGCGGCAAAGCAACTGTTCATTGCTCAGTCATCGCTTTCGATCAGCGTGAAAAGCTTAGAGAAAGAATTGGAGATAAAAATATTTGAGCGCTCGGGAAACGGAGTATATCTCACGGATGAAGGCGCGGAGTTTGTAAAATACGCAACACAAATATGCGAAAGCAGTAATTATATTACAGAAAGATACAAAAAAAGATTATCAAAAAAGTTATATATAGCAACGCAGCACTATGATTTTATTGCTGATATTTTTGGCAATTTTTTGAAAAGTGTAGAAGATGAGAACTACCGTTTTTCAATAAGAGAGATTGAAACATATAATGTTATACGTGACATTGAGCGTGCAATCAGCGATATAGGAATAATTGCGATAAAAGACGGTGATTATGAGACGATGAAACGATACCTGAGTAAGAAAAAACTGCTTTTTACTCCGGTTATAGAGGTTAAACCGCATGTGTTTTTCCGCAAAGGGCATCCCCTTTCAAAACGTAAAATAATTACAACCTCAGACCTTAAGAAGTATCCGTATGTCTCATATGAGCAAGGTGAGCATGACAGCTCGTTTTTTACGGAAGAGCTGGTTGATGCGTCGTACATTAACAAGCATATTGAGATAAGTGACAGAGCAACTCTTATGAATCTTCTTATCCTTACGGATGCATACACTATAGGAACCGGAATTATGCCTTCCGCACTCAATAAGAACGATATAATAAGTGTGCCGTTTGAAAGTGACGGGCATTACATTATCGGGCATTTGATTAACGAAGAACGAAAAATTTCGGATATAACAACTGAATTTATCAGATATATGGAAAAGGCACTAAAAAGCATATGTGCGCTATGAAAGGATGATGGCTTTGAAGGCACTTATAAAAAAGCATCCGCAAAAAGGACTGTGGCTTGAGGATGTTCCCGAGCCATCCGTTGGTGCAGATGACGTTAAAATAAAAATACGAAAGACTGCCATTTGCGGAACGGACCTCCATATTTACAATTGGGATGAATGGTCTCAAAAAACGATTGAGACTCCTCGTGTAATAGGTCATGAATATGTTGGCGAAATTTGCGAGGTCGGAAAGAATGTAAAGAATTGGAGTGTTGGTGATATAGTTTCGGGAGAAGGACATATTGTTTGCGGGAAATGCCGTAATTGTCTTGCCGGCAATGGACACTTGTGCAAAGAAACAATCGGCGTTGGAGTTAACAGAGACGGTGCGTTTGCTGAATATCTGGTAATTCCACAGGAGAATGTGCGCAAATGTGAAAAGGATATAGATGAGGAATTATATTCGATTTTCGATCCTTTCGGCAATGCTGTGCATACCGCCTTGTCGTTTGAACTTACGGGGGAAGACGTCCTTGTTACAGGTGCGGGACCTATCGGGATTATGGCAGCGGCGGTTTGTAAGCATGTTGGCGCAAGACATGTAGTTATAACCGACATTAACGACGACCGCTTAAAACTCGCTCAGAAACTTGGTATAAAGCACACGGTAAACACACAAAAAGAAGATCTTTCTGAGGTTATGGAAAAGCTGTACATAAAGGAAGGCTTTGATGTGGGGCTTGAAATGTCCGGAAGTGAAGCTGCACTGAACACGATGATAGACCATATGATCCATGGCGGAAAAATAGCTCTGCTCGGACTTCTTAAAAGCGACAGCAGAGTGGATTGGTCAAAAATTATATTCAATGGCTTGATTATCAAGGGTATATACGGACGTGAAATGCATGAGACATGGTACAAAATGTCTGCAATGATTCAGGGTGGATTGGATATATCAAATATAATAACACATCGTATGGATGTCAGAGAGTTTGAAAAGGGATTTGAAGCGATGAACAGCGGCAAAAGCGGTAAGGTAATACTTGATTGGACAACTATTGGTCGGGAGGAATGATCATGAAAACAGCGTTGAAATATTTTAAAGAAGTTTGCCGGAAGATAGATGAAGAAGGTCTTACAAAAAATGAAAAGCAGATAACCTCACCGCAAGGCACAAGGGTAAAGCTTTCCGACGGAAAAGAAGTTATCAATATGTGCGCCAATAACTATCTTGGTCTTTCAAATAACGCAAATGTCATTGAAGCTGCAAAGAAAAGCTATGACGAGTATGGCTTCGGCTTATCATCTGTCCGCTTTATTTGCGGCACACAAAACCTGCATAAGGAATTAGAGAAAAAGCTCAGTGATTTTCTCGGCACAGAGGACACGATTTTGTATTCATCCTGCTTTGATGCCAACGGAGGCCTTTTTGAAACCTTGCTTGGCGAAGAAGACGCTATTATCAGTGATGAACTCAACCACGCGAGTATTATAGACGGTGTACGACTTTGCAAGGCAAAGCGCTATCGCTATAAGAATAATGATATGGACAATTTGAAAGCAAAACTTGAAGAAGCAAAGGATTGCCGCATAAAGTTAATTGCAACCGATGGCGTCTTTTCGATGGATGGACTTGTAGCAAACCTCAAGGGCATTTGTGATCTTGCAGAGGAGTATGACGCACTGGTTATGGTAGATGACAGCCATGCTACGGGGTTTATGGGTGATAGCGGCAGAGGGACGGCCGAACACTGTGGTGTAACAGGAAGAGTTGACATCATAACAGGAACGTTTGGCAAAGCTCTCGGAGGAGCTTCGGGGGGCTTTACCTCAGGCAGGAAAGAGATTATCAATCTGCTCAGACAACGTTCAAGACCGTATTTGTTTTCCAATACTTTGGCACCTGCTGTCGCAGCAGGCACGATAAAGGTGCTTGAAATTATTGAAAATGACTTGTCAATGAGGGAAAAACTCTTTAAAAACACAAAGCTTTTTGCGCAAAAAGTTAAGGAAATCGGACTCGATGTTATAGATGGCGGCACACCGATTATTCCCATAATGCTCTATGACGAACATAAAGCTGTTGAAATGGCAAAGCGAATGATGGATAAAGGCGTTTATGTTGTTGCTTTTTCATATCCTGTTGTTCCGAAAGGAAAGGCAAGAATAAGAACTCAGCTGTCAGCTGCTTTTGATGAGAAAGATATTTTATATATTGCAGAATGCTTCAGACAGGTTAAGGAAGAAATGAATCTTTAAATAATAAAAAGAAAATGACAATTCACTATATGTGTCATTTTCTTTTTTTGAAGGAGCTGTTTGATTTGACAGAGGTTATAAAGTTTATGGAAATAGCCGGTACGATAGCCTTTTCGGTATCAGGAGCAGTCATTGCTTGTAGTGCCGGATTAGACGTTTTCGGAGTGGTTTTCATCGGGTGCATAACCGCATTTGGCGGTGGGATAATGAGAGATATAATTTTGGGGATAAATCCTCCGGCGTTTTTCTTGAATTATGCAATGTTTTTTCTTTCTGTGATTTCTGCAATTTCAGTGTTCATAATCAATTATGTAAACAGAGAAAAATTGCAGCATCTTAACTCGAAAATTGAGTTTATCAATAATCTGTTTGATGCAATAGGTCTTGCGGCGTTTTCTGTTATCGGAGCAGAGGTTGGTTTTGAAAAAGGATACTCGAATAATGCGTTGCTCGTTGTTACCATGGGTATGCTTACCGGTATCGGGGGCGGAATTATCCGTGACATAATGATTAACAAAACGCCGTACGTGTTTAAAAAGCATGTATATGCTCTCGCTTCAATTTGCGGCAGCTTGTTATACTATGCTTTAAAAGAATGCATCGGAACATCTTTTGCTTCGGCAATAGCAGTGTCTGCTGTGATTGTGATACGGATACTTGCGATGAAATTTCGTTGGAGCTTACCAAAGGTACATGATGAAAAGCTCAAACCGCAAACTTTTCGTATGAAAAATACAGAAAGAAATGTGCAGATGCACAAAAATTAAGGTGGGGAGAAAATGCAGATAGCAACAGAAGAAGGAGTTTTGAGAACACCACACAAAAGAAAAATAAATTGGCGTGGTGTATCCGTCCGCATATAGGTTTTTCACTGCTACTTTACGGCGGATAGCCGTGCGGTAGGAGTGGGGGCACTTGATAAAGTATATAACGCATCATTTCAGACATAGAGAGCATCATACACATCGTAAAACAAGCCGCAAAGCTTCAAGCGATGAAGGCTATGGAGGACACTCTAACCGTACAGCCAAAGTAAACTCTTATGGAGTTGCTTTTGGCTGTTTTCTTTTAGTCGAAATTGAATATCATTGCCGCTCCCTCCCCCTTTCAATTGGAATTTTAAAAAATTCAGTTGAAAGGACAAAGGTAATGAAAAAAATAAGATTAAAAGACGAATATCCGTGGCTTTCAGGTGATGAATACATAGAGATAACCGACGAAATAGCAGAGGTGTTCGCGGAATTTAACCGCAACGAGAAAAATCATACAGAGAAATTGAGGTATCACAGGGCATTTTATTCACTTGATGCTGATAATGGAATAGAAAAAAGTATTTTATTTGTATCAACATCACCTCAAGAACTTTATAAGCGAAAAGTAACGCAGGAAGAGCTTTATCGTGCGATAAATCAGCTACCCGAAAAACAAGCAAGGCGTATTTATGCCCACTTTTTTCAGGATATGACAATGACTCAAATCGGCAAAATCGAAGGTGTGAGCAAAATGGCGGTAAGCAAGTCTATAGAGTCGGGA
>JAFQSU010000083.1 GCA_017409405.1 Oscillospiraceae bacterium | reverse complement strand
GCGGAAAATCCCTTGAAGTTCGACACTTCAAGGGATTTTAAATATGCGTGCATTTGCTTTTGACCAATGTTTGTTTTACGAAAAAACTCTCTTTAAATTTTTCCTCCGCTTATGCTCTCGCGCCTTTTTCGACAGTCTGACAGGAGAGACAAATGTCTCTCCTGTGATTTTTTAGTCTTCCGGGCTGAAGCTATCTTTACCGACGCCGCAAAGCGGACATTCAAAGTCTTCAGGAAGATCTTCAAACTTTGTGCCGGCAGCAATTCCGTTATCCGGATCGCCGACCGCTTCGTCGTATACCCATCCGCATACATCGCAAATATATTTCATTTATTTTCACCTCCGTTATTTTATTTCTACTTTCCATAAACCATGCAAGTTACAATATGCATACACTGCAACTGCGGTCTCATCACTCAATAAGAAAGAAACGGTAGGCTCATCCCCTGCGGACAATGTCTTAAGTTGGCTTCCGCGATCAGTTTCAAGACAAACCCAAGTAATGCTGTGTTCATCAGTCATCGGATGCAAAACCTCGCCGACAACAACCGTAACCTTATTTTCCGAAACATTTACAACCGGAATATGCTTTTCACGGCTGGCTTCAACAACTCCTGCTTTTAGTTCTGACATCTTTTCTCCGCAGCAAACTATCGGAACACCGGCATCGTGAATTTTTTCTGCAATATTTCCGCAATGCTCACAAATAAAAAATCTTTTTTCTTTCATCTTAATACCTCCAATATTCTTATTATATTTAATCTTTTTTCTTTTATGTGAGTTCAAAGCTCTTTTTATCCATAAACCGAATCAAGTTCTTTTTAGATTATAACATATACCACGGCTAAACTCAATCCTTTAAGTAAAAAAACATGGACTCGTACGAGTCCATGTCAGCGTGTCGATAAACCTATCGACACGCTGGGAGATTGTCCAAAAAGGTGTGAGATTACCCGAATGGAACCCGAAGGAGTATGTGTATACTCCGAGAGGTGACATTCGGGCAAAATAAGCGGAAAATCCCTTGAAGTTCGACACTTCAAGGGATTTTAAATATGCGTGCATTTGCTTTTGACCAATGTTTGTTTTACGAAAAAACTCTCTTTAATTTTTTTCTCCGCTTATGTTCTCGCGCCTTTTTCGACAGTCTGACATGGACTCGTACGAGTCCATGTTTTTTCTTACTTTACTCTGTTATACGCAGATTCATATGCACCGAGAACTTCTTGGACACCCATTTCCTTGGCAGTTTCTACAAAAGTATCAAAGTTCGAAATCGGTTCCTGACCGAGAATAAACTTAAGCATCATTTCATCTGTATATGTCAGAAGTCCTGTCTTGTACATGTCAATAACTGACTGCTCTTCTTCATTGAAATCAAGCCACAAGGTTACCGGATAATACGGGAGAGTGTGTTCACGGAGAATCGACTCGCTCTCAAGTGTAGTTTCAGACTGTACCGCCTCTGCTGCTAACGGGTCAAGTCTGCAGAAAGAACCGTAAAGCTGGAATCCGTACATTGTATTAGGCGGTGAACCTATACCGGACGAGGACAGACAATCCAGAATGGAGCGCGCCAAAGAAGGCCTCGGTATACTTTCCGAATTTGCGTCAAAGCAAGGAGGCGTGATAGCTGTTGAGGATTTGCCGAGGACATGTCTCGGTAGAAATTCGGATGAAATTTCAGAGCTTATAAGCGTAGACGACAGACTGAGAGTTTGCTTCGACACCAATCATCTTCTCAGCGAAAACCCCGTTGATTTTATACATAAGCTCGGGAACAAGATCATTACTACGCATATTTCAGATTACGATTTTATAAACGAAAGACATTGGCTCCCCGGCGAGGGAAAGCTTGATTGGAAAAACATTCTGCAAACTTTCAAGGATGTCGGCTACAGCGGAATCTGGCTTTATGAAATCTCTTTTATATGCCCACCAAGCATCATACGCAACCGTGACCTGACCTGCGAAGATTTTGCAAGAAATGCAAGTGAGCTTTTTGCAGGCAAAACCCCTACGGTATTTTCAGAGCATATACCTAATCTCGGAATGTAAAAAACTCGCTTGTTCAACATACTATGTGCTTACTTCTCATTTCACAGCCGCTTGTATCCGCAATGTATCACGTGTGCTTTTAAAGGTTTCTACTGTGGAGCTGAGAAGATTTTTCTCTCCGCCGACTTCCTTTATAAACTCAGAAAGCCCGCTTGTCTCATACTTTGACTTTGGAACAGCAACAAACCCGTCACTTCCTTCAAGTGCTACAAAAACGCGTCTTTCATCATCATTTTCGGTCTTAGGTCCACCCTTATATTTGTATTCAATTACACCTTTTGTTCCCCAGACTGTGAATCTCCAATACGTTTCAAGTTTCGGTCCGCAGCTTGCAGGAGCAGCATATGACACATCCCCGGTAAAGCCAGCACCGTTGTCAAGCTCTGCCATAAACTGACCGCAATCATGAAAATGCGGTACTTCTGTTGCAAAGTGATTCCATGTACGTGCCGCTGTTGCCTTCTTGACACCGAGACCGGAAATAAAACGCACGAGGTCAACTGCGTGAATCGCAATATCATTTATTGTTCCGCCATGCTTACCCTCTTCAAAGTACCACATAGGACGTGAGCCGTACATAAGTGCATGCTGTCCTGTAAGATTTATCGCACCTATTTCCCCGATATCGCCGCGCATGATCATTTCTCTTACAGTGCGCATACCGTTTTCAAAGCGCATGGTAAAATCACAACCGACAAAAAGATTTTTCTCTTTTGCAAGTGCTTCTATTTCATCAAGTTCCTGAAGGCTTGTACAAAGCGGTTTATCACAGAAAACATGCTTTCCTGCCCTAAGTGCGGCAATAGCCTGAGCGCCTCTTTCAGTATAATATCCGCCTATGTTGACAATATCAACTCTTTCATCTGCAAGGAGCTCCTCAGCGGATGAGTAGTTAAATTCCACTCCCACACTTTCGGCAAGCTTTCTTCCTTCTTCGGCTGCTTCAAATGCTCCGACTATATTTATTTTGGCATTCATTTTTGCCTCTTTGTAAATCGCACCTGTATGACCGTGCCGATATCCCCAAAATGCTATGTTCATATTCATACTCCTTTTACTGAATTCTTATTTAGGAAATTTCATAAGGACATTCACTCGTTAAATTCATCTTAAGCATTCAGAAAATACTCTTACAAAGTTTTTATATGTGAGCTTTTCTATCAATTCATCGCTATATCCAAGCTTTGAAAGTTCATCAAAAAGACAGCACAGTTTGCCTGCATTTTCAATTCCTTTAGCAGCGAAATCCATCCCGTCATAGTCTGCGCCCATACCGATGATATTTTCTCCTCCGAGAGACAGAATGTGCTCTATATGACGTATAACATCTGTCATTGATGCGTCGTTTGTCCCATTAAGGAATACATTATAAAGATTAATTCCGACCGCCCCGTTGTTTTTTATAAGTGCCCGAAGCTGTTCATCGGACAAGTTTCTCGGATGGTCGCAGATTGCTCTTGCATTTGAATGAGATGCCATAATCGGTTTGCTCGAAAGCTCAATAACATCCCAAAAGCCGCGCTCAGACAAATGAGAGACGTCAACAACCATTCCAAGCTCATTCATTTTTCTCACAACATCCTTGCCGAATGCAGTCAAACCTTTGCCTTCGCTGTCAACTGCTCCGTCACCGAGTTCGTTTGAGCCGTTCCACGTAAGCGTAACTGCACGAAAACCAAGCTTATGTAACATATTAAGCACGCGTATATCTCCGCAAAGTGCCACTCCGTCTTCCAAAGCGAGAATTGCACCAAGCTTATTGCCTGTTACAACGTCAGTAAGCGTTTCTGCGTCAAAAATCGGAGTAAGTTGATTCCGTGAAATTTCTTCATAAAATTTATCTGCAATACAAACGGCCTGTGCAAGAGGATTTCCCTCTTTTGAATTTATCCACGCTGCAAAAATCTGAGTGAATCCGGAATACTTCTTCAGCATATTCAGTCCGACCATACACGAGGTTTCTTTTAGATTTTCGTTCTTTTCCCAAACAACCCTCATAGTATCACAATGTGCATCAAAAACTCTGTAATTTTTCATTGACTTTTCTCCCCACATAAATCTGTTATATTATTTTTCCGTCAAAGGATTTCACTCTGAATTATCAGCATGAACATCACCTTGTTTTTTGGGAGGCGGTGAGAAATCCCGCCTCCCAAATTGTATTCTTATTTTGCTGTGTAGTCAAGCATGCGTTTAAGCAATACTGCAACCTCTGCACGAGTCGTATAGTCGGTCGGAGCTATTTTACCGTTCTTACCGTTTACAAGACCGCTCGTTATGAGTGCTTTTACTGCATCCTGTGCATAGTCTGCAACATCTGCAAAATCCTCATAATCAACATCTGCGATTTCAAGTTCTACACCAAGTTTCTGCAATGCGCGATATACTATTACCATCATATCCTGACGGGTTATAGTGTTGCGCGGTGCATACTTGTTATCACCTATACCGCCGACAATGCCTGTATTTCGTGCTATTGCAAGCTCGGCTGCGAAGTAATCAGAAGCCGAAACATCTGCAAAGTTTTCGTTGTTGTCCGACTTAAGGTCAAATGCGCGGACGAGAAGCAGTGCAAAATCTGCTCGTGTGATATTGGCAGACGGTGAGAAGGTGGTATCACTTGTTCCCTTGATGATGCCCTTTTCTGCAAGCTCGTTAATTGCATCCTCTGCCCAGGCGTGGGAGCCAAGGTCGGTGAAGCGGAGGTTTGTTGTATCGCCATTTTCCGCCTCATCCGCCTCACCTTCGCTCGGCACCTTCTCCTCAGGGAGAAGGCCTTCATCATCCCCTACATTTTCGTCCGTATCGGGGGCAGGTGCGGCGCCACCGCCGCCACCTCCACCGCCGCCACCGCCGGAGGTGTCTCCTGACGGAGTTTCGGTTGAATCCGTGCTATCATTACCCGTTGACGGTGAACCTGTCGTTGATCCGTAGACGGTTACGATAAAGCTCTCGGTGTTCTCACGTCCGTACTCGTCACGCGCCGTTATCTGGAAGTGATTGTTGCCCGTCTGACTTGCATCAGGCTTCCATGTCACCTTTCCCGTGTTCTCGTCAACAGTTGCTCCTCTCGGGATATTTGTACCATAATAGCTTACTTTTGCAAGATCTTCAGCCATTGCACTGATTGTTGTTGTGAATGTGCTTCCTGCAGTCGCAGTAAAGTCTTCTTCAGCATACGCCTTATCAAACCGAGGCCCATAATCCTCAATATTTGATATCGGAATAGTAACACCCTGACCTATGCCTATGTTATACACATAACCCTTGTCAAAGTCGTTAACATCCGCATAACTTCTTATAGCTGAAACAGTTCCTATATCAAGTTCAAGAATATCTCCGTTCTGCACTGCATCCTTTATCATGTATGCACCACTCTGTACTCCGTCGTTGTTTACATACACTGCATTGCCGATAATCTTTGATGTGTCAACAGTATCACTTGTCTTTACATATATCTTGTTTTCCCATGAAAGCTCTTTTGTGAAGCTATCAACAGTGCCGGTATATGCCTTGTAGTCATGCGGTGTGTAGCTCTGCATATCTGCAGTATTACAGATAATATCACCGTCATTTACATAGCTATATATGTTCTTCTTGTCTGCGTTTACGCTGTAAACTCCGACAAACCCACGGAAATTGAAGCTTATTCCGTTCTCGCTATCCGTTACGGTATACAGAACATTGTTGTTTGTCGCATAGACGATATAGTCAACACGTCCGTCTGTGCGAACTACCTTTACAGCCTTAGCTATGTCATCTTTACCCTCGCTTGCCGTGCTTGACGGTGACATTTCTACCGGAACGTCTGACATTTCTGTAAGATAGCGGTTGTTCCTATACGGTTCAAAGACCGTTGTGTAGAGGGTGTCAAGATTTGTTCCTTTACGTCTTGCAAGGACGTATTCAAAGGTTTCAGGCATAACTCCGGGAGTGGTTTCATGAGAACTGTTCTGAACATAACCGCTTGTCAGTGCGACCTCATCAAGCGGATAGCCGTCATTTAGCATCGTCATGCGGAGATGAAGGTCCTTACCGTCCTTAAGCACCTTTCTGAAGTCGGTCACGTTAAAGTCAACCGTGAAGCTTGACACTCCGCTTGTATCACGGCGCACATTCTTCATCCATGTATAGCCGCCGGGGTAAGTAAACTTACTTGAACTGAGGCTCGGATCGTCGCCGAACTTTACATCCGCACCTGCATACGAACCGATATAGTTGCCGTCTGCCCTACCGTTATCCGTCTGATACTCGATATTGTCAAGTCCTACTGTTTCATAAATCTCATCAGACTGGCTGTGGAAGCTGTAAATATGGTCATGACCGCCCTTTACACGGAAGAAGTCAACCGCATAGGAAACATCTGCACCGACATTTACCGAAACAAGAGTTCTGCGGTAGATATCCGTTGCGTCGTACGCCATGTGACCGTCGATGTCCATAAGCTTTATGTCGCCGGAATCGTCAAAATGCATCGGACCGAGCTTTCGCTGATTATATATCTGCGCAGTTTCGTTTACTGTAACGGTATTGTGTGAAATAGTCTGTCTTATCCACTGGAAGCGATTAAGGTTTGCGCCCGTTGCCTCGGGATATCCGAGATCCGGTGCCATGTTCAGACCGTATGCCTCAAAGCCGAGGTTGAGCGTATCCTTATGCGTGTGCGACATTTGATGCTGATTTGAACCGAAGTATATCCACCAATCACGCATATTGTTGGTATACGTCGCAGTGTTTTTGTCACCGTTCTCGGCACCGTCACGAAGTACTGCAAAGCCATAGCCCGTAAGCATCGTGCTTTCGCGGAGAATACCATCGCCGAGGTCGATTCTTTCAAGAACCTCTCGCTCAAGCCTTTCCGGGTCATGCGTGAACATATCATAGCGAAGTCCTTCCGCAGTGTAGCCGTTTTCACGGTAGAGCTCTTCTGCAATAATATTGCCGAGCGGTGTGTCTTTTAGCTCCATAAACGCACTGCTGCTTGCTGAAAGCTGAATCTCGTTATCTGCCGGAGAACCGGTATCACCTATCTGTGCAGTGTGGTCATCTACAAGAACAAGAGGAATCTGCGAGATGAACAGCTGCGCAAACTTCGGATTCTTGAACAAGTTATACTTCGGGTCATCGGTATACATGTTCAGATATTCTGCACACGACTGAAGCATCGGCACCCAACCAGAGTGGTATGACGGTGAAGATTCGTTACCATTGCCGTCTCGGTCGAGGACATTCATAATCATTGCGCCGAGGTTGCCGCCCGGGCAGTAGTAAGTGCCGTCGTCGCGCGTTATTCTGCCGCCAGTCGCAAACAGCCATTCTGCCATCTCATCGCTTTCGGGCTTTGAGTTAAGCACCAAAATTGCGAGAGATACTGCGCGTTCCTGATAACCGACATTACCGTAAATATCCGCTGACTTTGCTGCGCGGAAGGTCTCGCGTACGATACCATCTGCCCAGTTCTGCCAGACGTGCTCGCCTGTTGTTTTTGGGTTTTCGAGATTAAACTCCTTCGCCTTTTCCTGAAGCGCTTTAAGAAGTGTTTCGTTTTCATTGACAAGCAACGGGAAGAACGCGTCTGCTGCTTCAAGCGGATACATGATGTATGACGAATCACCTATCGTTCCCTTTACCTTACCGTAGGCTGTACCGCCGCCGCCTGTCGCAAAGCCCTTATCAAAGAACAGATGCGTTGAATAGTCGGGATAAACGTCTGCAAGTCTGTCGAGGAGAATTGCTCCCTGAATGCCATACTTTTCTTCGCCGGTATATGCGTATGCACGGGCAAGGTTACGTATTGCATAGTTCACCTCATTGACTGCTCCTACATACAGATAGGTCGCAATATATGTGTGAACCTCCGCTACTCCGTTCGGGTGAATTCTGCCGGTGTCATATCCCCAACCGTCATCAACACCCCAGCGTGCTCCATCCACCTCGACACCCTTGTACGGGTCCTTGTTATAAGTATCCTTTGAGCTGTCTGCCCAAAGCTCGGTATACGCCTCATTGTAGAGATAACCGTTGGGGTCGCCGTAGCCGTAGAAGTCATACCACGCATCGCTCTTTTCCTCGATCGGTATATCTACGCAGTCACAGACTGCATCAAGTGATCCGTGAGTAAGCATATTGTGATGGCGCTCACGTGCACGTGTAACGTCAAAGTAGCCGTGCTCGTCAAGACCGATTTTATAGAAGCTTCCAAAGTCGTTTGACGGGAAGTTTCGCCTGCAATCGGGACACTGTATTTTCCACGGATTCGTGTACATGTTCATGGTGAAATCACCAAACATGCTGACATTTGCGCCGCAGTAATGGCAAAGATTATATTCCGGATCCTCACGGAGTGCCGGACGCGTTGCACGCGGAAGCCCCTCGGGGATAAGCATCTCATAGATACGGTCGAAGTTTTCAAGAGCTGTATCACCGGACTTTTTAGCACTCTTAATCTGACTTTGTACCCAGTCGTACTTTTCTGCATTTTCACGGAGTGCCGCGAGCCTGTCGTAGGTATAGTAGCTCGGCTCACTCTTCATTGTGTGCGCTTTAAACTCTATTTCAAGGGGTGTCTCCGTATTGTACTCTGCCCCCTGATATATCGCGCTTGCCGACACCTTGATTGTTCCCGGCTTTGAGCTTGATACGGAATTGCCCTTAACGTCTGCACCGTCACCCTCTGCGGCATACATGACAGCCGTGCCTGTTAGTGCCTTTGTTGTGCCCGTGTCAAACACGAGGTTTACGGAAAGCGGAATATAACGGTCAACAAACCCCATCTTGTCGCCGACAATCTCGATACCAACAACAGTTGCAGACTCAATAACATTTATTCTCTCAACCGTTTTTACCGTAACGTTGTCCGGATATACAGCTTCAAGCGTGATGAGTGCCGTACCGTCGCCGACTGCAACGAGCTTGCCGTCAGATACTTTTGCAACACTCTCATCACTTGAGCTCCACTTGTATGTTACATCTGTTGCATCGGCACCGTCTATGAGCGTGCCGTCAAGAAGCCTTGCGCGGATAGCGAGGTCTGCCTCACTGCCTGCCGCAAGCTCGCTTCCGCCATCAACCTCAATATCAAGGAAGCGGACACGGTTTGTACCGTCGAGCGATACGTCAATCGGCTCTACGCGCTTTGCATTGAGGCCGAGTGCTTCCTGATATACCATAAGGTATTCGCCTGCTTCAGGGAAGTATACCGAGCCTAAATCTTCAGACACAACTGTCCACGCATCAAGTGAGTTATCAAGATATGATATCTTACCTGCCATTGTCTCAGGCGTGAGTGAAGCTTCAATTTCCTCAATACTTGCACCTACCGGAATAAAGAACAGCTTACCTGTGTCAATATACAATGATTTTAATCTTGATGTACGGCTGGACTTTTCGTTTATCCAATAACGGCCTTCTGCCGGAACCTTGATCTTAAGTGCAAGCCAGTTGTTTGCATCAAGATTGATTTCAAGACGCTCGTTTCCTGTAATATCAACGCGAGGGGAGGAATAAGCCATGGTTGTGGGGTTTGATTTATCGGTCATGTACCATTCCCAGTTCCCGTCGGTCATATCATAGGTTATATATCCGATGTATGTCTTGTTTCCGTTATGTCCCTGCCAGCTTGTGCTTCTCTTTACAAGGTTGTAGAGAACCGACTCACCGCTTGCCTTCATGGTATCAGGGTCTGCCGCCGGAAGGTCAACCGAAACCTCACCTCGAACTGTTTTTCCTTCATAGGTGACGTCGGCGAAAATGGAGGTCTTTCCTCCGTCAGCAAGGAATACCTTACCGTTTTCGCTTATTACAGCACCCTTTTCAAAGTCAGCAATGCTGTACATTATGTCAGCCTTTGTCACATCAAGACTTGTGCCGTCGGACATGTATGCGTTTGAAACGTAAGCCATATAATCTGCATATGCAACGTCGACACCCATGAGGACTGCGCCGTCACCACCGTAAAGCGTCAGCGTTTCGGGCACTGCCCCACCGGAGTTTTTAAACATAACAAGATAGCTTCCTGCTGTCGCAAATGCGCATTCACCGCTGACAGCCTGAACATTGTCAACCGTTGTGCCTATGTAAATTTCACCGCTAAAGCCTGCATCTGTGCTTAGTGCATATTTACCTGCTTCGGGAATATTTACCTCAACAGCCGTCCAGTCGGCATCCGAGCCGTAGTACTGCCAGAAATTGTGCGTGCTTTCATAGGTTGTTTCTTCAAATACGGGCACATTTGCAAAATCATACTTTAAGGTGTAGCCTGCATAGCCGCGAGGAAGCACCTTTACCTTATGACTCTTAACTGCTACCGTATCTCCCATAACAGCAGTAACGGTGAGTGTAGTCTCTCCCACCGCAAGGCCTGCGACAGTTCCGTCATCATATACCTTTGCGATATCCGTGTTCTCTATTTCAAATGTAACGTCATATGCACTTTCAAATGCCGCTACATAGTCAGACTGCATACTCTGAATAACCGTGAGAACTCTGCTTGCGCCAACGTTTACAACAACCTCATCAAGATCGGTGATAACACTTGTAAGTGCCGGATTTCCACCGCCGACAAAGCTTAATTTTCCGGGCATGATGCTTGACTGTCCCTTGCCGCCTACATCTGTTGAGCGGAATACCACGATATATTCTCCTATTGTATCAAACGTGATATTGTCAAGAAGCTGCAGTGTGTTCTCACCAAACATAGCTGAATATGACTTTATCTCGCCGAGATATTTTGCACTTCCACCGTTTATTGCTGACTCAATGTCCGCGCCTGCCGGAAGGACGTACATCTCACTGTCGCCGCCGTATGACGCGGTGGAGCGAAGAAGCTCGGTATGGTATGTTCCCACTGCAGGAACGTAAAACTTCAGTGCAAACCAGTTTCCGGGAACTGCATCGGCACGCAAACCGTAGCTCTGCTTGCTTATTGCAAAATCACCGTTTTCAGCTTCAAATTCCCAGAAGCGCATCGTGTCGCCATAGGTAATCTTGTGGCCGTCCGTCACACCGTCAACGGTTGCAAAATCGTATGTGAGCGTGTATTTTGAGTATTCGGTCTTTTTGATTTTTACCGCAAGCTCTTTTTTAAGACTCATACCGTCAAGCGTAACCTCCGCCCAAACGGTTGTATCTTCACTTTCAAGCACCGGTGTGACAACACCTGTAAGCGAATCAACGGTTGCGGATGCCCCGTCAGAAATTCTGTAGGTGATGTCAGCGTTTGTGAGGTTTGCATCAGTTCCGTCTGTAAGAATGCCGTTTACAACAATCTGTTCGCCGTAAAGGTTGAGTTCAATATCCATGAGCACGTCACTACTGTCGCCGCCGTCAAGTGTGATTGTTTTAGGTGACTGAAGTGTACCTGTGCCGCTCTTATACTTGAATACAACGATGTATTTTCCGGGCACTGTAAAGCTGTATTCACCAAGAACCGTTGTTCCCGTTCCTTTTTGCGGAGCATGGTAGTTAACTGCACCAAGCTCTGTTGAGTCCGAAAGGGATGCGGCAATGTCAGAAGTTCCCGGGTCAAGAACATAAACCGCACCGACACCGCCGTCCGGGCTTGTAGCATAGTCAAGACCGACTCTGTATTTACCGCTTGCCGGAATGTTGATTTCTACCGCTGTGTAAGCATCAGTTCCGACATCAAAGGAAACAGCATTTTCGCTCACGTTATAGACCGCACTCTGCGCATCCGTTCCCTTAAATGCCCAGAACTTACCCGTATTATCATACGTTGCATTTTCAAAGACATCGCTGACAGTAAGGTCATATACCGCAGTCGAGCCGGAGTATCCTGTCGGAAGTACAGGCACAAGTTCAATGCCCGAAAGCATGAACTGCTGAAACCATGAGTTATTGTTTCCATCATTTCTGTAGTATACATCGGAGTTTTTCTCAAGGCTTTCGTTATTGCCCTCAAAGTAGACGTAATACTCCCCTGCCTCGGCAATGTCGAGAACAGTGTCAAACTCGGTTACTGCAGGAGTGTTTGCGTTCTGTGCAAGTCTTCGGCTGTCGTACCAACCGAGTGTGACTGCGTTTTCGTCAAGGGATTCTGCCGCCTTTGCCGGAGTCGTGTATGCATTGTCCGCCGCGGCATCCTTTGCCTTTGCAAAGTGTACCTGCGTAACTGCGCCCTTTGTAAACTCGCCGTCAGTTCTGAAGGTCGTGTGAATCCTTGTGCTGTCCTTCGTGAAGCTGTTTTTAAGTGCGAGCTTATATTTGCCCGGCTCGTCCACCTTAAGGCGGATTGAATATAAAATTTTGTTTTTTGTGCCGTAGTTGTCGCGTATGGGCTCCGCCGTAGTAATGTCATCGCCGGGATTCCACTGCTTTACGACAAACTGTGAAACAAAACCTTCTACATAAAGTGCCGGGCTGTTGTCAACCGATCCGCCGAGACGGTATCCGAGCTGATACGGAGCCGTCTTTGTGAGATCGAGCGCCGGCTCAGGGTTTTTGAGTCTTGCAAGCCAGCTTATATATCCGAGCTCGTTGTTAGATATGAGGTCGTCTGCAGTCTGAGTGTCGTATGCGTCCTTAGTTTCATCATCTCCGCTGTTGTCGGTGCCCAAAGCACCACTCCAGAGAACGTCAGACGTGATGTTGTATACAATGGTGTCAATATTCCCCTTCATCGACTCGGGCAAGTCTTTAACAACATTTGCATAAAGCTCACAGTCAACTGAAACTCCATCAAGCGAAATCGTTGCATAGAGCGTTGTGAATTCACTGTTGACCTTCGGCGTAATAACGCCCGTGTTCTTGTCAATTTCAGCAGATGCCGTACCGTCAATACTGTACTTTACAGAAAGCTTTGAAGCATCAGCTTCACTGCCGTCGGAAAGCCATGCTCTCGAAACGGAGAGAACATTGTCAGAAAGCGAAAGCTCTGCATTTACAAGTGCGCGCTTTCCACCACCGTAGAGAGTAAGCGTGCCGGGGGTCTGTGCCGTTCCGATGCCGCCCTCTGCCTTAAATTTAACCTTATACTTGCCGGCAGACTCAAACTCATAGGTGCCAACGTAATTGTCGCCGCTTGCCTTTGAGTAGTCAACCGTGCCGAGCTTTTCGCCGTTGATATACACAGCGCCTACCGCTCCGAGGTCTGCCTTTTCGTGGCTTAAGTTTATTCTGTATCTTCCCTTTACCGGGACGTTGATTTCAACCTCAGCAAAACTTTCCGTGCCGATATCAAACGAAACGGAGTTTGTACCCGTGGTGAAAGAAGCGTTATCCGCATCTGTACCTGCAAATTGCCAGAGGTTGTTAGTCTTTTCATATGTCGCGGTCTTAAAGTCGCTTGCAGACGTAAGGTCATAGACCGCAGTATATCCCGAATATGCCTTCGGAAGAGCACTGCGGAGCGAAATGCCCGAAACACAGAAGAACTGTGCCTTTGCCTGATCATTGACAGTAAGCTCTTCGGGATTGATTTCAAGACTTTCGGTGTTTGCTTCAAAGACTACGAAATATTCACCTGCAGAAAGCTTTAACTTCTTGTCAAAATCTGTTATATACGGCGTATTCTCATCTATCGCAAGCTTTGTAGAGTCGTACCAGCCAAGCTCGTGCGTGCTTGAAGAAGCCGCAAGTGCGTTTTTAATTTGTAGGTTCGTTGCTGCCTGTCCGAGTGCTGCCGAGGTCGCAACATCAGCCGGCTGTACTCTTGTAAGTGTTACCTTTGCGGCAACACCGCGCGCAAACTTACCTTTTACCTTATATGAGTTGTCGATATCGTCGGACGTGTAGTTGTTTTTAAGTGAGAGTGTGTATTCACCGTCATTCGGAACGTTTATTTTAATTCCATAGACATACGGAGATTCTTCACGACAATATCCGTTTGTCGGTTCACTTATCGCTCCCGTAGTTGCATCCTTGTCACGCCATTCGCTTATAAATCTGCCGTTAAAGCCAAGGTTACCCAGTGTAAGACTTGTATCAGTCGAGCCGCCTTTACGGGCTTCAAGCTCATAGCCGTCAGTCTTTGTAAGGTCAAGTGCGGCATTTGCAACACTTCCCTTTGCAAGCCAACTGACCTTACTGAGCTCATTTCCGTCAAAGCTTGCACCTGCACCGTGATCCGTAAGTGCCGTATCTGTAAGCGCACCTGACGTAATGTCGTAGTTTGCCTCATCATAGAGGATATATCCTTCCGGAGGAACGGGAGTGAGGGTGATGCCGGAGAGATAAAACTGCTGGAATGCCCAGCCCGTATCTCTGAAATAGCAGTCGCCATTCTTCGTAAGGCTGTCGGCATCTGCCACGAATGTCACGAAATACTCTCCGTCTTCCGAAACCGTAAGCTCTTTTGCATAGGATGTTGTCTGTGACAAATCCATAGAGCTGTACCAGCCGAGGTAGTTGTCTTCGCTGACAACTGCCTTTGCGGCAGAGAAAGCCTCTGACGATGAAGATGCATTAGTTTCTGCCTTGCCGAAATACACCTTGGTAACCGCGCCCTTGGTGAAAGCACCGTTTGACTTGAAGGTGTTTGCAACATCACCGATTGCAAAGTCGTTTTTTAATGAAAGTGTGTATTTTCCTGCCGGAACCTTAAGACGGACGCCGTATACTATAAGACCCTTCGTGTAGTTTGAATGGTCTGCATGGTTTGAGAAGGTCGGAGTTCCTCCTACATCACTCCATGCATCGACAACAAACTGCGATGAAAAGCCCTTTTCAAGAAGTGTCGGGCTGTTATCCTTCATACTGCCGATGCGGTTCGTCATCTGATATGCAGCAGTTTTTGCCGGCACATCGAGAGTCGCCGCTTCTGCACTGCCCTTTGCAAGCCAGCTGACAAGACCGAGCGTGTTGTTATCGTACTTAGTCGCTTTTGCCGCTTCGGTAAGCGCATTTGTCGATATATCATATTCAATCGGAACTATCGGTGCAGACTCGGGAACAACCGCCGCAAGAGCGTTTATCGGCAGAAGCGAGACGAGCATACAAACCGAAAGTATCAAAGATAAAATTCTTTTTTTCATATATACCTCCTTGGTAAGTCGTGCCATTTAATTCAGCGAGCGGATTTCTGTATGAGATTCTTCGATTCCTCTCCGCTTCACTCAGAATGACAGGGGCTTTGCCACAAACAGCCACCGAAAGCTCGGTGGCTATTTGTTTTTTTACAGAGGGGAGGAAACTATATCCCTCTGTACGCAGATAATCAATAAATACTATCTGTTATGTCTATTTTACCTTGTTGTATGCCGTTTCATAAAGAGCGAGAAGGTCATCAATCGGAAGCTCGGAAAGCTCTGCCTGGAACTCATCCCACTCGGAAAGCGGACGCTGACCGATAACAAATTTCTGGATATTCTCATCTACATGGGTCTTAATTGACGTGTCATAATCCGCAAGAAGCGCCGCATCCTCAGGTGAGAACTCAAGGTATACCGTCGGATCAAGCTTCGGGTATGTATTCTCAAGGATGAAGTCTGTTACATCCGAAATTTCCTTCGACTGTGATGCGTCTACTGCCTCGGGGTCAAGGCGGAGATATGAGCCAATTGTCTGGAAGCCGTAGATAACCTCCATGGTCTCGCCCTCACCGATGATAAACTTCTTCTCACCGTCTACTACCTCGTAGGTTTCACCTTCTTTACCCCAGCTGACTGCGTCGGAACCTTCGTCGGAGTAGAACCAGTTGACGTAGCGCATTGCGTTTGCTACTCTGCCTTCATCGCCGGTGTTACATACAGCAAAGCCCATCGGGTCATAGTTCCACTTGTTGAGCATGGAGATACCTACGCCGTTGTCTGCGTGAGGCGGAGTCATAACTGCCATTGTGAACTCAGGATTTGTCGGACGTGCGAGGTTGTTGAAGAAGTCGATTCTTACCTGATACTCCGGCATGATAAAGCCGCGGTTTGTCGTGACAAGCTCCTGCCAGGTTGTAGCGTTGATGTTGAAGAAGTCTGCAGGGATGAGCTTTTCGTCATACATCTTTTTGAGGAATGTAATCATCTCAAGCATTGTGTCTTCCGTTGCACCGTAGCTCCACTTCTCGTTCTCAAAATCATAGTAGGCTCTCGGGCGGAAGTTCGGCTTCCATGTTGAACCGATTACGCCGAGGTTCTGCATGCCTGCGCGCATTGAGAACGGATATGAGTCGGGATAAAGCTCTTTAAGCTTCTTTGAAACCTGGTAAAGTTCCTCGGTTGTCGTCGGAACTTCAAGGTTGTGCTTTTCAAAGATGTCCTTGCGGTAGAGCCATGCGCGGACGTTTGTAGAACGCTCTGTGCCGTAGATAGGTGCAAAGTAAATCTTGCCGTCTACCGGGCTCTTGCGGACGTTTCTGTATTCCTGCTGATCCTCGGGGAGGCTATCCCAGAAATCGTTATAGTCCTTCACAAGTTCCGGATAGTCGTCAAGCGCTACGAATGCGCCCTGCTCACAGTAATCTGCAAAGCCTACAGGACGTCCCTGGAAGCCGAATACATCGGGCATACCGTCCTTGGATGCCATAATAAGCGGAAACTTTGTTGCAAAATCTGTTGCAGGTACTGCGTTAACGTTGATTGTTCCGCCGATGCCTTCACGAATGTACTTCCATACTGCCCAGTCATCTTGATAAGGCCAGGAAGCATGGCTTGCGATTGTTACGTTAATTACTGCATCGTCGGGAACTGCTTTTCCCTCGGGGATGTCGTATGACACTTCGCCGGAAATTTTTCCGGTGCTTCCCGTACATGCACAAAGTGCAAAAAGCATAATGCCTGCAAGAATAAGAGCTGTTAATCTTTTCATTTGTTTTTCCTCCCATTACTTATCGTAAATTACGTTGCCGTTTGTGAGGATTGCATATCCCATGAAGTTTGTTGCACCGTTGCCTGTAAGGTCATTGTTGAAGGAGAGGTGGTTTCCTGTGGTTGTCATTGCAATCTTGTGTGTTGCGTTGCCGAGTGTTACCGCTGTTGCATCGGTATCTCTGAAGATAATTCCCTTTTCTGCAACGCCTGTGTCAAGTCCGATGAACTCTGCAACATTACCCTTGATGATTATCTTGCGGAGTGTACCTGCATCGGGAACCGTGTCGAGGTATACTGCTGTGAGTGAGCAGGACTCCCATGCTCTGAATGTATAGTTTCTATCAAAGCTTACTACCTCGTCGCCCTTCTTCCAGTATGCAAAGTTCTTTGTGCCGGACGTTGCCTCTGCTGTTACCGAAACAGGTTCGCCGTAGTAGTAATTTTTCGCATGCGGAGTGCCGTTTTCTGTTACTGTGATATCTGCCTTTTCTTCTGCCGGAGCAAACTGTGCGACGAATACCATCTTGTCGCCCGTTGCTGTGAGCTCTGCAACCTCTTCTGCCGAGTAGGTCTTTTCATCGCCCGGCATCTTCCAGCCGAGGAACTGGGGTGCACCCGGTGCAGACGGTGCTGACGGTGCTGCGAGTGCGCTGTCGCTTGCTACCATACTCTTTGTGATTTCATCGCCGTTTGAGTCGAGGAAGAGAACTGAAACAGCTGTTGAATCTGTCTTCTTATAGTATGCATAAAGCCATGTGCCGCCCGAGGTAGCCTTTACCGTGTATGTCGGGTCGGTTGAAACTATGCTGTGTTCTGTTCCGAGACCCTTGCCCCAGTAAAGGAACTCATAGCCCGGGACTTCTTTTGCCGTTACTTCTGCGGTTTCTCCGCGGTTTGCAGATATGTTCTGTACCGCGCCGGAAAGACCTGTGTCAGCAGCATCTTCTGCATTTATGCCGACAACCTTTACATCTGCCGTTTCTGAAAGGTCTTCTTCCACCTCTTCAGCCGGAGCTTCCTTCATGGCTGTCTCTTCTTCGGACTCAGCCGGAGCTTCTTCAACGGGAGTGAGGGTGATATTAGAGAGGACAAAGAGCTGGAATTCCTGAGCGGTATATTTATAAGTTGTTACGTCGTTTTCAGTTGTCTGACTCAAGGAAAGCTTTTCATACATGCGAGAGTTTCCGCCCTTTGAAGCATCCGAGCAGTCTTCATCTGCTTTGAATATGACATAATACTCACCTGCTTCCGGAATGGTAATTTCCGTATCTCCGTACTCCTGTGTTTCTTCTATTCTCGAATCATAGAGTCCTATATACTTCGAACTGTATTCAGAATTATTGAGAGCAGCGTTTTCCTGTGTGCGACTGTTTTGTTTGCTTGTAGTATCTGCCGCAGCCTTCGCAAAGTATACCTTTGTAACCGCGCCGGCTGTAAATTCACTTGTAGTAGAAAATAACTTTGAGTAATTGTCTCTGATATCTGACAGAGGCAGGCTCTTGAGAGAGAGTGTATATGTGCCCGGTCTTTCTACCTTCAGCCTTATACCGTACTGGATATTTCCATTTGTATAGTTAGGATATGTACTTTTTGTCTCTCGTGCAGCCGCCCAAGCATCTGCATCAGTTGCGTATTTTTCAACAGCCGTAACAACCCAGTTGTTTACCAAGAACTGTGAATAATACGCATTAACACCCAGCCTTGAAGAATTATCCCTCATTGAACCGATACGTGCACTCAACTCGTATGCATCGGTCTTATTAAGATCAAGCAATGCCGCAGTGTTAGTATCCTTTGGAATCCAGCTTACCTTCCAGTAATCACTATCGCCGTGATCTTTTGTATTATTACCGTCCGTTAATGCTTCGCGAGCTATAACATATTCATGCGTTCTCGCCGGAAGGATTGGAGTGAGCGTTATATCCGAGAGATTGAACTGAAGATAGATATAGGTTTTTGCAGGGTTCGTAGCATCAGCGTCATATGATCTGTAATAATAATCTGTATGAAGCTTTGTTGTAGTCTCATTAACATTAAATACAAGGAAGTACTCTCCTGCTTCAAGGTACTGACCGTTCGTTGCAAATTTCTGTTCTTCACCAAGTATGCGTGAGTCGTACCTTCCAAGATATTTGCTGCTGTCGGCGACGATTGCATTTAGCTCAGACTTGTAGTTACCTATGCCGGCAGCACTCGAAGATGCAAGATGCTCTTCTTTAACCTTACTGAGATATACATCAGTTATTGCCGCTTTTGTAAGCTCGTTTTTTGCGGAATTTTTATAAATATCAGAAAATTTTCCAATGGCAGCATTGTTTGCAAGAGAAATTGCGTAAGTTCCCGAAGTCGGAACCTTAATTTTGATATAAAAGTTAAAATTATTATAAGCGGTGATTTTATCTACTGAGCTGATTTTTTCTTCCATATTGGTTGCAACAATCAAAGTAGGATTGAGGCCGTAATCTTTCAACTCAATGCCGCTCATAACCGAACCACTTTCTCTACTGTGAAGCTCATAAGCCTCAGTTTTATCCGGGTCGAGCAGTGCACCTTCAACGCCACTGTTATTCTTTGTAAGCCAGCTTACATATGAAAGCTTATTATAAGCTACCGAAGTTGCATATGTTGTTCTTGCTACATCAGTGAGAGCGTCAAGGGTAATATTATACTCTATCGGGGCGGGTTCTACCGCTGCGAGTGCCATACCGGGCACCATGGCAGCTACCATAATGATTGCGAGGATAAGTGAAATAAATCTTTTCATTTTGTTTGTTCCTCCTGTTTTTGTTTTTATTTATATTAAAATGCATTTCTGCATGATTTTTTGTGTGCCGCACCCGAGGGGGAATCCTTCGACAGGCTCATGATGACAGCGTTGTCGCTCAGGGTGTGCCAATCTCTCCTAAAGCTCAATAACATCCTTTAGCGGACGGGTTTTATATGCACCGTTTGTAAAGTCGGGGATTTCTACCGATGCACCACCCTGTGCTATTGACTGTTCGGTAAGATAAGCTATGCTCATCCATGCCGCGGCGTCGTATACGTCTATCGGCATTTCCTTGCCGGTTCGCAGGCAGTCACAGAAAGCTTCAAACTCGAAGATATCCATACCGCCGTGACCGGACTCTATCATCTCGGGCGTGATATTCTTCCACATCTCCGGCAGATATTTGTCATGGTACTTTGTTGCATTATTAACTTCTTTTATCATATATTCAATTCTGCCGCCGTGGTCCATTTCGTCGCCGTCGAACGCCGCAAAATTGATATCCTGCTTATACAGTCCCTTTGTTCCTCTTACAGTGAACTCACGGGAGTAATATGCCGGAAGCGTGGTATCAAGGCGAAGGCTTATAAGCTCGCCGTTTTCGCAGGTGATGATAGTTTCAACAACATCGCCCTGTCGAAACTCACGTGTCACCATCTCAGCAAGGTCATCTTTAGTTTTTGCAAACTCATTTATGCCCCTTGCCTTTGATGCGCGGCTTGAGAGCGACACCATACGGTTTCCGCGGTTGATACCGATAAGCTTTGCAATGGGGCCGAGGTCATGCGTCGGGTAATTATCGCGGCAGTAATTTGAATATTCACCGTTGCGATAATGGCGCTCTTTTTCTCCGTAAGCCACCTGGTCACGAAGGTCGTGCATATATGCGCCGTGGCAATAAACGATTTCGCCGAAAAGACCGTCACGCGCCATTGCCGTTGCGAGAAGCTCTTCCTTACCGAAGCAGCAGTTTTCCAGAAGCATGAACGGTGTTTTTGTTCTCTCATATGTATCAATCAGATCGCGGCATTCTCTTTCGTTATATACCGCACCAACCTCAAGTGCAACTGCAACCCCCCGCTCCATCGCGCTTATTGCAACCGGAACATGAGCGTCCCAGCTTGTAGCGACCAGAACGGCATCAGGCTTTTCAGCATCGAAAAGCTCTTCATGGCCTGCATAAACCTTCGGGCGTGAGCCTGTTTTTTCTTTTACTGTATCTGCAAGCTCTTCAGCTTTATCGGCATACGGGTCTGTCACCGCACAAACCTCAACACCCGGAAGTGAAACGAGGATGTCGCGCGTAAGCATCATTCCGCGCCGTCCGGCTCCGCAGACTGCAAAACGAATGTTCTTCATAGGTATTTCCTTTCAATATAAACCATTATAACAGAATGATATCACATCAAATCATATAATAAAATGGAATTTTTGTTTCGTTTTGTGTCTTTTTTGAACATCACATTGTAATTTATTTCTTGATATGGTAAGATAAAGAAAAAGGAGGCGAAAGACATGGCAGAGCCGACAAGTCCAAAAAGAGAGATACGTTTCCGCAGTGGTACAGATGATATTTTCTGCTTAAGAATGATAGGCTATAACGATTTCCACTATGTAGAAGGATGGAATTCTTTCAGAGTATACTCATGGGATTCGCTTCATTATGTCAGAAGCGGAAGAGGAAAGCTCTTCATCCGCAAAAAGGAGTATGACATCGGTCCGGGAGATTTCTTCTTTATACCGAAAAATGAAGCGATCATGTATTATCCGGACGAAGAGAACCCGTGGCAGTATTATTGGGTAAATTTTAACGAAGAGTCAAAATTTGATGTCGGTAAAAAACTCGGACTTGATGCCGAGCTACCCGTTAAACCGGCAAAGCAATCAGAAGAAATAACTGCACTTTTTGATGAGCTGTTTTCTTCTATAGAGTCAACAAACACCACACTATACTATACAGTGCTTTCGGTTGTGATGAAGATTATCGCATTGGAACACGATAATAATGCGATATCTCATACCTTTGACGCCTCATACAGTGAGCTGATAGAGAATGCAAAAAGGCTGATAAAGCTAAATTGCAGCCACGAGAACTTCTCCGCAGTTGATATTTCAAAGATGCTTTTTATAAGCCCACAGCATTTAAGCCGGCTTTTCCGCGAATATGTCGGTATGACACCTGTGGCATATCTTTCGGACACCCGACTCTGCGCAGCATCCGAGCTTCTGCGCAAGAACAATTACACTGTCAGTGAGCTGTGCCGTGCTGTCGGTTTTCGCGATGAGCATTATTTCATGAAAGCCTTTAAGAAAAAATACGGTATGACAATAAAGGAATACCGGAAGTCAGCAGCAGGCAAGCAATAAACTTAAAGCTGCTTCACAATATCAAGCACCGTTTCAAGTTCCTGCGGCTTTACCTTATCACATGAGGCATTGTTTATAACGCAGTCAACAAAATATGAAAGCTCTTTTTCATACGGATTCAAGCCGTCCGGGATATATTCGTCCTCACCGAGCTTTTCATCGGTGAACACGTTAAACTTTCCGTTTTCCAGTGCGACAACCGCGCGCTCAAACTGGAACGTAAAGCCATAGGTGAACTCATACGGTGCGGCATACCATGCAGCAGATGCATTTATCGAAAAATCGGCGTATTCGTAAACTGCATGGACATAGTCCTGCTCCTTGCGCTGAGAACGGAAGGAATGTACCTTTTCCGGTTTCCCGAAAATATATAAAATCGCGTCTGCGTCGTGGATATGCAAATCACAGGTGACGCCACCGGAAAGCTTCGGGTCAAGCATCCACCGTCTGCCGGGAACCTTTCCGAGACGGCGCATTTCGCCGGAAAGAAGAGTTCCGAACCGTTTTGTTTCATATATCTTCTTAAATATTTCGTAAGGACTTGTAAAACGGACGCACTGTGCGACCATGAATTTGACATTGTTTTTCTCCGCCGTTTCATAGAGAAGGCTTACATCCTCACGGTTTAAAGAAATCGGTTTTTCGCAGATTACATTTATCCCTTTTTTCATAGCACGAAGAGAAAAATCGGTATGCGCTGTTGTGGGCAGGCAGATGTCGATTATATCAAGCTCCTCTTTTTCGAGCATTTTATCAAAATCCGTATATGCGTTGGCGTATGAATACTTTTCAAGCAATTCCGGTACAGCATCAAAAACAGCCGTTACCTCTGCATCAGATACATTTTTCCACGCACTTTCGTGGGTCTGTCCCATAACACCCAGACCTGCAATTGCTACTTTAAGCATTTTCTGCCTCCGTAAACTTCATCAATAATTTTTCTAAGATAATCTCTCGCTTCCAAAACATCACGATTTTCCTCTGCTGCGGAGCTTACCTCACGCTCTATGGTTACACAACCGTCATAGCCGAGCTCATGAAGGCGGATAAACAGTGCTTTGAAATCAACCCTTCCCTCGCCTATCTTCACCTCACGACCGAGATCATGCCCGTTTGTCGGATAATGCCCGTCCTTTGCGTGGATACCTCGGACGTATTTGCCGTAAACATCAAGCGAATCTACCGGATTTGCCTTGCCGTAAAGGATGAGGTTTGCGGTGTCGAGATTTACGAAAAGGTTGTCGCACCCAACAGTTTCAAAGCAACGCAGCATTGTAACCGGGGTCTCCTGCCCCGTTTCAAAAAGCAGATTCTGCCCGTTTGCTTCAAGATGCTTTGCAACCGTGCGAATGGCAATGCACATCGGCATAAAATTAGAGTCGTTTGGATTTTCCGGAATAAAGCCCATGTGGGTTACAACATCCGTCACTCCGAGCTTTTTTGCAAAATCCGCTCCGTCGCAGAGGTTTTTAACTCTCATTGCACGGTACTCAGGAGCGACAAGACCGAGCGTATACTGCCCGTCGTAGAAGTTCCATGTGTTCGGTCCTTCCCAGCCGCACCAGAATGCGGAAATCTCAACGCCGTATTTTTTCACAAATCCGTTTATCTTCTCCGCGTTCTCATCAGTCCAGACAGACGGAAGCCAGCTGCAAAACTGGCAGTTATCAAAGCCGTTTTCTGAAAGCTCACGGAATTTGCGTTCAATATCATCAATAGTCACGTTGCTCTGTCCGCTGCTGTTGCACTTTATCATTGTTCCTATTTTCATAACAATCCTCCGTTCTTTATTTGATTTTATCACAGTAAAAAAGCTTATAACAGTGGATATTTTCACCAGAACTTGTAAAATTTTAACCTATTACATTTCGTAGCATTGACACATATCAAAAGCGCATATATAATGTACCTGTACCAACACGGCAGAGGTGTATAGCATGAATATTATGGAAAAAGAGATAGTTATACCCACTTTCAACCGAAACATGATAAGACTTCTCCCCGACAGACGAAAAACACCCGGTGAGGAGTGCTTTCCTATGCATTGGCACGAAAGAATGGAGCTTTTGCGCGTGTATGAAGGTGCAATGGATATAAACTTTGGCGATAAGCGTGTCACAGCTAAGCCGGGGCAGCTTGTCATTATAAATCCGCGACAGGCGCACCACGCCTTTGCGCATGAGCAAGGCGTATTTTACGATTGCATAATGTTTGACATAGGTAGCTTTTATAACAACACTCCTGCCACTCCGATGTTTTTAAAAAAAATCCCGGAGCATGAGGTTTCATTTATCAATCTGACCGATGACCGGGATATAATCAACATTTTCGACTCACTCCGCGCCATCGCTGATTCTCAGGATGCTGCGGATGTACTGATTTCTATAAGCTTAGTCTACTCTCTCCTCGGTCATTTTTACCGTAAATGCCTGAGCAGGGAGAGCATGACAAGCCTTATTGACAGCAGATTCAAGGAGGTTCTCGAGTATATCGACAAACACTTCTGTGAAAATATAACCACTTCAGCACTCAGCAACAGATTCGGATATTCGGAAGTGTATTTCTGCCGTAAATTCAAAAGTGTAACAGGCTCTACTGTTATGTCGTATATAAAGGATTTACGGTTAAATTATGCCAAGCTTCTTCTGTATGAAACGAAGCATGAAATAAACCGTATTTCTGATATCTGCGGATTTTCGGATGAACAGTATTTTTCAAACTGTTTTCGCAAACATTTCGGCATGTCCCCGTCACAGCTGAGAAAAGAACACATGCAGTGACTGTGAAAATTTTAAGCAGGCGGTTTAGTCAAACCGCCTGCTTAGTTGCTATATGGGTATGTTTCTTTTACTTTCTGAACTCAGAACGATATTCGGACGGTGTTTTTCCTGTGGCGGATTTAAACACTCGTATAAAGTGCGAAGTTGTGTTAAACCCTGCTTCATAGCAAATATCAAGAATTGACATCGCACTATCTTCAAGCAGACGTTTTGCGTATTCGATTTTGAGCTCGTTTATGTATCGCTTAACAGTTACACCTGTCTGGTGATGAAACAGATGCGAAAAATAGCTTTCCGAGAGATTGTACCTTTTCGAAAGTTCGGCAAGAGTGAAATCTCTCTTTTCACTCGTAACAAGGTACATTATCGCATCATTTATAATCGGATGTATTTCCGGTGTTTTTCTGATGTCACGTTCGCCGTAGGTATATATGTCCATGAGCAGAATATTCAACATATGATAGAGACGCTTCTCACGAAAGGTCGTTCTTCCCTCAAAAACTCCATGCATATCTGATATAAGCGACGAAACACTGTCCGGAACGCTTTGAACAACCTGCGGAGTTCTCCCAATCAAGCCGAGAAGAGCATTATCTGCTGCGTTTTCGGTAAATGAAATATTTATTGAATATGCGTTTTTGTTGTCATCGGTCTCAATTCTATGAAAATCCGTTGGGGTCAAAAAAAAGAGGCAAGCCCCATCTATTGACCATTCATTTCCGTTTAATATGCACCTTCCCGTGCATCCGCTGTAATACATTATTTCATAGTAGTTATGCCAATGGTTTTTAAATGATGTATGCACGGTTTTCTTTTTAATTACAATACTGTTGTTTCCGAGAAAGTTACGTTCAAATTTATATATGCCATTCATAATATCACCAACAGTATAATAATATAATATCTAAAATTTTGCAACTTTTTTCGAAAAATACAAAAAGAAAAGAGAATTTCTGCATGTTAGTATGTCCTTGAATTCATTAATTTTGAAAGAGAGGACATACTATGAAACCGTTAAAACAATATGAAACAAGAGTACGAAGAACCTATACCGGTGGAAAACGTCTTGATGCGTTTTTGGGAAAGTCGCATTGTGAAAACAGCTTTTATCCCGAAGATTGGATATCATCCTTTTGCGAAGCAAAAAACAAAGAATATGTGAAAAACGAAGGTATAACGCGTGTTGAGTGTGGCGGCAAGCTGCAGTTGATTACTGATGTAGTGAACCCTTCTGATTTTGGAAAAGGCCGAAGTGATGCCGGAGTTCTGATTAAGTACCTTGATGCTGCCGAGCGTCTGGGTATTCAGGTACATCCGACAAAGGAGTATTCAAGGAAGCATTTTAATTCAGAGTACGGAAAAACAGAGTGCTGGTATGTTTTGGGGGCTGCGGATAGCGCTTGCGTATACCTTGGCTTTAAGCCCGAGGTTACGCGAGAGAAATTCAAAGACCTTTTCAACAGTCAGGATATTACAGGAATGCTTGAAGCAATGCACAGATTTGATGTGCACGAAGGAGATGTTATTCTCGTCACCGGCGGTATGCCGCATGCCATAGGCGAAGGGTGTTTTCTGCTTGAGATACAGGAACCGTCGGACTATACGATGCGTGCAGAGACTACCACTGTATCGGGGCTTGTTTACACTCCCGAGCAAATCCACTACGGTGTCGGTTATGAGAATATGCTCGATTGCTTTGATTACACGCCTAAAAGCCGTGAGGAAATAATTGATGCACACTTTTTAAAAGGAAATGTATCGAACGAGGCTACATACGCAAAGCATACGCTCATTTCCTATCTTGACACGCCTTATTTTGCTTTGGACAGAATAACCTGTCAAAAATACACATTGAACGAAGACAGCTTCGTCACGGTGATTGCACTCTCATCCGGAAACATGATTTATAAAGATGAAAAGACAGAACTATGTCGCGGAGATAAATATTTCATATCAGCAAATTGTGATGATGTTGTATTTAAAGATGCTGATATCTTGATATGCTATCCCCCGAAGTTAGATTGAGTTTCCCCTTATATCCTTGACATTGCACTAAGCCTATAAGGCTATTATGTTGGCGGCGCCTCAAGGCGCGCCGAAACGGTTTGCCAACCGCATATATTTTACGGGCTGCCCCACAAAGTGGGGCGGTCTTTTATCTGTCGCAATATATCATTGGTGCATGTGCTTCGTAGTATCTTTCAAACTCGTCCCCGTCAAAATAATCGTCGGGTGAAAGTTCTGAAATCTTTACCTCCCTGCCGTTTTCAAAATCGCGGCTTCTCTTTCCGCAGAGCATAAACTCCGTTACGTTGATAAGACGCTCAACGTCTGCGGTTTTTACGGTATCTGTATGAAGCGACTCGGAAAGGCGTGAAAGAATGGACTTATACACAGCCGCAGAGTCTATGGTAAATATACACGAGGTCTTCGTTGTCATAATCGTCACGCGGAAAGGATGCCATTTTGTGAGGCATACGCAATATGTACCCACTACCCCGTTCTCAAAACGGACGCAGAACAGCTCGCACTTACCGCCGTCACGCTCGGCACTGCCGATATAACGGCATGATACCGCACGGGAATCCGCAATCTCGGAAAGCGCTTCACACGCATTTGATGCATAGTTGAATTCATCAACACCGGCTATGATGTTTACGGAAAGAATCTCTCCTCGCTCCGCAACAGGCAATGCAAGAAAATCACTTATCTCATGCGCATACCGTGATGCAGACGAGCCGAGAATTTTTGCACCGTTTTTCACAAGCTCACGGACGCGTGCAATATCCTTGACGCTGCCGACAAACGGTTTATCGATAAACACCGGCTTTCCGCGCTCTATAAACGGACGGGCATAGTCAAACTTTTTATCCCAGTTGCAGCCCTGAATAAATCCGACGTCAGTTTTATCGGCAAGCTCTTCAATTGTTTTTGCCCTTCCCTCCATGCCGCATTTCTTCACAAACCACTCAACTTCTTCGTCGGTGCGGAAGCCGTCATCATATACCATGGTATATGCAAGGCCAAGCTCAGGATTTTCATCCATAACACGTCCGTATGTGAACGGGTGTGATGTATCCATTCTTACAAGTCCGATTTTTTTCATAGTAATATCTCCTTTGAAAGCTTTGCAAAGCACAGGCTTCTCTGAAAACAGAGAAGCCCATACAACTTAGTTTACATAGTCCAGTATTCTTTTGACAAGTACTGCAACCTCTGCACGGGTTGTGTATGTTGCAGGTTCGACAAGTCCGTTTTTGCCGTTGACTAAGCCTGCCGTTATAAGCGCTTTGACCGCATCCTTTGCGTACGGTGCAACAGCTTCAATATCAGGATAATCAACCTCTTCTATTGCAAACTCCATTCCAAGCTTTGTCAAAGCTCGGTATACTATTACCATCATGTCCTGACGGGTTATGGTGCTTCTCGGTGCGTACTTGTTATCACCTATTCCGCCGACTATTCCCGTATTTCGGGCTATTGCAAGCTCAGCGGCAAAGTAGTCGGTCTCGCTTACGTCTGCGAAGTTTTCGGTATTGTCGGATTCAAGATTGAACGCTCTGACAAGAAGCAGTGCAAAATCAGCTCTCGTTATATTGGCAGCAGGTGAGAACATGGTCTCACTTGTTCCCTTGATGATGCCTGCTTTCGCAAGTTCGTTGATTGCATCGGATGCCCAGGCGTGGTCTCCGAGGTCAGTGAATCGGATATTTGCCGTGTCGCCATTTTCCACCTCATCCGCCTCGCCTTCGCTCGGCACCTTCTCCTCAAGGGGAAGGCTTTCATCATCGTCTCCTACATTTTCGTCCGTATCGGGGGCAGGTGCGGCACCACCGCCACCGCCGCCTCCGCCACCACCGCCGCCGGACGGTGTATCGGTGGTATCAGTTGAACCCGTGCCGTCCTCACTCTGTGATGGTGAACCGGTTGTTGCACCGTAAACGGTTACGGTGAAATGTTGTGTAGTTCTTCTGCCAAGCACATCAACAGCATCTATGCTTACGAGGTTATCTCCGACCTGAGATGCATCCGGCTTCCATGTAAATTTGCCTGTGTTGCTATCAATGCTTGCACCTCTCGGTATTGTACGCGGTTCAAACATTATCGGTCCGTCATCAGACGTTGCTGTAAGCTGTACCGCAATTGAGCTTCCTGCAGTTACACTCTGCTTTCCGGGGTCTGAAAGCTTAGGTGCGCCGTTCTCCTCATATGAGAGGGCAATCTCAAAGGCTTTCCCGGCAGCTATGTCATAATTGTAGCCACCATTGATATTACTCCTGTCCTTATATGAGTTCACGGTAGTTACTGCACCTATATCAAGGCGAGCGCTGTTACCGTTAAAGTTGAGAACGTCTTTTATTACGTATGCAGCGTTGCCCGGTTCTTCAGACTCGACATTTATCATGCAGTCAACAAGGCTCTGTGCCTCTTCATCCGAGAGCGTGCGGTTAAACTCCACATCAATGTAGTTGTCAAATGCAGGCTCTACCGTAAAATCTGTAACACATCCTTTTATTGATGCGCTTTTTCCGTCAACAAGGAATTCGCCTTCGCCTATCGTCGTTCCATCGTTTATGTAGCTGTATACGTTCACATATCCGCCGTTTCCGTCGGGTTTTACCGTCCACACTCCGACAAATCCGGAGAAGGCAAAGCTGTAACCCGTTTCGTTATCAGTTACGGTATATGTGATATCGTTATTCTGAGCGTATACAATGTAATCAATTCTGCCATCGGCAAGCGTAACCTTGACAGCAGATGCCTTGTCCGTTCCCGTATCTTCAGAAGCGGTTACGGTCGCAGGCTTAATTTCCTTTATATAGCGTTCTTTATTATACGGCTCGATAACTGTCGTAAACAGAGTGTTAAGGTCACGGCCTTTACGACGCACAAGCATATACTGCATATAATCAAGATACTGTTGGTTCTTAGGTTTGCGCGGAGGATAGCCCTTTGCAAGCGTAATCTCGTCAGGCTCAAAATCGTTTACCATGGTCATGCGAAGATGTATATCCATCTTTTTATTGTTCCGCGAATAGTTCTGCATATCAATTATATTATAATCGACGAAGAACTCAGAAAGTCCCGGATTGTCTGCACGCCGCACATCAAACAGCCATGTGTAGCCTATCGGATATTTGAGCTTTACATATGACGAACTCTGATTCGTCTGCGGATCATTGCCAAACGGAACATCTATGCCTGCATACGAACCGCCCGGCTGTTCAAAGAAGTCGATTTCCTCCGAGCAGTCAAACACTTCTTCACTTGCAGCATGGAAGGAGTACAGGTGGTCATTTCCGCCACGTACCTTAAAGAAGTCGATACCGTAAGAAATTTCGTCATCATAGTCCACCATTACCACAGTTCTGCGATACTCATCCGTTTCAATATATGTATCAGATGCATCGACATCCATAACCTTTACGCGTGTGTCTTTCCCGTCATAATGCAGAGGCTTTGCCGGGAACTGATTTTTAAGCTGTGACACCTCATTCACGACAACTGCGTTATGGGAAAGTGTCGGGTTCGTCCACTGTGCTCTGTTCGGGTCGTGTCCTGTCTGTTCGGGGTATCCGTTATCGGGAGAAAGACTTATGCCGTATGCTTCAACGCCTATATTGAGTGTATCGTAATGTGAATGCGATGCAGCACCTCCGAAATACATCCAGAAGTCACGGGTTGTATCTCTGATTACATCTGCACCCACCGTTTCGTGCAGAGTTCCTGCGCGAAGTGCTGCAAAGCCGTAGCCGGTGAGCATTGAACTTCTGTCATAATCGGGATATTCTCCGTGTGTTTCGATTATGTCCTCTATCTCCTGCTCGACGCTTTCAGGGTTTTCGGTAAATATATTATAATGGATTCCCTTGACATCTTTGTTGGTGAGCGTATGTAGCTGATAGAAAAGCTGTGCTATTTCAACCGCAGTGTCCTCGTGGAGTTCTTTTGCATGTCTGTATGCCTCAAGCAAGCCTTCGGGGCTGTCGGGATATGCTTCAAAGCTTCCCGTGAGGCCACAGTCACCTATCGGAGCAACGCCGCGTCTTACAAGCGTCATCGGGTTATATGAGCGCCACATAGTAAAGTACTTCGGATTATTCCAGATATCAAAGCCCTTATAGGCGTCATATTCCGCAAGAATATCGGCAAGAGCTGCAAGCTCTGTCAACCATATTCTGTTATAGGACGGAGCGGATTCATTACCCTGACCGTCGCGCGATACGAGATCAATCAAGGATTCACTGATGTTTCCGCCTGTATTGTAGGTATCGCCCGAGCTTCCGTTATTGAACACCCAGTCGAGCATTGCATTTGTATCCGGCTGCGTGTCAAGGACAACACCTGCAGCCGCTACGGTAGACTGGTGGAAGCCGAAGTTGCCTCTTATTTTTGAATTTTGGGCAGCGTCGAAAATTTCTCTTAAGAAGTTGTTTTCAACATTGCTTCTGAGAGTCTCGCCCGTTACCTTCTTTACCGTACCCTCACCGTCGGAAACATCGGTCAGCTTGTCGGTATATCCGTATCTGTTCGCCTTTTCGGAAACAAACTCGATAACCTCAGGATCGTCAAATGCAGGGAATAGCGCATCGTATGCAATTGCAAGATCTTCTGCAAGGGCACACTCCCAGATATTATAGAGTATCTTGCCTCGCGCTCCGCCCTGATTGTAATATCCGAGATTCTTCCACGGCTCAATTTCATAGTCGGGATACAGGTCTGCAATTCGGTCAACGAGAATTGCGCCGAGTCTGCCGTACTTTTCATCGCCCGTATAGATATAAGCATCTGCAAGAGTGTTTATTGCCTGTATCATCTGAGCGGAGTTTGTCCCATAATTGTACCAGTATCCGAAATGCACAAAGTATGCAAGATATGTATGAATCTCTTTCGTCCCGTTTGAATACACTCTGCCGGTATCATAACCGAGACCGTCGTCAACGCCCCAACCTTCAACGGTTTCTTTGCCGGTAAGCTTTACGAGAGAACCTGCGCTTCCGACCTCGGGATACGCCGTGTTTTTGAGATAGTCAATACTTCCGCCGGATTTTTCGACAATTTCGTCGTTCATTTTGTGTGCAAGCTCTACGTTATATTCTCCGTATTCCTCAACAACAAGATTGTAAAGCGAAGCAAAGTCGTTTGACGGGAAGCGTCGCTTACACTCAGGGCACTGTATCTTCCACGGATTGTTGAACGGGTCTACAATCCACGGATATACGCTGTATTCCTGCTTGAGATTGGTTTTGCAGTAACGGCATATATATGCATCCGGGTCTCCGCTCATTCCTACGGTTGTAGCACGCGGAATATCGTTTGACGGAATCATCTTCCACCATTCATCAAGGCTTCTGTCGAAATAATTATCAGCTGCCGTAACCGCCGCTTTCTGAATATTTTTCGCCCAGTCGTACTTTCCGATATTGTCTTGCGCCGCATCCACCTTGCTCTGAGTATAATATGTGCGCTTTGTCTTTCCCTCTCTGACAGATACGGTTATTGGCTTTGACACTATCGTCTCACCGCCGTCAGGAGTTACCGACACCGTAATTTCTGACGTGCCGTAGCCGTGCGGTATTACCTTTCCGCCAGAAACGGTAGCAGCATCTTCGTTTTTGCTTTCCCATACAACGGTTGCACCATCGGGGATTGCAACCTCGTTGCCGAGCTTGTTCTTTCCGGCAAAGCCGAGAGTTATGCCATCACTCTTAAGACTCATAACAAGTGAACCGTGAGTTATCTCAATGACAGATAACACCTTATCCGCTGTCGGAATTTCGCTTCCTACCGTGACGGGAATTTCCTTCGTCTTCGTTGTTACATCGGACGTGCCCTTATTTGATGTAACCGTTACGGTTACGGTTGCAGCTCCCTCAGAAAGCGCAGTTATGTTGCCGAGAGCATCTACTGAAAGAACATCCTTTCCCTCATCGTTTACGGAATATGTCACCTCAGTGAGTGGGTCTGCCTCTCCATCAAGAGCCTTTTCCCATTCGTAAACAAAACCGTCATCGGTGAGAAGCTTTGTTCCCAAATTCTCACTCTCACCCTTTGCTATGGTTATTTCTTCCTTATCCGTTATTATCTCACGGATTGCAGGCATCCTGTACTTTGCCGCAAAACGCATTGTGGACGGAATGAATCTGTAGTTTCCTGAAATTTCGTTCTTATCTCCTACAACAAAGGTTACTTCACGTACGCCCTTTTCAAGGTAAACCGTACGCAGGCTTTTAACGGAACCTGCTATCGTAAGACCTCTGTCATAGAACGCGTAATCACCGACATATGTTCCGTCAACATATATGTCGATATCCTCCGCACCCTCTATTCCGTATGCTCTTCCGTCGAACGAAACGTTGTAAACGCCTGTATACGGAACATCTATGCGTATAACAAGCTTCTGCCCCGGTGCGTTTGTGTGAACAAACATACCGAAGTTGTACATTTGCGGAGATATGTTTGCAAACGACTTCGCATAGTCGATTTCCCAGCCCTCGTTTTCAAGCTTTATAAGCTTGTGGTTGCTTTCCTTCGTCTCCTTGAAGTTTACCATGAAATCACGAAGATCGGTTTCGCCTACGGTAATTTTAATCGTGTTTGAACGGATTATATTTCCCTCAACATCAACATATGCAGAAACGGTTGCACACGCGCCCTTTGTTATTCCGCAGACTTTGCCGCCGTCTTCGAGAACGATTCCGCCGTCAATTACCTGACCCTCGCCGTTCTCCACAGCGGTAAGCTCCCACTTAACATCGAAAGCGCTTATGTCTGCACCATATCCGCTTGACATTTCACCAGTAAGGGTAAGTGTCGCATCACGGAGATATCCTACCTCATCGGCACCCGTAAGTGTGAGCGATGAAAGCTTGCTGCTGTCCGTGACCGTTATTTCGACAGTTGTGGTTGCGGCGATTCCGTCTTTTATAACAACAACCTCAACCTCGCCCTTACCTGCACGAAGCGGAGTGACAATTCCGTTTTCTGAAACCTCGACAATCTCGGGTGTTTTTGAGCTAAACACCTTTCTCGCTGTGCTTATGTCGGTCTCCTCTCCGTTGGTAAGGTATCCTGTCAGAACAATCTCCGTTGCATTTCCCTGTCCTACCTCAACGGGAGCGGCCTCTGCCTTGATGCTTCCAAACTGTACAACATACGTTGAAATATCTATACTTCCCGTATACTCCTTATCGCCGATAACCGTTTTTGCGTATACGGTTGCCTCTCCGAGGTCAACGCCCGTAACTGCACCGGTTTGGACATCAACGCGCAAAACCTTTGTATCAGAGCTTTCAAATGTAACCTCTGCATCAGGAATAATGTTGCCCTTAGGGTCTCTTACCGTCCATGAGAGCTGCATTTCATCACCGATACCGACAGAATCCTTTCCTTCCACATCAACGGTAACAGTCGGGTTCTTAAGTGAAAAGCTTCTCAGATACAGATAATATCTGCCGCTTGAGCCCATATACGTGCTTCCATTGGGAACAAAGAAGAGGAAATAGTCCCCCTTTTTGAGGTATACGTTCTTATACACATCCGGAATCTTCGAGGAATATGTAGTAACCGTTCCTATGTGCCACTTGTCACTGCTGCGAAGCTCCTTTACCGCAGCGGCAACGTTAGGGTTGCTGTGACCTATAACCTTTTCGGGGGCAAAAATACCGCCCTCGGTTACTGGAACAAGATACATATCCGCACGCAGTGCGAAATCCTGAATGTTGTATTCAAGCTTCGGTGTATATATACCGGTCTTTTCCACCTGAATCTTGAACAAAAATCCCGGAGCCATTGTTTCGTGATTGTCTACGTCGGATTCCGCCAGAGAGAAATCGGCGTAGGTGTCTCTGAAATAGCCGTGATAGCTTGCACGTCTTCCTGCAAACGCCCATTTGGACGATATTGACGTATCAAAGGTACTGTAATAATCGCCGAGCGGAACATGTCCCTCCTGAGAAACCTGCGAGTCTACGCCAAGAGCATGATATGTAAATACATAATTGTGCTCAGGCAGTTCAACATTGGGGTCTATTATCTCAACGGGCGCACTTCCCTTTGCGGAAAGCTTCGTGCCGTTGTCTACGGCTGTCGCCGTTATTGTAATGTTGCCCTCTTTGTGTGCGGTTGCAACTCCGTTTTCAATAGAAAGAACACTCTCGTCCGAGCTTTTATATGTAATCTCTGCATCTGCTATTATGTTTCCGTCGATATCCTTCATTACCGCACTGACGGAAGCAGGGGTTCCTACCTCAATCAAATCGAGGCAGGACACAGTTACGGACGGTGCGGTTTCACGCAGAGTAATTCCCGTAAGGTATGCATACTGCGATGAACGTGCAGTATCCCATACTCCGGCTGCATTTGATTTAAAGAAGATTACAACATAATAGTCTCCTGCATCCGGGATGTTAACCCTGCCGACATAATCCGTCGCCGTAGTGGTCGTTCCGTTACCGCCCGATGCGTAGGTGTCGATATCTCCGCAAGGCGTCTTGGCTGTAAGGTCAGCCACCTTGACGGTGTTCCCGGTAATTTCTGATGTCGGGAACACATATACATCTGCACCTATACCCCACTTGTGCGAAAGGAACGAAACATCCATATCATAGAGTCCGCCCTTTGCGACACTCACCTTAACTGCATAAAACGCACTGCCGAGCGAAGCACTCTTCACCTCTACCATCGTCCTTGTATTTGTGAGGTTAAAAGTTGTTGTTCCTGCGTGTGCGTTGTACGCCCACGGTGCTGTTGTGGTGTCAAGCGTGTTGTAATTGAGCGCTGCCGCATAATCTGATTTTATTACAGTGTTTTTTAAATCAGTTTTAAGAACACCCGAATGCAGCTTGTACTCATTATTTGCGACCTCGGTATCACCTGCCGCCTTTACTATGACCTGCACGCTTTCTGCGTACTTTGTGCTCTTTACGGTAGCCTTGATTTTTGCACTGCCTGCCTTGTGTGCCGTTATTTTTCCGTCTGCATCAACAGTCACAACAGATGTATCAGTGCTTTCAAATACAAACTCCGCACCGTTTACGATGCCCGAATCATCGCTTGCAGTGGCAACAACAGTATCACTGCCGCCAACACCAAGAACATATGCGTTCTTCTCAAAGGTAACCTTCATACCCGGAAGCTCACGGAGCACAAAGTTCTTAAGCTGAACAGTATATGTATCGGCTTTGGTAAGAGCAGAGTTAAGCCCACTCATCTCACATATAAGCCAGTAATCTCCACCGTTTAAATTCTTTGTTGCGAGCGTTGCCGGAACGGAATCTGAAGCGTTGGTGTAGGTGTCCACCTCACCGAGGTAGTACGCATCCCCTGCTGCCTTTGCAAGGTCAATAGCAGTAGAAACATACGGTGTTGATTCCTGAGCAAGGGCAATCTTTGATGCTTCAAACCCCTCGGTCTCCACCGGCACGAGGTACAGTTTAAGCTTCATACCTTTTGCATGCTTGTTGTATGAAAGGCTCGGCGAAAACTTGCCCGTTGTCGGAACGTTGAGCTTTATTATGAAGCCGTTATTTGTGTTTGCTGCCGGAAGCGTTCCTGCACTCGACAGAGTGAAGTCCATAAACACGGTACGTGTAAAACCGCTGTATCCGCTTCTGCGTGAAACAAGCACCCACTTGTTTGAATTTTTGTACGCATTCTGCGATGTGTAATAATGCCCGTCTGTCGCCGTTGTCGTGTTCGTCTGTGCGAGATGGGCAACCTGCGACGAAAGCCCCAGCGCCGTGCATGTGAAATCATATGTGTAGGTTTCACCCTCAAATCCGTCTGCCGCAAGCGATGACGGAATGTATGAAAGTACCATGCAAAGCGCAAGAAGCAGAGATATAACTCGCCTGTTTTTCATATACTTTTCTCCTTTTACGATATCTCAAAAGTCCGCAATAGGGGAGAGATAACTCTCCCCTACGGTGATTTTTAACTACTGTGCCATATTGATAACGTCACTGTATGCCACTTCGTATGTACCGTTGTTGTCATATACGATATATCCGCGTGCTACGGTGTAGGTATCAACTGTCGGCTTTGCTGTGAACTGACCGCGTGATGTGCTTCTCTGAGAAGTGAACTTCTGCATTGCACCGTCAACCGTCGGTGTTCCTGACGATGAGAAGAGGATACCTGCCTCAATTATCGGCTTTCCTGCCGCATCATACTCTACCATGCATGCGTCATGAAGCTCGCTGTATTCAAGATATGCCACCGGACGCTTTCCTGCTGTTCCTGAAATATAGGAGATTTCAGCATCGCCCCATACACGGTAGTTATATTCCTTACCGTATGCAACGACCTTGCCGTTGCGAAGCCATGTGCCTGCCTCATCCTGCTTGAGCGGTACAAGCTCGTCGTATACGCAGTCGGTCTTTTCAAAGAACGGCTCTGCCATTGTTCCGACAGAAGCGGTTACCGTAAAGGTTTCTTCCGAATCGTTGTACTTTGCGACTGCACGGTGAACTGCGTTTATAAGCTTTAAGCCTTCTATTTCGTCAGAAAGCTTTACGCCGTCTGCAACATACCAGTCATCAAACTCAAAGCCCGTAAGCAGAAGTGCAGGCTTCGTGGGAATAACAAAGCTTTCATCAAGAGGCTTGCTCTCAAGAAATTCGCCATTTTCGTTCCAGAACTCTACCGTTGCACTATCCGGTGTAATCGGCTCATACACTGCAGTCAGACAGGTGTTTGTGAGAATCGTAAACTCAAAGTTTTCCTGAGGTGCGCCGGTGATGAACTTGCCGTTTGCGGCACTGCCGCGCTTCCAGCCAATAAACTTGTAGTCATCTATGTTCTTTGCCGTAAGCGTGACTGTGTCACCTCGGCTTGCCTCTCCGTTTATAACGCTTTCAATACCCTCGATAGCGTCAAGGTCGCCCGTGCTTGCGATTGCAGAGAACGAAACCGTCTCATTCTCACTATCTGCCGGAGCAGGAGCTTCATACTCACCCGTTTCATCAAGGTTCAGAGCCGTAAAATAAAGCTGTCCTTCGTCTGATGCCTGAGCTGTAAGACTGTCTGTAACATTCATCTTTATAAGAAGGATATAATCACCCTGCTTAAGGTTTACGTTTTCGTATGTAGCATGGCGGTCACGGGTTCCGCTGTTGGGTCCGTTTGTGTCTATCTCTCCGAGATACCACTCATCCTTTGCGTTGGCGATTGCGGCAGATATGTTTCCGTTCTTTGTGTCGTTTCCGACCGTTACATCACTCAAATCCTCTGTCGTATATCCCGGGGTCGCGGCATCAACGAGCCAGAGCTTCGCGCCCATACCGTTAGACGCCGTGAGCCAGTTGAAGGTTACCGAATACTTCGCCGCTTCGGGAACGTAAATCTTAAGAGCAAAGCCCTCGTTGTAAATTGAGTTTTGGATATTGGTAATTTTTTGGCTTATGTGTGAAAATGTCTCTCTTATCATGCCCGAATAGCTCTGCTGACGACCGACAAAAGCCCATTTGCCCGAAGACTTTGTAAGGTCAAAGTTTGTGGCATACTCGCCGAAGTCGGCATATGTTGTGTAACCCTTGTAGCCGAACTGACTTGCCGCACCGAGCGGTGTGAAGTTAAAGTTGTAGTCATAATCACCGGGAACATCTGCGGCATTTACCTTAACCGAAACGGTATCGGCAACAGAGGGATACCCCGCAACCGTAGCTGTTATTACCGCATCACCTGCGGAAACTGCCGTTATCTTTCCTGTTTCGGCATCAACAGCTGCAACAGACGGTGCGCTGCTTTCATATATAACCTTTGCGGCAGTAAGTGTTCCGCCTGCACCCGAAACAACAGCCGAAAGCTCGCTTTCTTCTTCAACATCGAGAGTTACTGTTTCTTTATCAAGAACAATGCCCGTTGCCGGAGTTTCCGTAAGAGAAAGGCTCTTAAGCTGAACGGTATATTTTTGTGCAGTAGTCAGCTCTGCGTTGAGTCCACTCATCTCGGCTACAAGCCAATAATCTCCACCTTCAAGATAAACCGTATTCAGAGTTGCCGGATTTGCATCCGCAGAGTTTGTATATGTATCAATTTCTCCAAGCAGGTATTTATCTCCTGCTGCTTTTAAGGTGTTTATAACAGTTGAAATGCTGGCGTTTGAATCTACTGTTACCTGGCTTGACTGGAATTCCGTCGTATCTGTATCTACGATATAAAACTTCAGTTTCATACCGAGATTAGCTTTGTTATACGAAATACTCGGAGAATATATGCCGGACTCAGGAACATTGAGCTTAATTACAAAGCCGTTGTTGGTGTTCGCAGCCGGAAGCGTTCCTGCACTCGACAGCGTAAAGTCCATAAAAGCAGCTCTCGTAAAACCGCCGTAGCCGCTTCTGCGTCCGACAAGCACCCACTTATTTGAGTTATTATAAGAAGAATAGTAGTGGCCTTCGGTTGAAAGTGCTTCTCCTATTTGATTTACATGAGCAATCTGTGCAGACTTACCAATTGCACCGCATGTAAAAACATAATTACAATCCTTTGTGCCTGCAAAGGCTGTCGGCAGTATGCTTACAACGAGCATTACCGCGAGAATAACAGATAAAATTTTTTTCATTTCTATTCCTCCTGAAAATGTATTTTATATATCAAGCGCGTCCTGCGCCTTATTACATTTTATATTTTAAGACAAACCTACGTACTAATTCAAACACCAAACGTGTACTATTGTACGTTTCAATATTTTTCCTTTACTCCAAGGACTCGGGTTTGTTGAAAAATAAATTTTGTTATGTTATAGTTATGCTATAATGAATAACATGGAGATTCTTCGACTGCGCCTACGGCTTCGCTCAGAATGACATGTGGGGCGTATCCTTAATAATAAAGCGAGGTGTTATGTAAATGCTTGTTCTTACAAACTCAATATTGAATACCATTCAAAAGCTTCCTATTACAGTTGAAACAGACGTTTCAAGAAAAACGGATGCTCTGCACGTACATTATTACACGCAGATTTTTTATGTGCTCGCAGGCACTCCCAGCGTAACCTTCGCCGGGAAATCGCATCTTCTCGAGCCCGGCACCTGCACAATCTGTCTTCCCTATACCGAGCATTATCTCGACACGAGCACCTCTGAGGACACCCCGATAGTTGTTACCATATCGTTTTTCGACAGCTTCCTCTCAGACCGCGGTCACCGTTTTTTCTCATACTCCAACAAGCATGCCCGTTTTGAGGAGCGTTCACTTTCAATCCATACAAAATTTTCAGGCAAAAAGAAAGATGATGCCGATGCTATAATACGGCAGATGACGTCCGAATTCAGAAAACATCACGACATGTGTTTTGACCGATTAGCCGAACTCACAGCAGATCTTTTACGTCTAATGTGTTCAGACTCTGTAAACAACAACGGTTTTAACCTTATCAAAGAGCGAGCCGACGCAATTACCGCTTCAATAAAATACATGATAGAAAAGCATGCCGAAAAGGTTACAATAGCAGAGCTTTGCAACGTTGCCGCAATGTCTCGTACCATGTATACAGAGAACTTCCGTGCAGTTGCAGGTGTAAGCCCCATGCAGTTTCTTCTGAGCGTCAGGCTAAACCATGCTCGGGCCTTGCTTATGACGGCAGAAAAAACACTTGAGGAAATAGCCTCGGAATGTGGGTTTTATGACCGTTCTCAGCTCACAAAGCTTTTTACAAAGCATTTCGGCATCTCACCAAAAAAGTTCCGCGAGGACACTTTTCCGAGACATTCAAGGCTGCACCAACAACTCAACAGATGGAAATGGCTTGATGAAAAGAAATAGTTAATAGCAAAGAGGAGATGTGATTTTCACATCTCCTCTCAGACTGTCGAAAAAGGCGTGAGAGCATAAGCGGAGGAAAAATTTAAAGAGAGTTTTTTCGTAAAACAAACATTGGTCAAAAGCAAATGCACGCATATTAAAATCCCTTGAAGTGTCGAACTTCAAGGGATTTTCCGCTTATTTTGCCCGAATGTCACCTCTCGGAGTATACACATACGCCTTCGGGTTCCATTCGGGTAATCTCACACCTTTTTGGACAGTCTCTCAGCGTGTCGATAGGGTTATCGACACGCTGAGAGGAGATGTGATTTTCACATCTCCTCTTTATTTTTATTCTGTTTTACTTTACGCGAGCGAATGCCGACTCGTATGCTGCGAGAAGCTTTTCAAGCTCCATGTCATAGAGGTTTTCTACGAACTCGTCATACTTTGACATCGGCTCCTGCTTCAAGATAAACTTTGTTATCATTTCCTGTGCGTAGTTTGTTATCGCTGTCTGATACTCATCTACTACCTTCTGCTCTTCTGCATTGAATGCAAGAGTGATTGTCGGGTT
>JAFQSU010000082.1 GCA_017409405.1 Oscillospiraceae bacterium | reverse complement strand
TGGCGGTATTTACGCCGGAGGGACAGCAGCAGATCCGCGATAATCTTCGTGTATATAAAGAAAACGCCTCCTGCTTTATGGAGGCGCTGGACGCTGCAGGCATTTGGTACACGGGCGGCAAGAACTCACCTTATATCTGGATGAAATGCCCCGACGGTATGAGCGGTTGGGAGTTCTTTGATTATCTGCTCAAAGAAATTCAAGTCGTAGGTATTCCCGGTGATGGCTTTGGGGAGTGCGGAAAAGGCTATTTCCGTTTCTCCACGTTCGGAAAACCCGAAGAAACCAAGGAAGCAGCACAGCGTCTGACAAAGCTTTTAAAAAACGAGAGGTAAAATAAATGTGTGGATTTGTCGGATTTACCAACTCTATACAAGATGACGGAACTGTTCTTGAAAATATGATGAACCGTATAATTCACCGCGGTCCGGATTCAAAAGGTAAGTTCACGAATGAAGATATTGCACTCGGATTTCGCAGATTGAGTATTATTGACCTTGCAGACGGGGACCAGCCGATGTTTAACGAAGATAAATCATTGGTGCTGGTTTTCAATGGAGAAATATATAATTACAAAGAGTTGCGTGACGAACTTTTATCATACGGTCATATTTTCTCCAACAACTCCGACAGTGAGGTTCTGCTTCATGGATACGAGCGGTGGGGTGAAAAAGTGACTGAGCATCTTCGCGGAATGTTTGCCTTTGTGCTTTTTAATATAAATGACAAGTCTTTTTTTGCTGCCAGAGATATTTTCGGAATCAAGCCTTTTTACTATTCGTTTATGGGTGATAGCTTTCTGTTTGGCTCGGAAATCAAGGCTTTCCTGGAACATCCCCATTTTGTCAAGCAACTTAACGAAGAAGCTCTTGGTCATTATTTGTCTTTTCAGTATTCACCTTCCGAAGAAACGTTTTTCAAAAATGTATTCAAGCTTCCGCCGGCACACTATTTAATCTTCAAGGATGGCAAGCTTACAAAAAAACGCTATTGGAAACCAGAATTCACCCCAAAGGGCGGCACGCTCGAATATTTTTCGGAGTTGACAGACAAGGCGGTCCGCGAATCGGTTTCTGCACATAAAATTGCGGACGTCGAAGTGGGTTCCTTTTTGTCAAGCGGTATAGATTCAAGCTATATCGCAGAGGCATCAGGTGTAGATAAAACATTCACGGTAGGCTTTGAAACAACCGACAAAGACCGCTACAACGAAATACGGTTTGCTAAAGATTTTTCCAAAGCGGTAAAAAAGGAGAACATTTCAAAAATCATTACCCCCGAGGAATACTGGAACAGCTTTGCAAAAATCCAGTATCACATGGACGAACCTCTTGCAGACCCCTCGGCCGTTGCACTGTATTTTGTATGCGAGCTTGCAAGTAAATACGTAAAGGTTGTAATGTCGGGTGAAGGTGCCGATGAGCTTTTCGGCGGATACCGTATTTATCAGGAACCGTTGACTTTAACATTGTACGATAGTATTCCGTTCTGTATCCGCAGAGTATTATCAAAGGCTTGCGGGCTTCTCCCGCCAAAATGCGGAATTAATTATATTGTGCGTCGAGGTAAAAGTATTGAGGAACGCTTTATAGGTAACGCAAACATCTTTTCTCTGAAGGAACGAAAGCGAATCTTAAAAAGTCAGATTGCTAAATGCACTATTTCTCCCAAAGCTCTTTGCAGCAAATATTATTCTGAAGTAAAAGATAAGGATACCGTCACAAAAATGCAATATCTCGATATTAATATGTGGCTTGTGGGAGATATTTTGCTTAAAGCAGACAAAGTCAGTATGGCACATTCATTAGAACTTCGGGTTCCTTTTCTTGATAAAAATGTGGTGAATCTTGCTCTTACAATACCAACTTGCTACAAAGTCAATACTGTTACTACAAAGCTTGTTCTTCGTGATGCGGCTAAAAAAGCTCTGCCCAGAGTAACGGCGGAAAAAGACAAACTCGGATTTCCGATACCCATAAGACTGTGGCTGAAGGAAGAAAAATATTATAATATAATAAAAAATGCCTTTTCTTCTGATGTTGCCCAAAGGTATTTCAAAACAGACAGATTGCTTGCGCTTTTAAACAGACACAAATCAGGTAAAGAAGATTTAAGCAGAAAAATCTGGGTAATTTATACTTTTATCGTGTGGTATCAGCAGTATTTTGACTAAGTAAGCAATATGCACTTTATGAAAAGAGGAATATATATGAAAATTTCCTGTCTGCAAATGAATATGAAGCTCGGTTGTCCGGAGGAGAATTTTGAACACGCAGAACAGTTAATTTGCAATGCGATGAAGGATAACCCCGACGTATTGGTATTGCCGGAAACGTGGAATACCGGATTTTTCCCGAAAGAAAACCTTGCCGAGTTATCCTGTAAAGACGGAGATGAGGTAAAGTCCTGTATCGGCGGACTGGCAAAGCAGTACGGTGTCAATATCGTAGCAGGCTCGGTATCAAATGTTCGGAATGGGAAAGTGTTCAATACTGCTATGGTCTTTGACCGAGACGGTGAGTGCATTGCTGAATATGATAAGACGCATCTGTTTACGCCTATGGGAGAAGATGACTACTATACTTGTGGCGACCGCCTATGTCGCTTTACTCTCGACGGTGTAAAGTGCGGT
>JAFQSU010000081.1 GCA_017409405.1 Oscillospiraceae bacterium | reverse complement strand
TTTACATATATTCTCTCATCAGCAAGTCAACAACGAACAAGCAGCCGCCTAACGACGACTGCCTGCTTAATCACTTTTTCATTTTAACTCTTTACCCCAACTATTGACAAAGAGCCAGAATGACATGGGGGGTGCGGACTTCGCACTTCGCAGAAACACAACAAAAAACGCGTGTGGCGGTTGCCACACGCGAGATAAGACGGTTATAAAGGGGTAATGTGCACTGTTACCCCTTTACGAGTTTTGCTGTTTTTAATATGCACAATGTGTCTGCCTGCATCGCAGACTCATCGTCACGAGTTGTTAACGATTAAAGACCGTTAGCAGAGAACTGACTGAGGCTTGCGCGACCGCCATCTTCGATGCCTGTCTTACGGAACAGGTCGGAGAAAAGGGCGGAAGTCGTGATAACGTCAGCAGTCTTGAGTGTGACGACTTCGAGTTTCGGTTCTGTATAATTTCTCATTTTACAGACTCCTCTCCCTTTAGGATTTTGCAAAATTATTATATAACACTTTTTGTATTATTGCAACCCCTTTTTTGAAAAAAATTTCAATAATTTTTCTATAACTTAAAAAAATGGCTTGATATCAACAAAAAAGTGAAAAAATAATTTTTTAAATTTGTTTTTGCTTGTAGATGACCGACGCTGTCACCCCCCTCAGTCACTACGTGACAGCTCCCCCATTGCTACGCAACAGGGGAGCCTTTGCTTTGCACCAACCCAAAGCCTCCCCTGTTGGCAAAGCCAATGGGGGAGGGGGACCGCTTTGCGGTGGAAGGGGCCTTGAGATTCTTCGACTGCGTGCTACGCACTCCGCTCAGAATGACATGGAAGGCGCACTGCGTGACAGGCTTTTTATTTAAGCTTTATGATAACACTCTCTGAGTTGACTTTTTGTGTTTCTTCGGTAAGATTATCATTTGTAACGTTCATTTGCACATAGTCAAAGCTCTCACGGATGCCGGGAGAAAGCTTTTCAAGCGCATCAATAACCTTTTGTCCCTCTGCCTCACAGGCTGCTTTGTCAGAGAAGGGTACGTCCGTTTTTACGAGAAAATGGGGAATGACACCGTGGGTAGCATCATTCGCTATGCTGATTTCATAAACCGCCGAATTTGACGTATCTGAAAGTGTGATAGGAAGCTCAAACTTTTCTGCTATCTCGGTGTACAGCTTATAGCACATGTCCTCCATCTCAACGTCGTTTTCGTATCTGAAATAACCGCCGGGACGAAGGGTGTTTCCGAGCATGCAGGAGGTAATGTACGAGGCAATAAGGCTACCGTCGTTATACTGTGCCTTTGTCTCTTCAAAGAGAGCAGGGGCGTCCTTTCCGGAATATTTAAAGTCGCCCGGGTTTATAAATTCGATTTTGAAGTCATCGCCCGAGGGGATAAGCAGAAGTGTCATAAGAAATGAAATTTTTTCGCCCTCAGAGGCATACAGTGCACAGTAAAGCTCACCTGATGCCGGTACAAGCTCGATATAGTTTTTGTCCGTCTCTGATTTTTTCACCTTGATAAGAGTGTCGGAAACGGAGAGACCCTTCATGTAATAAGAGTCGTAGGGAACAAACGGAGCCTCGGCAATGTTGTGAACTCTGTCAAAGAAGGACTGCACGTCTTCCTTTGTGGCGCCGAATTCATCCGAAAGAAGGGGTAAGACACCCTCAGCGTTGTTTTCTTCATAGCACTGTATGAATGTCTTTGTGACATGGTCAAGCTTTTCCGAAATTTCGGGGGACGGATTTGCCGCAAGAGTAAATTCTCCGACCTTCGGGGCCTTTTCAAAATAGGGCGGCAGAACAATGCAAAGTGTTACGATAAGCGCAACTGCAAGGGCTGCGACTATTGAGATAATAAGAGCTTCTTTCTTTTTCATATCAGTATCTTCTTCTCCTTCTTCTGCGGCGTCGTGCACGCACGATTTTTTTTCGTATGGCGATATATAACACAAACAGCGCAAAGAGCAAAATCAAAGCGAGAAGCAGTATGCCTACTGCCATAAGCGCAAAGAGTATGGGGTTTCCGCCTTTCTTTTCCTGCGGTGTGGAAGGAACGGACGCATCTATCGCAACGGTACACGGAAAACGGCCGAGCTCATCTCCGCCGATAAGGCTTACGGAGACGTAGTCAACACCGTCCTCCATCAGGGTTGTTATAGCAAGGTCTTCTTTTACCGTTCCTTTTTTCACTCTGAGCTGTATGGGCTTCTCAAGCGTATATCCCATGCGCTTCGGCAGGTCGCGAGTGGTGATTTCAACCGTATCAAACTCGGAAAAGCCGTAGTCTAAAAGAGCCTTTGTATCGGCGTATTTGTCGGCATCCTTGACGCATTTCATAACGACGGCAATAAGCGTTTTTCCGTCGCGCTCTGCCGCAGTTACAAGCGTACATTTTGAAACGCTTGTCCAGCCTGCCTTGCCGCCGAGGATACCGTCATATTTGAGCGAGGGGTCGCTCACCATAAGATGCTGGTTTATAAAGGTGCGTGACTCGGGCTGCTTGTTGTTGGGCGGCATGATGTACTTGTACGTTCCGAAAACCTTTCTGAACGTTTCGTTTTGGAGCGCATACCGGCAAATCATCGCCATATCGTATGCCGTCGTGTAGTGGTTTTCATCACTAAGACCGTGGGCGTTTACGAAATTTGAGTTTTTCGCCCCTGCTTTCCGTGCAGTATCGTTCATCATAACGGTAAAGGCATCAATTGAGCCTGCTGCCTTCTCGGCAATGCCGTTGCAGGCATCGTTTGCCGACATGAGAAGTGCCGCATATACCGCATGCTCCATCGTTATTTCTTCACCCTCGTCAAGAGCGATGTGGCTGGAGCCTACGGGCAGAGAGAACACGGCATAGTGTGACATGGTCATTTTTTCGGCCATCGAGAGCTTTTCAAGACCTGTAATAACCGTGAGTATTTTCGTTATGCTTGCAGGATACATCTGCCTGTGCATATCCTTTTCATACAGCACCTGCCCCGAGTCTGCATCAATGAGGACTGCGGATTCAGATACAAGAGAGGGCGCGGTTGCCGAAGCCGTCAGAAAGAGAAGAGCCGACAGGGCAACGGCAAAAAGAAGTTTTACAAAGCGCGTCATGTAAATTTTCTCCCACCAATTTATTTCAACACATAGTTTGTGTAAGATTTACCGCATTAAACGTACGTCTTCACCCAAAAATTCGAGCTTTACAAAGTCGCCCTCAAGGCGAGAGAGCATTTGCTTGCCGTAACGCTTTATAAGCTCGGGCTTTTTGAGCGAGGAAATTATGATTGTTTTCCTGTCTGAATTTCTTCTTAAATTTATTAAGTTAAACAGCGCCGCCGAAGCAAACGGAGTGGGCATTTCCGAGCCGACATCGTCAAGAATGAGAAGGTCACAGCTTTCAAAAACAGACGTGTCCGCACCCTCACGGCCGAACTTTAAATCCTCATATGCACCGAGCACCGAAAACGCCGTTTCAAACACGACGGAAAAGCCACTGTCTGCAACTTTTCTTGCGATGCATGAGGCAAGGAAGGTCTTTCCCAGACCGCTTTCGCCCGTCATAAACAGGCTGTCATACATATCCTCAAAGCTCGTGGCATAGTTGCGGCAGAAGTCATAAACCTCACGCATCTGCGCACGGGGGGAAATGCCGACACCTGCTTCGGGATAAAGCGACAGGTCAAAGGAATCAAAGTCGTGCTCGCGCAGAATAAGCCTTGAATTTATTTCCTCCGCAACTGCGGCACGGTATTTTTTTATAACGCACGGGCAAAGCTCACCGCCCGTATATCCCTCGTCGGAGCATATATCGCAGGAGTATTTCGGCTCGGTGCAGTCCGACGGAAGACCTGCCCCGGTGAGTATTGCCTCACGCTCGGAAACAAGGGCAGAGTTTTTCTCGTGCGCACGGCGGATAAGAGCCGCCGTGTCCTCGCCCTTTCCGAAGGAGGCACGGATGATGTCTAAAACCGTGGTGCGAAGGGATGCATCAATTTCTGCGATTCGCGGAAGTCTTTCATATACCTCACGGCGTCTCTGCTCTGCCGCTGCCTCGGTCTTTATTTTCTTGTTTTCAACCTCGCGCAAAACGCGCTCTAAAATATCTCTGTCGTAATTCATAAAATCTACTCCTCACGTTTTTGGCGGATTTTGCGGTTGAGCTCACGCAGCTTCATCGCCGCATCGGTATCGCCCGAAGAAGAATCCGCTGACGGTTCGGGCTTTCTGCCTGCTTCTACATCCGCAAGGGATTTAAAACCGAGACTGTGCCAGCTTGAAAGGATTTTATGCATATACCCCCACTTGAGAGAGCCGGTGTTTGTAACCGTTATGTCGTATGCCGAGGCGATAAGCTCGTCGGGAAGGTCAAGCCTTATCCATTCGGAAATATACTTGTCCTCGGTAGGAGCAAGTGCGCGACCGGATATACGCAGTATTTTTGCGATACGTGACTTGTCCTCGCCGAGCTTTTCCTGTTCCTTTAAGTACTCTTCGGCACGGTCAAGCGACAGAACTCCGTTGCGGAGCCAGATTTTTGCACGCTTTTCTATTGTGCGCATTGTCGGAACACGGCCGGGACCGTATTTTTTGCGCATTTCTTCAATACAGCTTGTGACAAGCAGGCAGATAACGTCAACCGGAAGCCCGAGCCAAGAGTATATGCCAAGCAGAACCTGTAAATCAACCGTAGACAAAAGCTTTCCGAGGGAGCTTTCGCAGAACTCTGCAAGATATTTGAAGCTCTTGTCTGAGCCCATATGCTCTGCAACGTCCGTCGGAGAGTATTCGGGAACGGTGTCGGGGCGCTCAAAAAGCTTTTTGGCATCGCTTCTTGAAATGAGCCTGCACTCTTCGAGCGTGACAAGAGCCCTTGAAACGTCGGACGGGGAAAGTCCGAGCCTTTTTGCTGCGACCTCGACCTCAAGCTCGCACGAATTTGATAATATATATATGTAGAGAAGTGCGGCATCGCCGCTTTTGCAATCAAGAAGCTTCTTAACCGTCTGTGCAGTTAAAAGAACCTCGCCCGACTGCGGAGTGTTCAGTTTTATAACAGCCATTTATCTGTATCTCCCACATCGTAATTACAACAACACATAGTTTATCATAACATTTTTTTCGTGTTTCGTAAATACAAATAACAAAATTTTTGCAAAATGGATATAATTATTATTGACCGAGTAAAAAATAAATGTTAAGATAAACGAGTTAACAAATTCACAATGGCTTAAAGGAGCTGTGGCTATATGTATAAAATTTTAAAAAAGGAATATTTAAACTCTTCTGTTGTGCGGATGGTAATAGACGCACCTGCCGTTGCCAGACGGGCTGATGCAGGTCAGTTTATCATTCTGCGAGCGACAGCCGACGGAGAGAGAATACCGCTTACGGTTGCTGACTTTGACCGTGAGCGCGGAACTGTTACAATTATATTCCAGCTTGTCGGCGCTGCAACCGAAACACTCGGTCATCTTGGCGAGGGTGAATTCATCGCAGACTTTGCAGGTCCGCTCGGCAAGAAAACAGTCACCGAAAACCTCAAAACCGTTGCTGTTGTCGGCGGCGGTGTCGGCTCTGCCATTGCGTATCCCGTTGCAAAAAAGCTTCACAGGCAGGGCGCGCACGTAGATGCCATTGTGGGCTTTAGAACACGAGACCTTGTTATTCTTGAGGATGAGTTCCGCAGAGCAAGCAGTGAGCTTCATCTGATGACGGACGACGGAACATACGGCGAACACGGGCTTGTTACAAACGCCCTTGAAAAGCTTATTGAGGGCGGAAAAAAGTACGATGAGGTAATTGCCATCGGTCCGCTTCCGATGATGAAGTTCGTATCTCTTCTTACAAAGAAATACGGCATAAAAACCGTTGTAAGCATGAACCCGATTATGATAGACGGCACCGGCATGTGCGGCTGCTGTCGCCTGACTGTCGGCGGTGAAACAAGGTTTGCGTGCGTTGACGGACCTGAGTTTGACGGTCATCTTGTGGATTTTGACGAGGCTATAAGAAGAAGTGCGATGTACCGTGATTTTGAAGGTACGGCACGAGAGGAAACATGTAACCTTTTCAAAAAGGAGATTGAATAAATATGGCAAATATGGCTTTAAAGAAAAACGAAATGCCTCAGCAGAAGGCGGAAGTCCGTTGCAAAAACTTCTGCGAGGTTGCACTCGGCTACACAGAGGAGCAGGCGATAGACGAAGCAAAGCGCTGTCTTGGATGCAAGACACGTCCGTGTGTTCACGGCTGTCCTGTTTCGGTTCAGATACCTGAATTTCTTGCAAAGGTTTCAGAGGGTGATTTCGAGGGCGCATATCAGATAATAACGGAGACCAATTCACTTCCTGCGGTATGCGGAAGAGTATGTCCGCAGGAGACCCAGTGTGAGTCAAAGTGTGTCCGCGGAATAAAGGGCGAGCCTGTCGGTATAGGGCGCCTTGAAAGATTTGTCGCAGATTATCACATGAAGCATGCGACAAAGCTTCCCGAAAAGGCTGAGAGCAACGGTCACCGTGTTGCGGTTATCGGTGCAGGTCCGTCAGGTCTTGCGTGTGCAGGCAGTCTTGCCGCAAGGGGATATGAGGTCACAATATTTGAGGCGCTTCACGTTGCCGGCGGTGTGCTCAGCTACGGCATCCCGGAATTCCGTCTGCCCAATGAGGTGGTAAAGAGCGAAATCGACCGCCTCACGGCAATGGGCGTTGAGATAAAGACAAATATGATAATAGGTAAAACCCTGCTCATAGACGAGCTTTTTGAAGACGGATATGAGGCTGTGTTTATAGGCTCGGGCGCAGGTCTTCCGAAGTTCATGAAAATCCCGGGCGAGAATCTCAACAATGTCTATTCTGCAAATGAGTTTCTTACGAGAATAAACCTCATGGGTGCATATAAAGAGGACTCCAAGACCCCGATTCTCCGTGCAAAGCACACGGTTGTTGTCGGCGGCGGAAATGTTGCAATGGATGCGGCACGAAGCGCAAAGAGAACGGGTGCCGATGTCACGCTCGTATACCGCCGTACTGAAAACGAGCTTCCGGCACGTAAGGAAGAGGTTGAGCATGCACTTGAAGAGGGAATTAAGTTTGAGTTTTTAACCTCTCCGATTTCAATAAACGGTGAAAGTGCGGTCACCTCAATCACCTGTCAGCGCATGGAGCTTTCCGAGCCTGACGAATCGGGAAGAAAGCGCCCCGTAGTTATCGAGGGCAGTGAGTTTGACATGGAGTGCGACTGCGTTATTATGGCTATCGGCACATCGCCGAATCCGCTTATTGCATCTGCGACAGACGGTCTTGAAACACACAAGTGGGGCGGAATTGTTGCAGACGATGTCGGAAAAACAAGCCGCGATATGGTCTGGGCAGGCGGTGACGCCGTAACGGGTGCGGCAACGGTTATTCTTGCAATGGGCGCAGGAAAGACCGCCGCAGAAGAAATAGATAAAGCGATAATGGGAAGATAAAGGAGCTGTTTTTGATGTACGAAGATATAAGAGAGAGCCTTCGCCGTGCGGCGCAAGAGCTTTGTGAGAGCGCAAAGCTTTCATCGGGCGACCTTGTTGCCGTCGGCTGCTCGACGAGTGAGGTAATGGGCGAAAAGATAGGCACGTCAAGCGTTGCAGAGCTTGGCGAGGTTATATACTCCTCCCTTGCAGAGGTGTTTGGTGCAAAGGGTATTTATATTGCGGCTCAGTGCTGTGAGCATTTAAACCGCGCACTCATAGTCGAGCGTGAGGCTGTGCCCGGCGCATACGTATGCAACGCCATTCCTCAGCCAAAGGCAGGCGGATCCTTTGCTACTGCCGCTTATGCCGCAATGCGTGACCCCGTTGCTGTTGAAACGGTTTGGGCAGATGCCGGTATGGACATCGGCGACACGCTTATAGGCATGCATGTACGCCCTGTTGTTGTGCCGTGCCGTCTTTCCGTCAAGAGCATAGGTGATGCGCACCTCGTATGTGCAAGAAGCCGTGCAAAGTTCATCGGCGGTGAGCGCGCACATTACGACGACAATTTAAAATAAAAAATTCACACTTTTAAAAGCATACGCATAATGTAAAGTTAGAGATGTAGGGGAAAGTCTTTGCATCAGAATAAACATATAGATAAAACCCATTGAAACATAAAGATTCAATGGGTTTTTCACATTCCCTTTTAGCAGCAGCCGTTCTTGAGAGAGAAGGACTGACAGTCAGTGCACTGTTTCTGGGACGGGTCGGTCTCGTGCGTTCCGACCTTGATGGCTGAGAGAGAACAGTAATCGGCACTCTGACAGTGGTGTCGGCATGATGTTACACTGCACTGGATGCTTTTGTTGGCATTTTCGTTCATTTGTAAAAACCTCCTAATTACCTCGTTCGGGACAAAAATATCTTGTGCATTTTCCCGGTGGAATATTCGCGTTTTTGGTATTGACAAAAAATTAACGATGTGATAAACTCTATACTCGTGAGATAGTTAAGTTTTTAACAAGCACCAAAAAGCGGTGGTGTGACTTGACAATTTTTGCAAATTTTTTTAATATAGATAGGAAGGATTCGAATGAAAGAACCAAACTACAAAACGGTAGACAGTCCGGCAACCCTTGCGGAGACCATTGCCCGTGTCCGTGAGGCACAGCGTGAGTTTGCGGCCTTTACTCAGGAGCAGGTTGATGCAATCTTCAAAGCGGCGGCAAGTGCGGCAAACAAGGCGAGAATTCCGCTTGCAAAGCTTGCGGTAGAGGAAACCGGCATGGGCATTGTCGAGGACAAGGTTATCAAAAACCATTACGCCTCGGAGTATATCTACAATGCATACCGTGATACGGTCACCTGCGGCGTTATCGAAGAGGATAAGTCGTACGGCATTAAGAAGATTGCCGAGCCTTTGGGAATTATAGGCGCAGTTATCCCCACGACTAACCCGACGTCTACAGCAATTTTCAAAACGCTTATTGCATTAAAGACCAGAAACGGAATCGTAATAAGCCCTCATCCGAGAGCAAAGGGCTGTACCATTGCGGCGGCTCGCACAGTGCTTGAGGCTGCGGTTGCGGCAGGCGCACCCGAGGGGATTATTGCGTGGATTGACGTGCCGAGTCTTGAAATGACGAACACTATCATGCGTGAAGCCGACATTGTTCTTGCAACAGGCGGTCCGGGTATGGTGAAGGCGGCATATTCGAGCGGTAAGCCGGCACTCGGTGTCGGACCCGGCAACACCCCTGCAATAATTGACAGCTCTGCCGATATTACGCTTGCGGTCAATTCGATAATTCATTCAAAAACCTTCGACAACGGTATGATTTGTGCATCCGAGCAGTCGGTTATTGTGCCTGATGCTATATATGATGCGGTAAAGCGCGAATTTTCTTTGCGTGGCTGTTATTTCTTAAATGAAGAAGAAATCGAAAAGGTGAGAGGCGTTATTCTCATAAACGGTGCGCTCAATGCAAAGATTGTCGGTCAGTCGGCGCATACGATTGCGGCTCTTGCCGGTGTTGACGTGCCGGAGGAAACAAAGATTATTATCGGTGAGGTAGAAAGTGTTGAAGCTTCCGAGCCGTTTGCGCACGAAAAGCTTTCCCCCGTGCTTGCCATGTATAGGGCAGAGGGCTTTGAGGATGCCGTTGATATGGCAGACAGCCTTGTAAAATCGGGCGGCTTCGGTCACACCTCCTCACTGTATATAGATGAGGTGCGAGAAGGCGCAAAGCTCAGCGTATTTTATAACAGAATGAAAACCTGCAGAATTCTCATAAACACCCCGTCCTCTCAGGGCGGAATCGGTGACCTGTATAACTTCAAGCTCACCCCGTCGCTCACCCTCGGCTGTGGCTCTTGGGGCGGAAACTCCGTTTCCGAAAACGTAGGAGTAAAGCATTTACTGAACATTAAAACAGTTGCCGAGAGGAGAGAGAATATGTTGTGGTTTAGAGCACCCGAAAAGATATATATAAAGCGCGGATGTCTTCCCGTTGCGCTCAGTGAGCTTTCTGACGTTTTAGGGAAAAAGCGCGCGTTTATTGTTACCGATAAATTCCTTTACCAGAACGGATACACAAAGCCCATAACAGATAAGCTTGATGAAATGGGCATTGTTTATACTACATTTTCCGATGTTGAGCCGGATCCGACACTTGCCTCTGCCCGTGCAGGTGCTGAGCAGATGACGGCGTTTGCGCCTGACTGCATTATCGCTCTCGGTGGCGGAAGTGCGATGGATGCCGCAAAAATAATGTGGGTGCTCTATGAGCATCCCGAGGCAGATTTCATGGATATGGCAATGCGCTTTTGCGACATACGCAAGCGTGTATACACCTTCCCCAAAATGGGAGAGAAGGCATACTTTATAGCTGTTCCTACCTCGGCAGGTACGGGCAGTGAAGCAACTCCCTTTGCCGTTATAACCGACGAGAAGACGAGTGTAAAATATCCGCTTGCCGATTACGAGCTCATGCCCGACATGGCAATAGTTGACTGTGATTTACACATGAGCGCACCCCGTGGGCTTACAGCCGCTTCGGGCATTGATGCGGTAACTCACGCACTTGAGGCATACGCCTCCATGCTTGCGACGGATTATACCGACGGTCTTGCTCTGCGCAGCCTTAAAATGGTTTTTGAAAATCTGCCGAGGGCATATGAGAACGGAGATAAGGACATCGCCGCCCGTGAAAAGATGGCAAATGCCGCAACTATGGCAGGCATGGCGTTTGCAAACGCATTCCTCGGCGTGTGCCACTCAATGGCTCATAAGCTCGGTGCCTTCCACCATCTTCCGCACGGTGTTGCCAATGCGCTTATGATAGACGGCGTGCTTCGCTTCAATGCAAGTGAAGCTCCGGCAAAGATGGGTACCTTCCCACAGTATTCGCATCCGCACACGCTCGCACGTTACGCAGAGGTAGCAGATTATCTCGGCATCAAGGGTAAAACCGATTCCGAAAAGCTTGAAAACCTTATTGCAGAGATTGATAAGCTCAAGGAAACGGTCGGGATAAAGAAGACAATAAAAGACTACGGCGTCGATGAAAAGGATTTCCTTGCACGCCTTGACGAGATGACGGAGCAGGCATTTGACGACCAGTGCACAGGCGCAAATCCGAGATATCCCCGTCTTTGTGAAATAAAGCAGATGTATCTTGATGCATATTACGGAAAATAGACAGGACGTGATGCTTTCTTGAAAAACGGAAGAGAATTGCGCTTTATAGCGCAAATATCAAAAAAAGAGCTACCGTGGCTTATTATCGTGACACTGCTCAATGCCGCAACTGCGGCATTGGGTGTCTACTTCGCACTTGCAATGCGAAATGTCATAAACGCCGCTGTCGCAGGCAACACAGCAGAGGTATACTCTGCTGCTGTTGTGTTTATCTCAGCTGTTGCGGCTGAGCTTGTGCTTTTTGTTTTTGTCAGAATTCTTGCGGCAAAAACAACTGCACGCCTTACGATAGCTTTTCGGGAAAGCGTTTTTCGCTCACTTCTCCGCAAGGAGTACAGCTCTGTTTCAAAATACCACAGCGGAGAGATTTTAAACAGACTGTTCAATGATGTCTCTGTCGTGAGTGATAATGTGTCAACTCTTGTTCCGAGCATTGCAGGGCTCATCACAAGACTTATAGGCGCGCTTGTCGCCGTCTTTCTTGTGGATAAGACCTTTGCCCTTGTTATTCTTTGCGGCGGAGCTTCCCTTTTTGTATTTGCACGTGCATTCCGAGGCATTATGAAGCAGACGCATAAAAATGTTCAGGAGGCAGGCGGCAAGCTTCGCTCATTTGTTCAGGAGGCATGCGAGAATATTCTCGTAATAAAGGCATTTGGCATGGAAAAGAAGATTGAAGAGGGAGAAGAGAGTCGAGCAGAAGAGGTGTTTGGGAAAACCATGCGCCGTGCGATGTTCTCAACAGGCGCAAGTGCAGGCTTTTCGGGACTCGTCACCTGCGGATATGTGTATGCCGTCATATGGGGTGCATGGAAAATACTCACGGGTGCCGCAGGTTTCGGCTACGGCGATTTTTCCGCAATTATGCAGCTTATCAATCAGATTCAGACACCGTTTGCATCTCTTTCGGGAAGTCTTTCAAGATATTACAGCGCAATAGCTTCAACCGAGCGTCTGCTTGAGATTTGCGACCTTCCGTCTGATGAGAGCGGGCAAGAATGCGATATACGCAAGATATACGAAAAGCTTTCCGCAATAAGTCTTGAAAACGTCACCTTCGCATACGGAGACACGCAGGTGTTTGATTCTGCAAGCATTGATATCAGAAAGGGCGAGCTTACTCTCATATCGGGAATTTCCGGCATCGGAAAAAGCACGATGATAAAGATGCTTATGGGAGTGCTTCGTCCGCTCGAGGGTGAAATCAAGGCTGTTTTAAGCGACGGCAGCATTGCCGTGAATGCGGCAACAAGAGGTCTTTTCGCATATGTTCCGCAGGGAAATCTTCTTATGAGCGGAACTGTCCGTGAAAACATGCTGCTTGCAAAGGCAGATGCTTCGGACGACGAGATAAAGGCGGCACTTTCGGTTGCCTGCGCAGGCTTTCTTGATGAAATGCAAAACGGACTCGACTCCGTTATAGGTGAGCGCGGAAGCGGTCTTTCCGAGGGTCAGGTTCAGCGCCTTGCAATAGCAAGAGCCGTGCTTTGCGGCGCACCCATTTTGCTTCTTGATGAGGCTACGAGCGCACTTGACGAAGCTACCGAGCGTGAGGTTCTCGAAAATATTATGTCTCTTCCGGGGCGCACCTGCGTTGCGATTTCACACAGAAGTGCGGCAAGAGGCATATGTGACAGAGAAATATACGTTGAAGACGGTAAGATAAAGGAGCGTTAAGGGTTATGAAAATATCGGGTTTTCAGAAGCTGACGCTTCTTGACTTTCCTCAGCATGTTGCCGCTACCGTGTTTACGGGTGGCTGCAATCTTCGCTGTCCGTTCTGCCATAATGCCCTGCTCGTTACGGAGCTTGGGGAGGCGGAGGAGTACAGCGAGGATGAGGTGCTGTCGTATCTTAAAAAACGTGCCGGCATACTTGACGGAGTCTGCATAACCGGCGGAGAACCGCTCCTGCAGCCGGATATTGCAGAGTTTATCAAAAGGGTGAGAGAACTCGGTCTTGCAATAAAGCTTGACACCAACGGGACATATCCCGAAAAGCTTCGTGAGCTTATCGGAGAAGGACTCATTGATTACGTTGCGATGGATATAAAAAATTCACGCAAGCGTTATGCAGAGACCACGGGAACAGACGGAATCAACGTAGAAGATATCGACAAAAGCATACGCATCCTTCTTTCGGGCAGTGTGGACTATGAGTTTCGCACAACCGTCGTGCGTGAGCTTCACGAAGCAGAGGATATAGAGAAAATTGCAGAGTGGATATCGGGCGCAAAAAGATATTTTCTGCAGAACTTTGTCGATTCGGGAAATCTTATAGGGAAAAATCTCACAGCCCATGACCGCCAAACCCTTGATACCATGCGGTTTTTAGCCCAAAAACACATAGATTTTGTGGAACTCCGCGGCGTTTAATACAAGATATTGTGGATTTTTTTGAAGGAAACTATTGACATAAATACTATATATATGATAAAATGCTCTTACACTCGCAATATGTGGAAGGAGCATTTTTGTTATGTACCAGGTTTTGAAACGCGACGGAAAGGTCGTAAACTTTAATTTATCCAAAATCAGCAACGCCATCATGCAGGCGTTTGATGCATGTGACAAGCAGTACAATACTGACATCATAGACTTTCTCGCTCTGAAGGTCACATCCGAGTTTGAGCCGAAGATACAGGACGGCAAAATCACGGTTGAGAGCATTCAGGACAGCGTCGAGTCCGTTCTTATCAAGGGCGGCTATGATGATGTTGCCAAGGCTTACATCCTCTACCGTAAGCAGAGGGAGAAGATTCGTAACCTCGGCTCAACCATCGTTGACTATAAGGAGATTATCGACAACTACCTGAAAATCAACGACTGGCGTGTTAAGGAAAACTCGACGGTCACATATTCCGTCGGCGGTCTTATTCTTTCAAACTCCGGTGCCATTACTGCCAACTACTGGCTTTCTGAGGTCTATGACGATGAAATCGGTGATGCCCACCGCAACGCCGATATCCACATCCATGACCTTTCCATGCTCACCGGCTACTGTGCAGGCTGGTCGCTCAAGCAGCTCATACAGGAGGGCCTTGGCGGCGTAACGGGTAAGATTACCTCAGCCCCGGCAAAGCACCTTGCAACGCTCTGCAATCAGATGGTCAACTTCCTCGGTATCATGCAGAACGAATGGGCAGGCGCACAGGCGTTCTCGTCCTTTGATACATACCTCGCTCCGTTTGTCAAGGTGGACAATCTCTCCTATGACCAGGTTAAAAAGTGCATCGAATCCTTCATTTACGGCGTTAACACACCGAGCCGTTGGGGTACTCAGGCTCCGTTTAGCAATATTACGCTTGACTGGACAGTTCCGAATGACCTTGCAGAGCTCAACTGCATCATCGGCGGCAAAGAGGTTGACTTTAAGTATAAGGATTGCCAGAAGGAAATGGACATGGTCAACCGCGCGTTCATCGAAATCATGATTGAGGGCGATGCTAACGGCCGTGGCTTCCAGTACCCGATTCCGACATACTCAATCACAAGCAACTTCGATTGGTCTGAGACCGAGAACAACAAGCTTCTCTTTGAGATGACTTCAAAATACGGCACACCGTATTTCTCAAACTATATCAACAGTGATATGGAGCCGAGCGACGTCCGCAGTATGTGCTGCCGTCTCCGCCTTGACCTTCGTGAGCTTCGCAAGAAGTCCGGCGGCTTCTTCGGAAGCGGTGAGAGCACAGGCTCTGTCGGCGTTGTAACCATCAACATGCCGCGTATTGCATATCTCGCAAAGGACGAAAAAGAGTTCTATGAACGCCTTGACAAGCTTATGGATATCGCCGCACGTTCTCTTAAGGTAAAGCGTACGGTTATCACAAAGCTTCTTGATGCAGGTCTTTATCCGTACACAAAGCGCTACCTCGGCACGTTCAACAACCACTTCTCGACAATCGGTCTTGTCGGCATGAACGAGGTCGGTCTTAATGCAAAGTGGCTCGGCAAGGACCTTACGGATGAAAAAACGCAAAGCTTCACAAAGGATGTCTTGAATCACATGCGTGAACGTCTTTCTGACTATCAGGTTAAGTACGGCGACCTCTACAACCTCGAGGCAACTCCTGCAGAATCCACTGCGTTCCGCCTTGCAAAGCATGACCTTAAGCGTTACCCGAACATCATCACAGCTGCAAAGAGTGAGGATGATGCACCGTACTACACAAACAGCTCACACCTTCCGGTAGGATATACAGAGGATATCTTCACGGCTCTCGATATTCAGGACGAGCTTCAGACCCTCTATACCTCGGGTACTGTTTTCCATGCCTTCCTCGGTGAAAAGCTTCCCGACTGGAAGGCGGCGGCAACACTTGTAAAGAAGATTGCCGAAAACTACAAGCTTCCGTACTACACTCTTTCTCCGACCTATTCTGTATGTAAGACCCATGGATATCTTGCAGGCGAGCAGTTTACGTGCCCCGAATGCGGCGAGGCGACAGAGGTTTACAGCCGAATCACAGGCTACTACCGTCCGGTTCAGAACTGGAACGACGGTAAGTCGCAGGAGTATAAGGACCGCAAGGTATACGACATTGCAAACTCAAAGCTTACTAAAAAAGAAGACAAGGAAAGTGTCGCTCCTTCTGCTGCTCCTGCAAAGGACGAGGCGGTAGAAGACGGTGCATATCTCTTCACAACCGCTACATGCCCGAACTGTAAGATTGCATGCGCGACGCTTGACAAGGCAGGCTTTGAGTACAAAAAGCTTCTTGCAAACGAAAACCGTGAGCTTGCTGAGGCTCTCGGCATAAAGCAGGCACCGACTCTTGCTGTTGTAAAGGGCGGTAATGTCGCAAAATATACAGGTGTTTCAGATATCAAAAAAATGCTTAAGGTGTAAGTGAAAATGTATGATATTATAGTTATCGGCGGTGGCCCGGCAGGGCTTACCGCCGCCCTGTACGCACGCAGGGCAAATAAAACAGTTCTCGTAATTGAAAAAAACACCTTCGGCGGTCAGATTACATACTCTCCCAAGGTTGAGAACATCCCCGGCTTTATAAGCCTTACGGGAAACGAGTTCGCCGAAAAGCTTGTCGAGCAGGTGCTCGAGCAGGGTGCAGATGTTGAGGCGGCAGAGGTTTTAAAGGTAATCGACGGAGACGTTAAGACCGTTGTCACCGACAGCGGCGACTTTGAAGGTCGTGCCGTAATTATTGCAACGGGCGCACGTCACCGCATGCTCGGTCTTCCGGGAGAAGAAGGCTTTGTCGGCGAGGGCATTTCGTTCTGCGCCGTATGCGACGGTGCATTCTATGAAGGAAAAACCGTTGCTGTTATCGGCGGCGGAAACTCCGCACTTCAGGAGGCACTCCTTCTTTCAGACCTTGCAAAAAAGGTTTATGTTGTTCAGAATCTCGATTTTCTTACCGGTGAGAAAAAGCTCTCCGAACAGCTTTTTGAGCGCGAAAATGTCGAGGTTATCCTCGGTACGGTCGTAAAAGAGCTTATAGGAGAGAGTGACCTTAAGGGAATAAAGACAGAAGAAGAAAAAACAGGTCAGCAAAGAGTTCTCGATGTTGACGGTATGTTTGTTGCAATCGGTCTTGTTCCGCAGAACGAGATTTTTGCAGATATAATGACACTCGATGAACGCGGCTATGCCGATGCAGGGGAGGACTGCATCACTTCCGGCACCGGCATATTCGCCGCAGGTGACTGCCGCAGAAAGCGGATTCGTCAGGTCACCACTGCAGCTGCGGACGGCGCTATCGCCGCCCTCGCAGCCTGCGATTATGTCGATTCGCTTCGATAATAATTCAAAAAACAACGCTGTGTAAATCTACACAGCGTTGTTTTTTGTGTCCGTTTATACAATTTGTTGTCAAAATCAGCTTTCCATTTGCTTTCCGAGAAAGCCTGCTACCGTTTGCGCAAGCTTGTATCCTGTTTCACCAAGCTCGGCTTCACTGCCGTCAAATGCAAAGACAACACAGCCGGAAACGTCGCCCTCGGATATAATGGGAGCTGCGATTGAGAGGAAGTAACCGCTTGTCGGGTCTGTGACGCTTATTGTGCTTTCTCCGCTTTTGTGCTGATATATCTGGCGTGATTCGATGATGTGCTCGAGAGATTCAGAGATTCTTTTGTCAAGAAGCTCACGCTTTGCAGGACCCGAGACGGCAATAACGGAATCACGGTCGCAGACGAGCGCCGTTGCACCCGTTGTTTTGTAAAGTGTTTCGCAGATGTGCACCGCAAAGGATGCAAGCTCTCCGACAGGTGAGTATTTTTTGAAGATAACCTCACCGTCCTTGTCGGTGTAAATCTCCAGCGGGTCGCCCTCGCGGATGCGCATAGTTCTTCTGATTTCTTTTGGAATAACAACACGACCGAGGTCGTCTATTCTTCTTACAATTCCTGTGGCTTTCATATAAACATAAATCCCCTTTTGTTTTTTAATTACAATTCTATTGTTTACATTCAAGGGAGAATTATGTAAGGAAAATCGTGGAATTGTTTTTTCAGACGCTATTTTAACAAGCAACAATCAACCCCAAAAAAGAAAAACTAAAACCAAACAGAGAATCAAAGAAACAATGCAAAAAGCACAGATCGCAGGACCTTTAAAAAGTTCTTTTCGTAAAAACTCTTCGCAAACAGCTTTTTTCGCATCAAAATCTACATATACAGAAACATTGTCATTTGGCTTGAATTTTGCATTTCCCTCTCTATCTTTGGAATACTCAACAAACTCAACGACATAAGAAACGCCTTCCTTGACAACCTCTAAATCATAAGTATATTCAACATGAGAAAAACTAATACTATCGCCACTATCATCATATTTGAAATCTTTATCTTTTAGCCCCTTTATAGTTCCGTCTGTTAAACCCCGCTTGTGCCATTTAATGTAGTAAATAATTCCTTTGATAGTGTCGTAAAACCCTAAGAAAAGATTCATTATAAGTACACCTATTGCTCCCATCAAATTTCACCTCAATATTTTCTATTAATTAATTTGATTACATTATATACTTTTGAGCTGAGAAAGTCAAATCTATATTGATCCTCACACATTTTATTTTGTAAAGAAAGTAAATACACTGTATTTTCTGTTGAAAACCTCGCATATTATCTATTGGGGAGCATTTTTCTGTTGACAAGAATTACAGAATGTGATAAAATCCCTATTAGTGATCGTGTTGTGATTGCTCGAGAGGCGCACAACCTGAGGGGACTTCTGCGGAAGTCCCCTCTCTCACATAGTGGGGGTAATATTATGGACGATAAAAAATTTATGACCTATGAACAACAGCTCTCCTTTTTATCGGAAGACAAGAAACTAATAGTTCCAGACCGTGAAAAAGCGCTTTCTCTTTTGAAGCAACATAGTTATTTTGCTCTAATCAACGGCTATAAGTTTCCGTTTAAGCGTAGCGACGGCACATATAGGCTTAACACCAAAATCGATGATATCTATCATCTGTATTCCTTTGACAACAATCTGCGTTTTCTCCTTATGCAAAGCATCATGGAAGTTGAGATACATATAAAATCCTTGCTATCCTATGCTTTCTGCGAAAAATTTGGTGAAGACGACAGTGCATATCTTTCAACAACCAATTATAATTATATCCCTACCTATCAACAAGAAATAAATGAATTAGTAGGAAAACTAAGTGATATCCTAAAAGGTTGTCAATCTTTCTCGTATATGAAACACCAAAAAGACAATCATAACAATATCCCCCTTTGGGTTATGGTAAAAGCTCTCACTTTAGGGAACATCTCAAAGATGTACAGTTTCCAGCAACCTAGTATTCAAACCAAAATCAGCAAAGAATTCAAAAACGTTACAGAAGGAGACCTTGGAGCCTTTCTCAATTTGTTAACACGTTTTCGTAATGTTTGTGCACATAACGAAAGACTTTTTGACTACCGATACAATCGTTTTAATATAAACAACATGCCAATTCACAAAAAACTGTGTCTAAAAAAAGATAATCGTTACAAACAGGGGAAATGTGACTTTTTCGCAGCATTGATCTCTTTGAAATATCTCCTTCCTGACAAAAGATTTGATGTTCTTGCTATTAAAGTAAACGAAGAAATAGAGAATCTACTTCAAAACACCTCTCAAATACAGCGAAGCCAACTTTACAAGTACATGGGACTTCCAAAATCTTGGTTCGATATCAAAGACATTTCAATATAATGCTTTGAACGGATGATAGACAGAAGACAGAAACTCGGCACAGGTTTTATTACCTGTGCCGTTTCATCTACTTTCTTTATACCTACTCACCACGCTATGTATCGCCCAACAAAACCTGTCGAAATCTGTCAATGTTGTCAATAACGGGTCGCCTTCGCGGATACGCATCGTGCGACGGATTTCCTTTGGAATAACAACACGACCGAGGTCGTCCCATTATGTCAAGTAGGTGCAAAAAATTTTTACAATTTCTTCAAAAAGCCAGTAACTACAAGGGTTTGCGCTTTTTGAAGAAAGCTACAACGCACCCGAAATATTGCTACGCATTACGTTATTTTAGGGACAAATTTCGACAAATTCTATGCAAAAACCTTCACCGGAGTCATTTTGCGACTCCGGCGTGTTTTTTAATATCATTGAACTTCCATACGATTTCGATGCTCTCGGTATCATAAACGATAATTCTCTCGACTGCATCATATAAATGTTCTTTTAGTTTCTCATCAGACACCCCGAACATTCCACTAACAGACTGGTGCTGTTCTGTTGCGGAAATACTCTTACGGCTGTTCTCTTCATATCGGGCTTCACACCCTTCGATTCCTTCTTTCAGGGAAGTTTGCCTCTGCGCAAGCTCATCTTTTCTTTCAAGATATTTTTCTGCGGAGATCTTTCCCTCCCGATACTGTTCGTATATTATAAACCTTTCTCTTCCACAGGCATCATATTGTGCTTTGAGTAAAGAAAGCTGACACCGTAAGCTTTCATCTTCGCTTTTTGCCGTTTCCTTTATTGCAGAAGCTTCAACTTGAGCGATTTCTATCTGCCTCTTAAGTGCTTCAAGGAGCACTTCTTCCAGTGCCGCTTTTTTCCAGCGCACGCGTCCGCACTCACTTCCGTTATGATAACGATGAGAAGGACAGGCGAAAACAGTGCCGTTGGCCTTTTCCAACTTACCACCGCAATGAGCGCAATAATAAACTCTGTCAGTCTTATTATGTTCTGTTCTGAAACCCTTGCGCCGTCTCCTGATTGCATCCTGAGCTCTGTCATATTCGTCCTGCGTAACAATGGCATCATGGGCATTTTCCCTGATATACCATTCTTCCTTCGGAACGCGCCGCTGTTTCTTGTCGCGGATAAAGCGGCTCTCTCGGGTATGGTTGACCATCGTACCGGTGTACTTGATATTCTCAATCATGGCTAAGAGGGCGCGATGTGTCCACTGTGGCTTTTTGGTAGAGTTTTTTCTAGTAACTGCCTTCTGCTGTGCAGGAGTAGGAATGCCTTCGGTATTCAGCTCTTTGGCAATCTGAGTGCAGGTCTTTCCGGCAATGACATCCAAGAAGATCCGGCGAACAACTGGAGCTGTCTTTTCGTCAATTACCATTTGATGTTTCTGCGCAGGATGAGCCTTATACCCGTAGGGGACACAGGACACATACTTTGCTTCCCGTTGTTTTATTCCCATCGCAGACTTGACTTTTTTCGAAAGATCCTTGCTGTAATAATCATAAATCAGATTTTTAAATGCAACATCCATACCGATGGTCTTGCCCGCATGATTCTCACTGTCATAGTTATCATTGACAGACTTGAAGCGGATGCCGAGAAATGGGAAGATATGTTCCAGATAGTCGCCAACCTCAAGATAGTCTCTCCCGAAACGTGAAAGGTCTTTTACTACAATGCAACTGATCTCTCCTTTCTTCGCCGCCTCTATCATATTCATAAATCCGGGACGGTCAAAATTTGTACCGGAGAACCCATCATCATAAAATTCAATTCTTGGAAGGTCACAAAGTGTCGAGTCCTGATCTAAGTGTCGGTTGATTAGCAACCTTTGTGATGTGATACTGTTACTCTCATCTTTAAGCTTTTTGGTCTGCTTGTCCACATCTTCAAGAGACACACGCAAATATACTGCAATCTGTTGCTTCACTATGCGACCTCCTTTCTGATTCTTTCACAAGTGTTTGTGAGTTCCACAAATTCATCCATATAGCTGAGTTTGATTTCCAGCGTCCCGTCCTCATGCAGCTTCATTGTTTTGATGAAAGCATCAGCCATTTCAGCCGACATTTCTGTTGCGTCATAGAAGCGTTGTATCATTCCCTTCCACTTCATTTCTCCGGTGATGTTCTCTTCATTCTTCTGTCTTAAGGATTCAAGCTCAGATAGCTTAATTTCAAGAGCCTTAATGTCTTCCATCACAATCTCTCTGTGATGACCATATTCCTCTTGTGAAAGCAATCCTTCTTTGAGATCTACATACATATCACTAAGAAGCGACTGCTTGTGTGTCAGTTTTTGTTTCAATGCTTTGATTTCCTGTCGAGTATCCTTCTGCTTGAATTTTGCCTTTTTTATTGCCAGCAGTCTGTGCAAAGTTTTCTCGATATCGATAAAAACATCCATCTGAGATTTGATAAAGCTGAATACTGCCTCATCCAAATCAGCTTTGCGCATTTTGATGTCAGAGCAACCTCTCAATCCGTGTTCTGCATAAGTGGGGCATTTGAAAGTAAAATACACCTTATCCTTTTTTCTGCTGATTGAACGATGCAATTTCATAATAGAACCGCATTTGGCACAAGTGAACTTTTTGCCGTAAATATTCTTTTCTTTTGGGAGGTAGGCATACTTACCGATATTTGCTTTTTGACGCTCTTTTGCGGCATTATTGACCTGCTGTACTCTTTCAAACAATTCCTCACTGATTAGCGGCTCATGTGTATTCTTTACTATAACCCACTCATCTTCAGATGTAATATGATACGGTATGCCGCCATATAGGCACTGGCTTGCTTTCTTCTGAGCAAGATGCCCGATATAAACGATGTTTTTCAGTATTTCGGTAACTATATGTTTATTCCAGAGGATTGTCCTTTCCTTCTTGTTGTTATTGGTTTCGATGCCTTGATTGATTCTATGCTGACTCGGTGATGGTATTCCGGCATCGTTAAGCTTTTTATTGATACCCATATAACTGATTCCTTCAGCTCTCCATTCAAATATCTGCCGAACTACCGGAGCCGTTTCGGGATCAACAATCAAACGATTCTTGTTTTTCGGATCTTTGAGATAACCGTGAGGAGCGTAATTCCCGATATAATCACCTCGCTCCATCTTTGCCTTCAGTGCGGAAGTGACCTTTCTTGAAATATCCTTTGCATAATAATCATTTACAATATTTGAAAGGGATGCACTAAGCTGTCCTTCACTCGTAACCGTTGCAGTATCATAGTTATCATTGACAGCAATGAAACGCAGATTGTAAAACGGACAAATTTTTTCAATGAATTGAGATGTCTCGATATAATTTCTTCCCAGTCGCGAAAGGTCCTTAACAATGATACAATCCACTGTTCCCGCCTGAACGGCTTCCATCATTCTGCTAAACTCGGGGCGCAGAAAATCTGTGCCTGTATAACCGTTATCAACAAATAATGCGACTTTCTTCAGATGTGGATGATTTTCAACATACTCCTCAAGAAAAGCTATCTGATTTTCAACGGAATCGGAATCCTTTCCGTTATCCTCAACCGAAAGTCTGACATAGAGCGCAGTGTTCCAGGTATAAGCGACTGTGTCTGTCGGAGCAGGCGTAAAGCTTTGTTTTTTGCGTGATACTCGTGCCATTTACACCGCCTCCCTTGATACACGAATTATTTTCTTTTCATCCTCCTTCGCGCTTTGTTCTTCCAGAAACTCTACAATTGATGCAAAACGGTCATAATGCATGAGCTGAACATCAATATCCTTGTTCTCACGTATGTGAATAAAATCAATCAAGCTGACCACAGCATTGCGTGTAAGCTCCTGAATATTTTCATACTGTCTGAACTGAGAAAGCCATCCCTGTTGTTCTCTCAAACCTCCCATAACACTGTTACGTTCACTTATGAGTTTAGAAACTGCATCTTTTGCCTCTTTTATTTGCTGTTCAAACTGAGCCGAAAAAGTTTTGTATTCCTCACGGGTAATAAATCCGCTGCGGAAATCTTCATATGCGCCCATCTTGAGTCTTTTATTCTTATCAACAGCCTCTTCATGAAAAGCTATCTTGGCTTTAATCTTCTCAAGCTCCCGATTTTCCCACGCGAGTTTATCGATCTGTGTCAGCGCATCCGCCATATTCATAGCCGCGGCGATATGTGCTTGGACAACTGCCAGCACAGCATCATATACAACAGATTCCTTGATGCTGTGAGATGAGCAGGTATCTTTATCGCTTTTATTCCCGCCGCAAATGAAATAGGAATATTCGTGACCGCCCGAGCGCGACACCCTGCGCACCATGGGACTGCCACAGTCTGCACAGAAAATCTTGCCGGAAAACGGATGTACGCCTTTTGCTCCTACAGGACTTCTGGTATCTTCCAGCATTATACGCTGCACAAGATCAAACTGAGCAGGTGAGATGATAGCTTCATGTGCATTCTCCGTCCGACACCACTCGTTTGATGGCTTTACCACTGTTTTCTTTACCTTGTGATTAGGCGAGGTTGTCTTTCCCTGCACAAGCGTACCGGTGTATATTTCGTTTTTTAATATCCGATATATGGCAACTGCACTCCACTGTGCAACTTTTTTCGTCTGAAAACAAGTTCTTTGTTTTGAACCTTTTGCCTTCTTATATTCAATGGGGGAGGGGATATGGTTATCGTTTAAGTGTTCTGCAATCTGTGCCGGAGATAATCCTTCAATTTTCCATTTGAAAATTTCCTGCACTACTGCAGCTGCTTCCGGATCAATAACCAACTGATTTTTATTGTCCGGTGCTCTCATATACCCATACACTACTCGTGTTCCGACAAACTGACCACTGCGCCGCTTTGCCTCAAGATTGGTTCTTACCTTTATGGAAATATCACGACAATAGGAATCGTTCATTAAGTTTTTAAAAGGCAGCACCAGCTCATTATCTGCCGCACCCGGTTGTGCATTGTCATAATTATCATTAATTGCTATAAATCGAATTCCAAGAGCAGGGAAAACCTTTTGTATATATTCTCCTGCGCCTATATACTCACGCCCGAAACGCGACAGGTCTTTTACGACGATGCAATCAATCTTACCTTTTTTAACATCCTCTATCATGCGGTTAAAATCGGGACGTTCAAAATTTGCCCCCGTAAATCCGTCGTCGCAATATTCTTCTACGACAGTTATTTCAGGATGCTTTTTAAGATAATCAAGTATAAGAATTCTCTGGTTAGATATACTGTCACTCTCTGTTTTTTTATGTGAAAAAGAAAAATCACCATCTTCCTTGGATAACCTAAGGTAGATGGCGGCTTTGTATTCTCTGTCTAAAGATAATTTAAGCATAAACGCCACTCCTTTTTTTTATTTCCGTCAGATAACAGGAAAACACCGGAGTGGTATTTCGCTTGATTTTGTCCAAAATGATTATATCATACCCTTGAACAAAAATCCAGTTAATTCAGATTAGTTTTTTTGATAAATATTTTCCAATCATCCGACCGCAGAGTTACATACTTGCCAAAAGATTTACAAAATTATCATTGATTGTATCTTGAGTATTTGCATAAGAAACTCTTACAATCGTGTCTCCCACTTTAAATAAATACGGGTTTTTGATTTGTTCAACATACGACTTCAGGCGTTCCTCCATTGGTTGCGAGCGATCAACTTTTACATCCCTTATATCGACGAGAGCATCAAGCATTTCTTTCCTGTCCAGTTCATTACTCATACAATCACCATCCTCATTTTTATTCTAAACCAAAATTTACCTTTCTATACAATAGCTTATATGGATTTTGCTATAATTACTGTACAAGACGGACGGCGGCAAATGCCGCTCCATAGGAATTTCACCTTCCTTATGCCTCGGACTGCTCCCATTGCCTGCGACGGCGTCGCAATACGCTTTATGGGCAAGCATTAGCTCTAAAGAGCAAAGGCTTGCTTTACAAGCGATTGCTCCTTATCCCACAAAAGCAGGCTTTTGTGGGGGCCCTGATTGCTTATCACGCTCGGACTGTGGCTGAACAGAAGTATCATTATATCGTATCCGCTTTGCACTATTCCCGGCATATGCCGTGCTTTTCAAGGTTCAAAATCGGGTTTGATTGGCTCCCCGGATATATGGAATATGCCGAGGAGCCATATTAAATTGGGGAATGGGTTATGAAACCCTTTCATAAGTAACCAGAAAAATCAGCCTTTTGTAAACCCCATTTTCAAAATTTCTTCAATTTTTCTTAGTCCTGAATCTATAGACTTGCTTATCGCCATTTTGCTCACACCTTCAATGCGTCCGATTTGAGTCATTGTCATATCCTGAAAAAAGTGGGCATAAATGCGTTTGGCTTGTTTCTCGGGTAGCTGATTTATCGCATGATAAAGCTCTTCCTGCGTTACTTTTCGCTCATAAAGTTCCTGAGGCGATGCTGATACAAATAAAATACTTTTTTCTATTCCGTTATCAGCATCAAGTGAATAGAAAGCCCTGTGATACCGCAATTTCTCTGTATGATTTTTCTCATTGCGGTTAAATTCTGCGAACACCTCCGCTATTTCATCGGTTATCTCTATGTATTCATCACTCGAAAACCACGGATATTCGTCTTTTAATCTTAATTTTTTCATTACCTTTCTTCCTTTCAATCAGAATTTTTTAAAATTCCAATTGAAAGGGGAGGGGAGCGGCAATGATATTCAATTTTGACTAAAAGAAAACAGCCAAAACAAACTCCATAAGAGTTTACTTCGGCTGTACGGTTAGAGTGTCCTCCATAGCCGTCATCGCTTGAAGCTTTGCGGCTTGTTTTACGATGTGTATGATGCTCTCTGTGTCTGAAATGATGTGTTATATACTTTATCAAGTGTCCCCACTCCTACCGCACGGCTATCCGCCGTAAAGTAACAGCGAAAAACCTATATGCGGACGGATACGCCACGCCATTTTATATTTCTTTTGTGTGGTGTTCTCAAAACTCCTTCTTCTGTTGCTATCTGTATTTTTCTCATCCCCCCAATTTTTGTGCATCTGCATATTTCTTTTTCTTTCTACATTTTTCGCGCAAAAAAGAAGTGGGTCTTGAGGCTCTAACCCCAAAACCCACTTCTGAATGATGTTGTTATTAAAAACAGCATATCGAATTGCCGCACATTCTATGAATCCAACTACCGAAAACAGATATAGTGATGCATAATTACAATCATAAATCTTTACCGTTTATTAGTTTAAACATCGCTTATGAACAACATTTCACTAATTACATTACCTCAATGCCGAGAATGTCGCAAAGGTCGTGGATTATCTGCGTATTATCGCCATAGGAAATTATGTAGTGCTGACACATGACGTTGTCGCAGAACTTCTCCGTGTTCGGAAGAATGATTTCAAGCCCCGGAAGCTGCGGTGCAGGCTGAGTCCAGCCGCATTCTTCCCACTTTCTCGGAGTTTTCCCTTCTCCTGTTACCATATGCATATAGTATTTGCCGTTTGTGTGCACAAGGCGGCACATTGTGAGCGCACCTGTCTTTACCTTCGAAACATTCAGTATTCCCTCAGAAAGCTCTCCGAATGCAGCCGGCATAACCGTTGTTTCACCGTCTGTAATCTCTGCCGGAACATAGTCAGGAACACCTGCGAGAACACGGTCGGTAAAGAATTCATAGAACTCAAGATATGCGCCGCACTGACCGGTAAGGAGCTTTATCATCGTCTGTGTGACATTGCCGAGGCTGTCATTTTCAGGGATTGTAGAAACACCGAGAACGTCGGAAAGGAGCATAAATATCGGTGCAGGCGGAAAGCCTAAAAGCTTCTTCATGCCGTCAACATCTTTGAGCGAGATAGCAAGATAGCCACGCTCTTTGATAAGAGACGCGATTGCGAGGAAGTATCCTGCCGCTTTCATCATCCCCTCTTTTTTTGCTTCCTTTAAAAACTTCCATTTTGACATATGCTCATCA
>JAFQSU010000080.1 GCA_017409405.1 Oscillospiraceae bacterium | reverse complement strand
CGCGCTATATTCTGCTGATACTCCGCTATCTGCTGTCCCATATCCTGATAGAATTCATAGGACATCTTCCTGCGCTGCTTTGCATCGTCAGCAACATACATTGAGTTCATACTTATGTACTTTGCATTGCGATGATCGGAATAAGTTGAAAGATTTTCACTTGCTATCAGTTCCATAAACTCCTCCAGAAGCTCAATCCCGTGCATATATTTCTTCGGGACAAAGTAATGATGTCCGCGCGCAGAAATGCTTATTGCATGAAGTCCGACTATGTACTTATCAGCCATCGTAGATATACTGCGGTTGCCTATGCACCTGCAATAGAGCTCATACAAGCTCCTTGCACGTTCAAAGTATCCGTATATATCCCTTGATGAGCTTACATCTACATCAGACAGCACCATAAGTTCACTGTCTCTATCAAGCGTGAAGTTTGCAAGCTTTCTGTATTCGTTTGTGGTCTCATACAGAGTTTCCTCAACAAGCTCACGCGAGATAAGTCCTGCCTGCACGCGCTTATTATCCCTGCAATATATTCTGCATACACGCTTCTCTCCGCATACCTTTTCCTCTATGCGGTCACGAATCTCGCTCGTAGCACTGCGAAACGCATCTATAGGCGAGATATTCTCATTGACGCTTACGGGAAAGCCTATCTTTTCGCAAATCTCCTTTACCTTGTCACCCTCAACGATGAGCTTGGGAAGGGAATAGTACATATACTTTCCGAGTATTTTCTCGCGCTCTCCCGTTTCGGTATTCACTATCATAAACTTATCAAACATAATAATAAACCTCCGTATATTTCTTTTTTCTATGCCGCAACAGATGCTGTTGCCCTTGACATTGTCTTTGCAAGAAAGTAATCGTCAAGCCCCTTGTATCTTGCATCCCAGACACAGCTTACGCATTCTATGTTCTCACGGCGCAGAGTTTCGCGAAGACGGATAAGTGCATCGCGCACCTGTGGCTTTGACCGTTTATCCATATCGAACGCTTCATACACCTTTGATATACCCATAGCGCGTATGATGTCGGGAAGATATGCCGTGGCATTGACGCCCGGCACTGCAAGAAACAGCTTTCCGTCGGACAATACACTCGAAACATCCGCTTTCATCGCGCCCTCTGTAAGACACGCGACATTGGATGATGTGTCACCGACAACGTGTATCCACGGCTTTGCGCCACAACCGCCGTTAAAGTGGCGGCTTGAAAACCAACGGAATTTCTTCTCATCGGAGCCCGGCGGGACATCGAGCCGAAACTGTAGTCCTTGTATGTAGCCCTCTGCATTGCATACCGGGATGATCACCCCGCCGTATTTGTTGCAGTACATCATATCCTCACCGTTATCGGCACGGTAGAACCCGGGGATACCCGAAAGCGAGTGCATTTCCCCGAGCTTTCGCATAACCTTACGGCGTACCGACATATCGGTCGGGATGCTTCTGTACATAAAACGGTGCATATCGGAAAACGTCAGTCCGCGATTCATAAGCTGTGTGCGGTGAGTCGTATTCAGTGTCAGCATACCGAGAAAGTCATAATACACATTATGCCGTTCAATTACCGGACGTATGGGAATCTCCGATATTTTGAAAGAGTCGATCTCCCGTACATCCGCAAGCTCCGGCATATTCTTCAGCGCGTTATATGCATCACCGTTGCTTATTCCGTAGAGCTTGGCATACAGGCTTACACTATTTCCGAACTCCTTGCATCTGAAGCAATGAAACACACCTTTCTTACGATTCAATCCCAGATGATATTTTCTGTCGCCGCAGAACGGACAGCGTGCGCTATACTCCACATCGTTGCGCTGAGTAGGTTGAAGCTCTATTCCGCACAGCTGCGCAACTGCCAGTATGTCAAATGTGTCATACTTAAAAGTCATATCACGCCGCCTCCTTAACGACAGCAGGTGTCCGAGCCGGGTAATGAAGCGTAAGCGGACAGTTTCTCACATACGCAAGCAGAGCCTGACCGGTAACAGGGTCAAGCCGCGCCGTTATGCACTCCGCATTGTCTATGTATGTGGGATATGCAAGACCCGTCAGCGTTGAAAGAAGCTTCGACACCTCAAGACCTGCTTTTATCCGCTCCGAAGTGGAGAGCCAGCGGTAGTCCTTTCCGTCATAGGTGAACTTGAATACATTTCTCACTTCGCCCGTGGTTTTCACAATCTCCATAAGCTTTATCGCCGCACGATTCATCTTAAGCGTTTCAAGCGTTAGCTCGGCTTTCTTCGCCGCATATTCTCCTGCAGCGTAAATTTGATCCTGAACTTTCTTTTTTCGCTCCGTATTTGCCGATATGTCCGACTCAAGCTTTGCTATTTTTCCAAGCAAAGCCTCACAGTCTGCAAGCGATTCAACTTCTTTTGCATAACTATCCGCACGGGTACGAAGTTCGCAAAGCTCTGTGTATTCTTCTTCCGTAAGATTGCCGAGTCTTAGTCTCCTTTCAAGTTCATCCGATGGTATCGCACCTGAGGCTTCAAGCTCTTTAAGCTCTGCCTCAAGCTTCTTTATATCGTCGGTCTGAAACTCATAGAACTGCTTCTCGCTCCGCTTATCAATCTCCAGAAGCTCCGCATATGCAGACTTTGCACCGTTGCCAAGCTCAGAAATCTTCTTAAGCTCCGTTCTCAGCATCGAGAGTATCGCAGCCAAACTTTCCTCGGATAGCGCAGTGTGACAGGTGGGACATACATCACCGACCTTCATTGATTTGCCGCGCACCATAATCTTGTTGTACTTTTCAGAAAGTGCGCTTATCTCGGCTCTGATTTTTTCAAGGTCCGCTGTGAACTTTGACTCATACTTCCGTGCGCGTACTGCATCCAGTTTCGCTTTTAGCTCTTCAAGCTTTCCGCTGCCGGATGCCGCAAGCTGTCTTTGTAAAGCAGCAACATCAATGCCTTGAAACTGTTTTTCTTCAAGCTCCGTTTTCCTCTTTACGATAGCATCGCCTTCTGCAAGCATCTTATCAAGTTTTTCCTCCGTTTCCTTGCGCTGGGTCCTGAGTAGGTCAAGCTGCCCTTCAAGATAAGAGCAGTCGCCCTCTATATCACGCACCTCAGCGCGTTTTTTCTTGATGTAGAACTCAGGGTCGGGAATATTCTCGCCCGCAAGAATGGAACGCGTATTCTCCGTAAGTGCAGAAAGCACGGTCTCGTCACTCACGGGCGGCAGAAGCTTTTGCAAGAACTCTCTGCCGTCCTCGCCTATCTTCTCTATGAAGTACAGCGGATTTAAGAGGGACAAAAACACATCCTTTTCCGCGAACATCCCGTTAAGCTCACTCTGCTTTATATTTACCGTATCATACATGATAACAGTTGCGCCGTCACTGCGCTCGCGTGTGAGCGTGTGTATCTCTCCGTCACCGTCGCAGAACCTCACATCTACGCGCATACTCTTACATTCCGGATTCTGCAGGCGGTCACAGCTCTTCTCACCCCAGAAGGGTGTACCGCAGAACGCGAATGCTATTGCATCGGCGATTGTGCTTTTGCCTTGACCGTTACTTCCGGTTATGTAGGTTACATTATCAAGCTCCGCTTCATACGGTTCTTTGAAACGCTTGAATCCCTGCATACGCACATTCAGTATATTAAACCTCGTTATCTTTTTCATCGCAACCTCCACTCCTTACGCCGCTATATCATATCTCTGTATGACATTAAACTTTCCGTGGTCATTTTCCAAAACACGCGACTGCACATTCGTTATACGTACCCCTGCACGAAGCTTCTCATCGTGACCGCCGAGGAATGCCGTGAACTTGCGCTCGCCGTTTAACAGAACAAGCGCACTCTGCACTCCGTTGGGTGTCCGCTGTATCTTAACATCTCGCACCTCAAATACGGGTGCGGTGTGCGGCGCAGGCGTTTCGGTTGTCTTCGTGGACTGAGTCTTCTTTTTCGGCGCTTGTTGCATTCCGAATATCCGCGCAACGTGTGCATTATATGCCGCATCAAGCTTTGATCGCTCAGTATCGTCTATGACATAGCCTCGGTTTCGTTTCTTTGCTTTCACCCATACAGGCTCAAACTTATATAGATACCGTCCTATGTTCCACTTGACGGCGCAGCGCTTGAACGCATCGGAGAGTCCGCCTTTGACAGACTCTATATCTGTGTTCTCCGCTCCGTCCGTTTTTCCTATCCATTCCTTGAGTTCTTCGTCATAGATATAGATGGTGCAGAGCTGTGAGTTAACCTTTTTCACCGCCGTTCCGTCTCTGCCCGAAACCTCTTCCTGCGAGCTGTGCCACTGTTCGTAGGTATCCTTCCATCGGTTCTGTCCTACAACAGCATCCAGCCTGTCAGATATCGCACGCGCGTCAATGAACGGTACGGCAAAACCCTCAAGCTTATCCTTGTCAACATACTGCAGTCTCCAGCCTATGTCAGACGCCGGAAACGGTTTTCCAAACTCTTCAAAATGCTTATTATCCCGCATATTTTTACCTCCGTTTTGTATCTTTGTAAATGAAGTCCTTTAATGTCTTGCCGCTTTTTATGAGAACATCGCTGTAGTAATAGTCTGCACTCTTGTCCTTTAAATGCTCAAGCATTGTGCGGTACTCCATATTAAGCTTTGTTCTGTCGGGTGAGTACCTGTCGTTGTTATCTGGCATAGAAAAGATGTAGTAGGGAAGACCGGAAAGCTGATGCAGTGCATTTATCTTCGGCATAGCGTTCTGCCCTATGCACATATTAAAGCCCGCGACATTTGAGAACGGGTACTTATACAGTTCCGTGCTTTCGCGAAGCTTGCCGCGTCCTGCAACTGCAACCGATACCTCCGTAATCTTATTCTCCCGACTGAGCTTAAAGCCGTAGATGAGTCTTGGTACCGGAAAATTGTCATACTTCGTATTCTCATATGTCATATCCATATTCTCCCGACCAAGCTCAAGCGCGATAAACCTTGTACCGTCCGCACTCTCGCGAAAGGCGATGCACCGCTCAGGTAAAAGTCCTGTCTCAATATCCTTAAGCTTTGCCGAGTTGTCTATCAGCCTGCAAAATGTATTGAGCGATATGACCTTATGCTTCACGGTATCACCACAGCCATCCTCAACGACGAGATTGAAGTCCTCATTTACATAAAATCTAAGCCCTGTTACTTTGTTCATTATGCTGCCTCCGCTAATTTCTGCTGTACTTCAGGATAGTCGCGCTCAAGCTCTGCAAGCCGCTTGCGGCAGTGACTGAAAAATGCAAGCACACCACAGATTATCTCAAAGAAGCTGCAGTAGCCGTTGTAATCGGTATATACCTTTACCCGGCTCTTTTGCTTCTTTGTTCCTGCATCCATCTCGCACCACACACCGCCGTAGTAATTTGTGCGTGTATGCACGACATAGTTCACAGCAAGGCGTTCAAGCTCGTTTATTCGCGATATGTAATCACGGCGTTTTATACGCTTTTGCGAAAGAAGCAATCTTAATCTGTCAATATACATTTGCAGATCTTTTGGTGTGTACACATACATTTCACCGTATGCCTCGCGCTCATCCTCGATTCCTTCTGCCGTTTCTTCCTCGTAATACAGCTCCTCTGAGTAATCGAATTCTTCCATATCTCCCATCATTTCAAAGCAGAAACACTCAAAGTCATCCATACATGATGTAAAGTCCGAAAAGAATCCGACTGTCGTTGCATCAGTTATGTCATATAGCTCCTTTATGTCACCGAGCCTTGAAAGAAGCTCCGGCACATCACAGTTTAAAAGTTCTGTCATGCCGGATACCTCAATAACAGCTCTTTGACGGAGCGAATACTGTATTTGCACTGCGCAGTGTTGAAAACAGCTTGTTTGCAAGCGATACTTTCGGCGCAAGCGTATGCTCGTAATACTCCATATACTCAGCAAGGTCTTCTGCCGTAAATCGTGAAAAGTCTATATCTCCGACTTTGAACTCACCCTTTTCTGCAAGGCTTTTAACCGTTGCAGTGTGGATATATACAAAACCGGGGCTTCTGTCCTTCGCTTTACGGTTGCCTATATCCCGTGCCTTGCGAAACTCATCCAAAAAACTATCCTTGTTTATTTCTCTTTCCATCATAATACCTCCGATTATTTATGTAAGTCTCTTTACTCCGTCCGGTGTGAGGATATTGAACAGCATCCTGTTCACCCTCGTTTCGGAGACCGTACCGCTTTCGGGATACTCCCTGCTCTTAACTTCTTTTACCACTCTTCCTTTTATGACATGAGGATGTTCGCAATCGACATATCCATTTATCAGACCACTGCCGCCAATGAGTCCGACCTGCCCGATGTTGAGGGGCAGGAGCGGACGCTTTTCCATGGCGTCTATGCGGCTCTTCTCAAACAGTATATCAAGCGACTTTGATTTCTGAAGCTGACGCCGAAGCTCACCCAGATTAAAAACCGCACCTTTGAAAATCTCAACCTTGCGCACGGATGAGGGCAGCTCATACGTACCTTCTATAAGTTCGTCAATAAGCGGTATTCGTGCAGGATCCATCACAGCTTCGGAGAACGCCACAGCTTCTGCCGAGCCGTCACATTTCTGTTGCTTTATACCCAGTACAACCACCTGACGGAATTTTTGAAACTCATCGTCACGGAACCTATACACGGAAATCTTTCGGAAGTTATCGCAGAGCACACGCCATATACCCCATGTAAGGCGATAGTACGGAACGATATATATCAGCACGCCGCCGGTCATAAGGTTGTGCATACTCTCGATAAGAAACCGTTTTTCGCTTCGTGCCTTTACCCCGCCTTCGCCTATTACATTTAAGTATGGTGGATTTAGAAGCAGTGCATGAAACGCACCGTTCTGCACGTGCGAATGATAAAAGCTACCGAACCCCACGCGATGAAGTCTCTGCTCGGCATCGCCTGCACGTGCCTCGTCAAGCTCAACGCCGTATGTGAGCGCATCCTCGCCGTGTGCAAGCCTTTCAAGCGCAAGTCCACAGCCACAGCAGGGGTCGAGGATATTTACCGTAGTGTCAGGAAATCGAAGCGCACGCTTTATGAGCGAGACGTGTTCAAGGTCAGTCGGGAAGTATCCCATCCTGACTTCGTTCATCATATGCCCAATATCCTTTGCGCCGACAGTTCCCATCTCCGGAATCATATCCCGAAGTGTATTAAGTGCCGCAATCAGCTTTGTATAATCCTCTGTCATAAGGTTAAACGCCGACAGTGCGCTATACAGCTTTCTTGAAAACTCCGCACCCTGTGGCATATTACTCTCCGAAAAGAGAAGCGTAGTCTCGCGCACGGTTTTGATAAGCTCATCCTTTTGTGCGCAAAGTTCCGAAAAGGTTTCTTTTGCCCGTTCAAGGCTTTTTCGTTCGCGGTATATATCTATTGCTTTGCGCTTTATGGGAAGACTTTCGCACATACCTAAAAGCGTGCGTTTGCATTCTGTAAACCTGTCCGTGACATAGCTTCTTTCTTCCTGCATCACGCAGCCCTCCGAAGCTCAGGAGATAAGCTGTTTGACTCAACCGTAACCTTTTTGTTGTAGCCCTTAAGTGTTCTTAAGCCGTCTGCATCCGCCTCCTCAAGCATTTTTGTAACGGTAGTGGTTGTCTTTGACATTGTCATTACCGTCTCTTTTATCTCCGTCAGAATAAATCCGTCCTTTATCATTATCTTTCTCTCCTTATACACTCGGTTTCATAGTAAGCCTTCTTGATGAAAAGGTAAGCCGTGTTGTCCTTAGCTCTCCCTCTATGAGAAGGTAGTACAGCATAGTCGTAACAGCTGTCGCCGCAAACACGTTCGCCGCTATGCTCTGCGGTGCAATAACGCTTCGTTCTGCACACGAAAGCTCCGAGGGAAACCTTTCCGTGTTCTGCAGGATATCGGGATACAACCTTGCCACAGGCTTGCTCTTAACTTTGCCGTTTATCTTCGCGCCGCAAACCACCTGACCTGTGAACTCACCGTTACCCGAGTCGATGTATATAATGTTGTCCATCTTATTGAACACATTATTGCACATAACTCGTGAGCGGTTGTTATCCACAGCACTGATGAGAATGCTTATCGGTTTCGGAGCTGAAAATATATTCGTTGGCGTTTTAAGACGCTCGGCAAGCTGTTCTTCATCCTCGATATATTCGGGGATGTACTCGGTTTCTATCCCGAAGACAGCGGAGTGGCGCGCCGCCATCACTGCCGCCTTATTCTCACCGATATCGCAATGTGCAAAGTTCTGTCTGACAAGGTTTCTGTCCTCTACCACATCGCCGTCGGCAATGATAACCCTGCACTTTCGCCCGGATGAGAACGCTATGCGGTACAGATGCGGAATGATATATCCGCCCGTACCGCCTGCACCGATAATAACTATCTTCACAGGTCTGTCCTTAGCAAGTTTCATCCGTCTGCTGCCTCCTTCTTTTTATGCTCACAGCATCATTCCATTCGGCAGGATATGTTCCCGCGATTCCGTCAAACACGGTTTCGGGCGGTATTGTTACATACTTTCCTCCTACGGAAATGCGTGTGAGTATATCGGGGAACACCTTATCAAGCCTTCCGACGACGGTATATATCCGCGTTGCACGCTCGTCCCTGTCGTCTGTCCGCGAAAACACGGCAGGCATTGTGTTATGCGAATGAAGCTCCATAACAAGAACAAACTTATCCTCGTCAAGCTCGGGCAATGTTGTATTGACGTTCGCCTTTGACACCTCCTGCTTCGGCACATGAACGAAATACTTTTCCTCATCAACCGACCAATAGATATTCGCAAGCGCCTCCACTTCACCCGAAAGCAGTGCATATGTCTTAAAGAACATCAATATCTCAGAGAGCATATCATACGGGATTTTAGGCAAAGCCGGGATAAACCCGGCCCTTACCTTCGCAAGAGCAGATACATTATCCGCCTCGGCGATAAATGCACCTATCTTGTTTGTGCGCATCTCATACACACGCCCGTTATCGGACGGTATGTATGAAATGGTCTTTCCGCTCTCTCTTGCCTCCCGGACGGAAGTGAACACCCCTTTATACTGTGAAGACATAATTCCTTTCTTCTTTGCAGTAACTGACGGTGTAACTTTGCACGTTATCTCGCCTTTGGCTTTTTTGAGCGATTCCAGAAACTCCCGAGACTCTTCTATCTGCGTTTTAAGACTTGCAATAGTTGTTTTCTTCGGGGTCGGAATCGCTTTTGTTATAGTGCCGTACACCATCTTCCACTTGACCGCTTCATAATCGTCAAGCTCAGGGAAATCCTCTGCCTTTTCGATTCTAAGCTGGTCAAAGGTCTTTGATGTGTCTACAATATCCTCTGTTGCGTTAGCGTAAGAGAACACAGGGAGTTTTGACACGAGAGCACTCTTTGCATCCTCTGCCTGTTTCGACTCCGCCTTTGCAATCGCCGCATCAAAAAGATTCGGCACGCTGCCGGGG
>JAFQSU010000079.1 GCA_017409405.1 Oscillospiraceae bacterium | reverse complement strand
CCAGCCTGTTCAATATATTCAAACTTTTCTGCTCTGTTACGATGGTGACGTGGCATTCTTTTCAATTCTTCAATGAAGAAAGCCTTGTTTCTCTCACCAATGAAAGACAGCGGAATAAAGAACTCGTCACCTTCAACAATAGAGGGAAAACTATCTTGTTCGCCTTCTAACTGCATTATAAGAGAGCATACCTTGTGTCTGTTGTACCAAGCAGTTGCGAGGTTGATACCCATATCCTTTTTAATTCTGTTTAGACTTGCATTATAAAGGGTTAAGGTCAAAAACTCAATCCATTGCTTTACTGTTAATTTTGAATGATAAAGCAAAGTTCCATAAGTATCTCCAAAAGTTTTAACACAAGACTTGCATAAGTATCTTTGTCTACCATCTTTTTTACCATTTTTATTTACAGAAGTGCTACCACATAAAGGACAAACTAATTCTTCCCCTCTGTTTATAGTGCATTTTTCTAATAATGCCACTAATTCGGGTGGTAACACGACCTTACCCTTTTCAGCATTTTCATTTTTCTTCTTCATATCAATAATGATAGTGAGAAGTTCTGCAATCTGTTCTTCTGTCAAATTGACATTTTGAACTAAATCTTTTAAATCCTTTAACTTTGACATTTTATAACCTCCACAGAAAATTATTTATACTTAATCGTATATTTTTCTGTAGTCATAAAATGTTTTTATGCATATTAACTAGTAATTTTTTTAAAAATCAATTATCAATACTTATCTAGAAATGGGAGAAAATATATATAAGAATTTGGAAGTACAGTACAAGAAATTATTCCGTCATTTAAAGGTTGGAAGTTTCAAGACAAGAGAACGTTATGGCAAGGCGTTCAAGAGATTTATGGTCTTTCTTGCCAATGAATACAATCTCCAGAAGCTCACAAACATTGCACCAAAGCATATATTCGCCTATGTGGAATATATGCAGGGAAAAGGCTTATCTGCATCAACCATTAAGACGGAGCTTGCCGCTATCAGATTTTTCCATGACAATATGCCGTATACAAGAGAAAATCTTCCCACGAATGAAGATTTGGAGCTTGAAAGAAGAACTTTTGGCGGAGTTGACAGGACATGGGCGCCTCGTGAGTATAATCTCATGCTTGCGGCGGCAATGAAAACAGATCACAAAGACTATCTTGCTATTTTAGCATTGGCAAGATACGCAGGTCTGAGGCTTGAGGAATGCTTTAGAATTGATACCAACGATGCGCAGAATGCATTAGACAGTGGTAAATTGTTCGTAAAAGGCAAAGGCGGTTTGACAAGATATGTCCCAATTAACGAAACAATCAGAATAACTTTCAGGGACATATTAAAGATTACACCAAGAGGACATAAACTATTTGTTGAGCCAGGTGATAAGACGCATCTTGCTATGAAGCGACTACAATGCTTTATTGCATATCACCGAAAAGAGTTTACCGAAAACAGAATAACCTTTCACGGACTTCGACATACCTATGCTCACGAGCAGTATGAGAAGTTTGTAAAAGAAGGGTGTTCGGAGTTTGTTGCCCGTAAAAAGGTATCGGAGCTACTCGGTCATCATCGTGATGATGTAACGAGGATATATTTAGCCGAATAAATTTTGGGATTTATGGAAATTATTAGATATAGTGAAAGGAGTTTTGTATGATAACTACTTCTGATATCGATAATTTTGTGGATTTGAAAAATTTGGCTATTGATAAAACAAAACCGAAGCAAGAGCGATTAAAGCAATTTATCACGGATGTAAAAAATCCGTATATGGTAAGAGTTGGCGACACACTGGTGCGAATAGAATTTACCGGTGGAAGAAACTTTTCAGATGCTTTAACTGCAGCTTTCTTGATGTAAAGTGGAAATTTCATAATATTTCCTCTTGAAGTTTAGACGGCGGTATGATATAATTTTTTATCGTAGAGATTAGCATATCGCCGTCAAAATAAAAGACGGAGGTACGCGATATGACAAATACAAAATATGCGATGTACTTAGAGCAGCCTCCAGTATTTAAAATACAGTGGAGAGCTGCTCTTTATATAAGACTTTCAAAAGAAGATGGTGACAAAGGAGAAAGTAACTCTGTAACATCGCAGAGAGAAATATTAAAAGAATTCTTAAAGCTTCACCCTGACATTGAACTTTATGACACTTATGTAGATGATGGTTGGTCGGGTACAAATTTTGACAGACCTGATTTCACGCGAATGATGGAAGATATTTATTCCGGTAATGTAAATTGTGTTATAGTAAAGGACTTATCAAGATTTGGAAGAAACTATACCGATAGCGGTAATTATCTTGACAATGTGTTTGTGAGGCTCAGAGTTCGTTTTATAGCGCTTAATAACGGCGTTGACACCGCATCAAACAATATGAACGCCGCAACACAGTGTATTTCTGTGGGTGTTACTAATGTTATCAACGAAAGCGTTGCCGCAACAACTTCGGTAAATGTTCGGGGAACGCTGAATGTAAACCGTGCTCAAGGCAAATTTATAGGTTCTTTTCCAACATACGGATATTTAAAAGATCCTAACGACCATCATAAACTTATTGTTGATGAAGAGGTTGCACCTGTTATCCGTTCAATCTTTGAGAGATTTGTTGCAGGTAAAAGTATAATCGGCATTGCAAAAGAGTTAAACGAGGAAGGAATTCCCAACCCTTCAATGTATAAAAAACTTAAAGGTTTTAATTACAGACATCCCGTAGGAAAAAGCAATGACGGATTATGGCCGGACAGTTCTGTAAGAAGAATACTCAGAAATGAAATGTATATCGGGAACATGGTTCAAGGAAAAAATACGACCATAAGCTATAAAATTAAACAATGCCGGGCAATTCCCAAAGAGGATTGGATTATTGTTGAAAATACCCATGAGCCTATCGTCAGCAAAGAAATCTTTGAAAAGGCACAATCTCTTTTTAATAAAAATGTTCGCGTGGCACCGAAGAAAAGAGAGGTAGATTTATTTTCCGGATTTGTTAAATGCGGAGACTGCTACAGAGCGATGAACAAAAAGACAAATGCTCATTCCTATGCAACATATCACTATTATCGTTGTGTTACTGCAAGGAAAATGAAGAAAAGTGCGTGCGGTAATCACACAATAAGGATTGATAAGTTGGAAGAAGCGGTACTGGTTGTTATTCAGAATATGGTTGATGTGGCAATTGAGATGGATGATATTCTGAAAAGAATAAATTCAGGCGGTGAAAGAAAAAAAGAATCCAAACACCTTAAAAAAGCAATTGAAACTCAAACTGCCGAAAGGGATAAATGTAAACGAATGATGGTTGATTTATATCCGGATTGGAAGAACGGTATCATTACTCAAGAGGAATATTTAATGTTAAAGCAGGGTATTTCAGAAAAAATAGAAACTCTTGATAAAATGATAGAAAATCTCACCGAAACAGCAAGAAGTTACGAAGAAGGGGTAAATGACGAAAATGAATTTATAGCTCACTTTAAAAGTCATGGCAAAATAAAATCATTGACCCGAAATCTTTTGCTTGAGTTGGTAGATGAGATTTTAGTACACGAAGGCGGAGATATTACTGTAAAATTCAAGTTTAACGATGCTTATAAAGAAGTTATGGAATACATTGAAATGAATAAGGAAGTTATTAAGACCGCTTAGACAAAAGGCTCCTGCAGAAATAAATCTAATGCAGGAGTCTTACTTTGTAAATTTACACATAAAAAGACGCTTGAAATTACAAAAAATAAACAAAATTAAAAAAATTATGGTGTACCCTTGACATTTTCCCCGGCGGCATACGAAACCCTGAGCACACATTTTAAAAACATGGGAACAAAACCCCGGGACTATGACCTTATCGCAACGGGAGACCTTGGAGAAGTGGGTCGAAAAATTCTTATTGAGCTGTTTTCACGGGACGGAGTGGCTCTCGGTGATAACTATATTGACTGCGGTTGTGAAATATTTGATACAAAGCGTCAGGATATGCATTCGGGAGCATCGGGATGTGCGTGTCTTGCAACCGTGTTTTCAAGCTATATCATGAACGGACTTGAAAACGGAAAGTGGAAAAGGATTATTATTGCAGGTACAGGCTCACTTCAGTCACCGCTTACCGTGCAGCAGAAGGAAACCATACCCGGAGTGTGCCACGCAGTTGAAATAGGAGTGTAGGTTATGGAGTTAATAAAAGCATTTTTTGTCGGGGGATTACTTTGCGGAATAGGGCAGATTCTGATAGACAGAACAAAGCTTACCCCTGCGCGTATTCTTACCGGGTATGTTGTAGCAGGACTTGTGTTGTCTGCAGTCGGACTGTATGGACCTCTTGCCGATTTTGCCGGTGCAGGTGCAGGCGTGCCGCTTACGGGCTTCGGGCATCTTCTCGCAAAGGGAGTCAAGAAAGCGGTTGAAAGTGAAGGTTTTCTGGGTATATTCAAGGGTGGGGTAACGGCAGCTGCGGCAGGGATTTCGGCATCTGTTTTCTTCGGTCTCCTTGCGGCGCTTGTGTTTAAGACGCATGAAAAATAGAATACTTGTCCCAAAAACAGAAAAAAGAGTTGACAAATAAAGGATAATGTGATATTCTATTTAAGCACGAAAGAGAGTGTGCGCGTCGCGTGACACCTGCCGCTGTGGTGGAATCGGCAGACACAAAGGACTTAAAATCCTTCGATAGAAATATCGTACCGGTTCAAGTCCGGTCAGCGGCACCATATATATCGCGGAGTGGAGCAGCCTGGTAGCTCGTCGGGCTCATAACCCGAAGGTCGTTGGTTCAAATCCGGCCTCCGCAACCATAAGAAAACACGGTATCCGAAGGATGCCGTGTTTTCTTGTTATTGCAGAAGATGAATTGCATTGAATATCTTAGGGTTATGAGACCGAAGGGCGAATACCCGAAGGGGACGTTTCCGAGCGCTCGCAGTGCGAGATGAAGCGAGGAAAAAGGAGTGGCAGCGGTCGAAATTTTCTCACGGCAGTGAAAGAAAATTTCGGGTACCGCAACAGGACGTTGGTTCGCCTACGGCATCCGCAACCATGAAAAATCCGATACCCGTAGGGTGTCGGATTTTTTCTTCTGAGCAGTTGCCGGAAAGTGCAGAGTCGGGTGATTTCTTCTAAAGCAAGGATTTTTATGTTTTATCTGTTCAATTACAGATTATAATACTGCTCAAATTCGGCAGGATGGGGAATAGCCGACATACGACGGCATTCCTCACGCTTTGTTTTGATGAAGTTTCCGATAAGCTCTTCGGGGAATACTCCGCCGGCGGTGAGGTAGTCGTGGTCTGCCTCGAGGGCGTTGAGCGCTTCGTCGAGTGAGGTGGGAAGGCTCTTGAGCTTTGCCTTTTCCTCCTCGGGGAGATTATAGAGATTTACGTCATACGGACCCCAACCGTTGGCATGGGGGTCAATCTTATTTTTGATTCCGTCAAGACCTGCCATAAGAATAGCCGCATAGCAGAAATACGGGTTGCAGGTTGCGTCCGGATTTCTTATTTCAAAGCGGCGCAGATTCGGGGTCTTGGCGTATGCAGGGATACGGATAACCGCACTGCGGTTTGAGGTAGCGTAACCGACGGTTACGGGAGCCTCAAAGCCCGGAACAAGGCGCTTGAAGGAGTTCGTACTGGGGTTTGTTATTGCACAAAGTGAAGCAATGTGCTTAAGAAGCCCTCCGATGAAGTAATGCGCAGTCTCGCTGAGATTTGAATAGCCGTTGTCGTCCGAGAACACCGGCTCACCGTCCTTCATGAGAAGAATATGTACGTGCATGCCGTTGCCTGCCTCACCGTATACCGGCTTGGGCATAAGGGTAGCTGTTTTTCCGTGTTTGAGAGCAGTGTTGCGGATGATATACTTTATCATCATTGTAGCATCTGCCATTTTTGACATCTCACCAAGCTGCGGCTCAATTTCAAACTGACCTGCAGCACCTACCTCGGGATGGTGATACTTGATAGTGATGCCGGCATCCTGCATGTGCATGCACATCTCACTGCGGCACTCATATGTGGGGTCAAACGGTTTTGCAATGTGGTAGTTCTTCTGTTTCGGAACAACAACACCCATGCCGTCGTCTGCGCTGTTCCAGTAAGCCTGATTTGCATCAAGGCTCATACCGATACTGCTGGGCGAGACCTGCCATGCAACATCGTCGAAAAGGTAAAACTCAAACTCGGGGAGAATGAGCATTGTATCGGCTATTCCGCTGTCCTTCATGTATTTTTCAGCCGCAAGGACAATGTTGCGCGGATACTGGGCAAGCGGACGGTTTTCGGGGTTGTCAATAATCATGGCATTTCCGGTCATTGAGAGCGTCGGAATCTCACAGAACGGGTCCATAACTGCTGTATCGGGGTCGGGGATAAATACCATGTCACTCTTTTCGACCACAGCGTAGCCATAGTTAGAGGCATCAAAGCCGATGCCGTTTTTCATTGTTGCTTCGGAAAAGTTCTGCGCCGGGATTGTGACGTGGCGGTACTGACCGTTAATGTCAACCATTTTAAAATCTACCATTTTGATATCATTGTCTTTTATAAGCTTCATGATATCCTTAACTGTTTTTGGCATAATAATCTCTCCCATCCTATTTTTAATAAGTATACCATGTTTTTACTTCACGGTCAATCTTGTGCATAAAAACCGCTCCGGATTTTCCGAAGCGGTTTTTTAGGGATTTTGTTTTTAGAATACGCCCTCTGCGAGCATTGCTTCTGCAACCTTCTTAAAGCCTGCGATGTTAGCACCTGCGATAAGGTCATAGCCGAGACCTACTTCTTCAGCAGCCTTAGCGGAGTTATCGTGGATGTTCTTCATGATAAGGCGAAGCTTTGCATCAACCTCTGCCGGCTCCCAGTTGTAGCGCATGGAGTTCTGAGCCATTTCGAGAGCGGATGTAGCAACGCCGCCGGCGTTAACAGCCTTGGACGGAGCGACGATCTTGACGTTCTTCTTGAGGTATTCAACAGCCTCGTTTGTTGTCGGCATGTTTGCAACCTCGATGTAGTATTCAACACCGTTTGCGACAATCTCTTCTGCTTCCTTCATGCCGATTTCGTTCTGGTATGCACTCGGCATGCAGATGTCAACCTTTTCACCCCAGACCTTTGCACCCGGAACAAACTTGACACCGAACTTATCAGCGTAGTCCTGAGCGCGGTCACGGCCGGAAGCACGCATTTCGAGGAGATAGTCAATCTTTTCGTCTGTGATGATGCCGTCGGGGTCATAGCAATAGCCGTCAGGACCGGAGATGGTAACAACCTTGCCGCCGAGCTCTGCAACCTTTTTGCAAACGCCCCATGCAACGTTACCGAAGCCGGAAACTGCAACTGTCTTGTCTTTTATGGTGTCGCCGTAGTGCTTGAGAACCTCTTCGAGGTAGTAGACAGCACCAAAGCCTGTTGCCTCGGGTCGGAAGTATGAGCCGCCGTATGTAAGACCCTTACCTGTGAGAACGCCGTTCTCCCAGCAAGCCTTGATTCTCTTATACTGACCGAAGAGATAACCGACCTCACGTGCACCTACGCCGATGTCACCTGCAGGAACGTCAACGTCGGGACCGATGTGACGGTAGAGCTCTGTCATAAAGCTCTGGCAGAAGCGCATGATTTCAGCATCGGATCTGCCGCGCGGGTCAAAGTCAGAGCCGCCCTTACCGCCGCCGATCGGAAGACCGGTAAGGCTGTTTTTGAAGGTCTGCTCAAAAGCGAGGAACTTCATTGTATCAAGAGTTACGGACGGGTGGAAACGGAGACCGCCCTTGTACGGACCGATAGCGCCGTTGAACTGAACGCGGAAGCCGCGGTTTGTGTGGATTTTACCTTCGTCATCCTCCCATGTAACGCGGAAGGAAATCTGACGGTCCGGCTCGCAAAGTCTTTCGAGAAGACCTGCCTTTTCGTATTCGGGATGCTGAGCAACGATAGGCTCGATGCTTGCGAAAACCTCTTCAACTGTCTGGATAAAGAGAGTTTCACCCTTGTTTCTTGCCTTGACATCGTCAAGAACTCTTTGCATGTATGGTGTCATGTTTGTTACCTCCACTTATCGAGTTATTATGGATTTATGTAATTTACCCATCTTCTAAATTATACCAAGTTTAAAAATAAAGTCAATGCGTTTTACTAAAAAAGAGCAAGATTATCGGAGAAACAAGCAATAAACTCCCGAAAGCGAGGGAAAAGCACCACAACATTTATTGACAATGTAAAAAACTATGATATATTAGTATTAAATGTCTTCACGGTGTTATTCAAGAATATATATGTAAGGTGAGTATAAGAAATGCGAAATAAGTTGACCGAAGGAAAAATATTGACGTCGCTGTTAGGCTTTGCGGCCCCTGTTTTTCTTACAATGCTTCTCCAGTTTCTCTATGGCAGCATTGACATGTTCATCGTATCAAAATTTGCTGATACTGCAGAGGTTTCGGGCGTTGCGACGGGAAGTATAATAATTGGCACACTTACGAATGCAATTGTGGGGCTTTCTACGGGTATTTCGGTTCTTGTGGCAAGAAGAACGGGCGAAAATTCGCCGGAAGAAGCAGGGAGAGCTATCGGCTCGGGAATAATAGTGTTTTCGGTCATCGGATTATTCCTGACGGTTATTCTGCCTGTTTTTGCCGGTCCTGTTGCATCGCTCATGGATGCGCCACGAGAGGCGTTTGGTCAGACGGTATCATACATACGGATATGCGGTGTCGGAAGCATATTTATTGTGGCATATAATGTCATCGGCGGAATTCTTCGTGGGCTGGGAGACTCAAAGACTCCTCTTGTCACGGTTGCAATTGCGGCGGTAATAAATGTTATAGGAGATTTGATTCTTGTTGCAGGATGTGATATGGGAAGCGCCGGAGCGGCAGCGGCAACTGTTTTTGCGCAGGTAGTGAGTGTCGTAATTTCTCTTTTTGCAATTATCAAAAAAGGGCTTCCGGTCAAATTAGACAAAAGCTATCTGCGGTTTTCGGGTGACAGTATTTTGGCACAGTTGAAGCTTGGTGTGCCTGTTTGTGTTCAGAACTTACTGAGCAGTTTTTCTTTTGTTATCATTCAGGTGCTGATAAACAAGCTTGGTGTTGCGGCTTCAGCCGCTGCAGGGATAGGAGATAAGGTGGGAGGAATTCTTCTTCTGTTCCCGGCAGCTTACCTTCAGGCGATGTCTACATTTGCAGCACAGAATCTTGGAGCGAACAAGCCTGAGCGTGCGAAGCGCGGACTGATATACGGCATAGCTACCGCGGTAGGCTTTGGTATGGTAACAGCATTTATATCGTTTATGCACGGAGATGCCATCGGCAGACTTTTCAGCTCAGACCCGGAGGTTATATTGAACACGCACGCATACATAGCGGCGGCGTATGGACCGGACTGCCTTCTGACTGCGGTGCTGTTTTGCTTTGTCGGCTATTTTAACGGATGCGGAAAGACTGTGTTCTCGCTGTTTCAAGGGTTATTCGGTGCGTTTGCGGTGAGAATTCCGTATGCTTTCTTTGCAAGCTCTCTTAAAAACACAAATATATTTTTAATAGGACTGAGCGCACCTGTTTCGTCGGTGATACAAATTCTATTGTGTATCGGGGCGTTCATATATTTCAGCAAAAAGAAGCATTTTTCATCAATTTGAAAAATGCTTCTTTATACATTTGTAAGAAACTTAACCCCGGGGCTTTGGGGGTTGACTATATGTCCGCCGTCCCAGATGTTGAATATGAAACTATCTTCCGACCCTGCATGATTATACGCCGATGCGGCGCATTCTGCTTCTCTTTTTGCACCCTCGGGCGGAAAGATGTCGTCATATCTTCCGACCTCAACAAAAACCTTTCGGGGTACGCACATTGCCGCAAGCTCTCCGTCGCGGAATGAGCGATACCCGTCACGGAAGCGCCATTCGGGAAAGCGTGGGTCGATCCCTCCGTCAAAGCATGACATGAAATATCCGCGCCTTATGCGGGTATCAAGCGCCATTGCGCGCAGCGTGAGAAATGCACCGTATGACATTCCGCACACACCGAGCTCTGAAAGGTCAAGTGCGGATATTTTGGAAAGTGCATCAATGCTGCGCAGTATGCAGAAGATTTCGAGTGCGTTTATACCGCTGTCATAAGCTTTGAGCTTTTTGTCAAGCTCTGTTCTGTTATAGACGGTTTCGTAATGGGGCTTTGCCGGGTTGAAGCCGCAGTTCCACAGCAGAAGCTGAGGGGCAAACACTGCGGTTTTCTTTTCAAGGAGTCTTTGTATAATGCCGGAATACCCGTTTTTTCCGTGCATGCCGTACATAAGCTCGGGCGTCCCGAGATATCCGTGCGCCGCGATACACAACGGAACGGGTGACGGTGCATTGTGAGGTACGAACATGAGACCGTAAAACGGAAGCCCCGGCATTGCGTTTATGCGCAGTCTGAAAATCTCGCACATTTCGTCACGGCCGACATACTCCTGAGAAAAGGTGGGCGTGTCGGTCGGCTTTGTATCAAGAGGTGCGCCGAGCGCCTTTGCCAGAGGAAGAACGGATGAGGCCTTTTCCGAGAAAGAAAAGCCGTCTCTTGCGATACGCTCTATCGCCTGTGCGTATTCACGTCTTGAATATTCGCTTTTTTCAGGTAGTTCAGTATACATTATTCTTTGTTACCCTTCATTTCGTCAAGCTCTTTTTGCATACGTGAAAGAGTGACACGCATAGCGCAAAGCTCCTGTGCAATCGGGTCGGGAATGTGAATCTGGTCAAGGTCTGCCTTTTCGGTCTTCACGCCGCCACGGCGGACGACACGGGCAGGAACGCCTACAGCGGTAGAGTCGGGGGGAACAGTATCAAGGACAACGGCGTTTGCCGCAATCTTTGAGTTATCGCCGACAGTGAACGGACCGAGGACCTTTGCACCTGCGCCCACCATGACATTGTTGCCGAGTGTGGGATGGCGCTTTCCGACATCCTTTCCCGTACCGCCGAGGGTTGCGCCCTGATAAATTGTGCAGTTTGAGCCGATTTCGGTCGTTTCGCCGATGACGACACCGGTGCCGTGGTCGATAAAGAAGCCCGGTCCTATTTTGGCGGCAGGGTGGATTTCAACTCCCGTGAAAAACTTGTTGAGCTGGGATGTCAGTCTTGCCAGAAAGAGGAGTCCGTGGCGGTAGTAAAAGTGCGCTACTCTGTGGTGGCATATTGCGTGAAAACCCGAATACAGGAGAAAAACCTCGAAATTGTTTCGTGCGGCAGGGTCACGTTCCCTTGCGGCACGAAGGTCAGCTCTCATGTTTTCAAACATAAAAACACCTCACTTAAGTGTCTATAATTCCGCCGCCGAGAAGTCGGTCACCGTCATACAAAACAAGAGACTGACCGGGACAGACTCCGCGTTGCGGAGCTTCAAAGACGGCGGTTATTTTTCCGTCCTTTACCGTTATGTCGGCAGGGTATGCCTTTGCGTTATAGCGTATTTTTGCAGTACACGAAAACCTTTCGGGTATCGGCTTTTTGCTTATAAATGTGATGTCAGAGGCAGAAACGCATCGTTTGCTCTGACAACCCTCTGTGCCGAGAACAACCTCGTTTTTTTCGGCATCAAGCCGTGACACAAAAAGACGTTCTGAATATGCGATGCCAAGCCCTCTTCTCTGACCTACGGTGTAGCGGATGAGCCCCTTGTGCTCGCCGAGGTTTTCGCCGTTGGGACCGCGGAAGATACCGTGAGGCTGAGTACCGAAGCTTTTTTCAATATACGAGGCATAGTCGCCGTCGGGGATAAAGCAAATGTCCTGACTGTCGCTCTTTTCTGCAACAGAAAGCCCTATTTCTTCGGCTATCGCACGCACATCCGACTTTTTAAGCGCTCCCAAAGGGAAAAGGCTGCGCGAAAGCTGCTTCTGATTCAGACGGTACAGTGCATATGTCTGATCCTTTTCGGAGTGCAGTGCCCGAGCAGGAAAAAGCTCGCCGCCGAAATTCAAAAGGCGTGAATAATGACCTGTTGCGATAAAGTCAATACCGAGACCTTCGGCAAGCTCAAGCATAGTGCCGAACTTTATATGGTAATTGCACAGCACACATGGGTTCGGTGTGCGTGCGGAGAGATATTCACTTGTAAAGTTTTTTATAACGTGCTCGGAAAAATCGCGCTCGGCGTTGTGGGAAAAGTGCTCGATGCCGAGTCTTTTGCAAACAGCCTTTGCGTCAGAGTCATCGTTTCCGTGAAGCAGAAGCGTTACGCCGATAACGTCATAGTCGCGCATGAGAAGATGTGCGGCAACGCTTGAGTCAACACCGCCGCTCATGCCGATAAGAACTTTTTTCTTCATATTATAAAACCCTTAAAGTGTAATGTTTATTCTGTGCGGTGATTGAGTGAGAGCCACACCGCCGTTTTTCGTTATAAGCACAGTATCTTCAATGCGGCAACCGCCGACATCCTTTATATACAGACCCGGCTCAACGGTGATAATCATGTTTTCCGAAAGTGTGGCATGTGACCGTCTTGAAACAGTCGGGGCTTCGTGTATGGCAAGACCTACACCGTGACCGAGCGAGTGCATGATATATTTCTCCATGCCGTGATCCGCAAAAAGAGAGCACTGGTACTCATCAAGCTCACTTGCACGCATACCGCATTGAATGTGCGCAATACACTTTTGCTGGACGTCAAAAACAAGCTCCCAAAGCTCGCAGAGCTGTTTTGAAGGCGTGCCGATGTGAATGGTGCGTGTGATGTCGGACATATAGCCATTTACGGTAGCGCCGAAATCAAAGGTCATAAGACAGTTGTCTTCGATGGGAGAAGCTGACGGCTCGGCGTGAGGCATTGCGGAACGTATTCCCGATGCCGCAATTGTGTCAAAGGCGGCGGCACGGCTGCCACGCAGTGCCATTTCATATTCAAGCCTTGCCGCTGACTCGCGCTCGGTCATACCGCGTGAGACTGTTTTCACAAATGCGGCAAAAGCGTCGTCAGAGCATCTCACGGCACGTCTGATTGCGTCAATTTCGCCCTTGTCCTTGATGCTTCGGATTTCTTCTCCGAAATCATCACACGGGACATATTCGGTATCGCCTGATGCGGCTTTGAGGTTGCGAAGCTCAAAGTCGGTCATTTTATGCGTTTCGTAGCCTACACGAAGGAAGAAATTTTCGGAAAGAATTTCTGCGATATGCTCATGCATGGGACGTGATATTATAACGGTCTCAAAACCGTCTGTCTGTTCTTTTATCTGAATATCGTAACGTCCGTCAGTCAGGGCAAAGCATGTGTCGCCGCCGATAATCAGAGTGCAGTTAGAGCCGCAAAACCCTGAAAAATAGCGGTAGTTTTCATATGAAGTAACAAGATATGCGTCAAGAGAAAGCTCTCGCATTTTATCGCGAAGCCTCGCTATTCTTTTTTTCATCTATCTTACCTCGAATTTCCATTCCTTTACAATGAGGTTGCCGGAGTAGTCTCGTGCACGGACGAGAATAGTGTGATAGCCTGCCTTCAGCGCATTTTTTACCGTGTAAGAAATTTTGCCGGTTGCGGCATCATAGCCGCGGTCGGTGCAGTTGTAGCCGTTGACGTGGATTTCTACCGTCTCGGGGGAAATGCCTGCATCAGTTTCCGTTGCCTTGTCATCGCGGACAATTACTCCGATAGAGGGTTTTTTTGCGTATATGAGCATATTGTCCGAGGGCCACGCCTTTGTGATTTCGGGAGCGGTCATGTCCTCTTCAATATCACTGTATACGGCACGGAGAGTATCAAAATACAGACAGCCCTGGGTGAGCTTTTCGGGGTTTGAAACAAGGTGTACGGGGACTTTTACATAAATCGGACCCGATATGTTTTCGGGAAGAGTTGCCTCCATGTACTTCCAGCCCGTGTGCTCAATCCTTCCGTAAGAAACAGAGTGCTGTGTTCCGTTTGCATCCTCAAAGAGTGAGCGAAGCTCAACTCCGCTTCCGTCGCCAAGCACAAGCATACCGAGCTTCTTCGGGATGGCAGAGAGGGTAAATGCGGATGTGTCGGCAGAGTCGGGAGAAATCTGGTAATATGAGCCGACAGAGCCTGTGGTGTTCAGGAAATTATAATAAACCTTAAGTGAGCGCTCGCCATAGTGGACAAACTTAGAGTCTGTTTCAAACTTGAAGTTCGGGTTAACCTTTGTGCTTATCCCGACAGGAATCAAGGTGAATTCATCACCCTCAAAGCCGCAGATTTCAACAGGCGGCGTTTGCGGCAGGATTTCTACATATGCATGCACATCACCGAGAGAAACCGTTATCTTACCTGCGGTTGCAGTCTCGGAGAGTGTGAATTTTCCGGGTTCGTCAAATGTGCCGAGGTGCTCGGGGGCACTCCAGGTAAAAAGCTCCTGAGCGCATTCAACGGGCTTTCCGGAAAGATATGCCTTTGCCGATATTTCAACAGTTTCTCCGGCTTTAGCCGTTATTGAGGTTTTATCTGTCACGATTTCGGAAACCGTGTCAACAACCTCAACCTTTGCCGTGCCGTATGCCGCATCACCGTAAGCTGAAAGCGTTACTGTTCCGGCTTCTGTTGCAGTGAGAGTGCCGTCGTCGGAAATTGTATTTATCGGAGAATCGGTCTCCCATTCGATACGTGAGGGAACGGGGCACGGCTTATAGTTTTCGTCATATGCCGCAGAAACGGCAAACTTATATGTTCCGCCGACCATAACGTTACGGGAAGCAGGAGAGACGGAAAGACCTGTGGCGCGCTTTGTGGGTGCCGTGTTCATAAGAACGACGGCGTTTGCAACCTGACGGGCACTGCTGCCCGATACGTTGTTTACAACCTCGGTTTTCATGGCACCCGGAGTACGGAGAACAAAGGTGGTGGAACCGCCGCCGTCAAGATTCAGCGCATCAACACAGCCGAGTGCGCGCATACCCTCTGCGGCAGTCTGATATGTCATACCGACGGCTCCGCCGGCAGAACGCCCGTCAAACGTAGCCATTACAACCGTGCCGTCAGCTCTTATGCCGATAGAGGTTCTGGGCTGGTTTGCCTTGTCGGCAGTGCTGTACACCTCGCCGTCCTTAAGGAGAAGCTCAAGACCACCGACAGCGAATTTTACATTAGACCAGAACTCGTTGAAGCGGAAAGACATCTCATGTGTTTCTCCGATACTCAGCTTTTTGAGGTCATCAATTCTTGCGCCTGTTGCAGAAAGAACAATATACCCGTCACCGAGGGACGTGTTTCCGACAGCATCAAAAACCTCTTCTACCGTGAAGCTGATTGTGCCGCCGTGGCGAACCTCTCCCGAGTTTAAGCGGCAACGGAGCTCATAGGTCTCTGTGCCCGTCTTTGTTCCTCTTGCATATTCGGAGGTGTAGAGAATGAGAGAATCAGAGCCTTTTGCATGAGTGGTATTTATACCTGCAACATCGACAAGTACACCGTTTATGCGGAAGATTTTGTCGAGAATGGTGCCGTGGCGTACTATAAACGGCTCGTTGTCATACGTAAGACCGAAGGCAGCATAATACTGCGGCGGAGTTGAGAGAATGATGCCCTCATCAATAAACACGCCGTGAGGAACGCCCACGCCGAAGGTGAAATAGTCACCGTTTATCGCGGCAACGGCAACATCGCCGTTTGTGTCACTCATGTTGTTTGCTATTGTATTTACCGTTTGCGTGCTGTAAATATATCCGGCGCTTTTGCCTGCGCGCAGAACGGTATATTCGTTTTTGGGGTTAAACTCAACAGCATTGATGTTCTGCTTTCCCGATGCATTTGATGCACGCAGGGAAATGTACTGTGTTTCGGGGGCAACGGTCGTTATTTCGTACCCCTCAACAGAAAGCTCTGAGGTCATTTCGGAATAACGGAAGGCATGCGCTCCCGGGGCGACCGTTAAGGTCAATGCCACGGCAAGAAGAGCCGAGACGAATTTTTTTACTGTTTTCATATCTTTATTCTCCAAAGGTATTAAGGATTATTCGTTTGCGCCGCAGCATTTTTTATATTTCTTACCGCTGCCGCAGGGACACGGATCGTTTCTGCCGACCTTTTCGACCTTACGGGGAGTCTTTTTTACGGCACTGTCATCGCCGCCATGCTCTCCCGTTATTTTCGCTACCGCTTCTCGCTTCGGCGCATCGGCACCGCGAAGGCGCATTGTGAAGATCATGCGAACCGTGCTCTCACGGATAGCATTTATCATGTCTTCAAACATTTCAAAGCCTTCGTTTTTATATGCAATGACCGGGTCATGCTGTGCATATGCACGAAGTCCTATACCGCGGCGGAGCTCGCTCATCGCATCTATATGCTCCATCCAGTTTTCATCAACATTGCGGAGAAGAACAACACGCTCAAGCTCACGCATAACATCCGGCGTAAGCTCTTTTTCACGGATTGCATATACCGCATCGGCTTTTTCCGTAAGGTCACTCTTGAGGTCATCGCCGTCATAGTCAACTGAATCAAGCTCATCGCGCGACATTACAAGGTCACCCCGGTCAAGGAAAATACCGAGATATCTCTCTTTCACTGCTCGGAGATGTTCGGTCTGTACATACTTTTCTTCTCCGAGAATTTCGTCAACCGTGCGTGAGACAGATTCGTGAATCATATTCTTAATCGAATCTGCAATGTCGTTGCCGTCGAGAACTGTTTTTCTCTGGTCGTAAATGATTGTGCGCTGGGTGTTGATAACATCGTCATACTGCAAAACGTTTTTGCGCACCATGAAGTTTCTCGACTCGACACGCTTCTGAGCAGACTCGATAGCATTTGAAAGCATTTTCTGGTCAATCGGGGTATCCTCGTCAATTCCGAGGGCGTTCATCATACCCATTATGCGTTCAGAGCCGAACAGGCGCATGATATCGTCCTCGAGTGAGAGGAAGAAGCGTGATGCACCGGGGTCGCCCTGACGGCCGGCACGTCCGCGAAGCTGATTGTCAATGCGTCGGGATTCGTGTCTTTCCGTGCCGACGATGAACAGACCGCCCGAGGCCTTGACCTTTTCCGCTTCGGCATCCGTAGCCGCCTTATGCTTTGCATAAAGCTCCTTGTAACGGGTACGTGCAGCGAGGATTTCTTCATTATCCGTCGGAGCGGTACCGCCTGCATCTACAATGAGGTCTTCATCCATACCCGATTTTCTGAGGTCGCTTTTGGCGAGAAAGTCGGGGTTGCCGCCGAGCATGATATCAGTGCCTCGGCCTGCCATGTTTGTTGCGATGGTGACAGCACCGAGTCTGCCTGCCTGAGCAACTATTTCAGCCTCCTTCTCGTGGTGCTTTGCATTAAGCACGACATGAGAAATGCCTGATTTTTTTAGAAGCGAGGATACAAGCTCACTTTTTTCGATTGATACCGTACCGACAAGGACGGGCTGACCGCGCTTTACACAGTCCTGTATCTGAGCGATTACTGCACGGAACTTTCCTGCCTCTGTTTTGTAAACAACATCGGTCATGTCTTCTCTTATCATCGGCTTGTTTGTGGGGATTTCGATGACATCAAGACTGTATATAGCCTCAAATTCGTCAGCCTCGGTAAGTGCAGTGCCCGTCATACCCGAAAGTTTGTCATACATTCTGAAGTAGTTCTGGAATGTGATGGTTGCAAGAGTTTTGCTTTCGTTCTGAATACTGACGTTTTCCTTCGCCTCAATAGCCTGGTGGAGACCTTCTGAATAGCGCCTTCCGATCATAAGACGACCCGTAAACTCGTCTACGATAATGATTTCGTTATCACGGACGACATAGTCTATATCGCGCTGCATAATACCGCGTGCGCGGATTGCCTGATTGATGTGGTGGAAAAGCTCGGCGTTTTCGGGGTCAGAGAGATTTTCAATGTTGAATGCCTTTTCAGCCTTTGCGATGCCCGAGGCTGTAAGTGTTGCGGTCTTTGCCTTTTCGTCAACGATATAATCACCGTCGATGTCGTCGTTGTCCTCTTTTTCGTCAACAGAGGCAATGACAATGCGGCGAAGAGATGCGGCAAACTTGTCTGCCTGCTGATAAACATAGGTCGGTTTTTCGCCCTGACCTGAAATGATGAGAGGTGTACGCGCTTCGTCGATGAGGATAGAGTCAACCTCGTCCACTATTGCAAAGGAATGGTACCCGCGACCGACCATATGCTGTCTGTAAAGTGCCATGTTATCACGTAGATAGTCAAAGCCGAACTCATTGTTTGTACCGTAGGTAACATCTGCAAAGTGAGCCTCACGGCGTTCATCGTTTGTGAGTCCGTGTACAATTATTCCCACAGACATGCCGAGGAAACGGAAAACCCTTCCCATAAGCTCGCCCTGATATTTTGCAAGATAGTCATTGACCGTGACGATGTGGACACCACGTTCGGTAAGTGCATTGAGATATGCAGGGAAGATGGCGACAAGGGTTTTACCCTCACCTGTTTTCATTTCCGCAATTCTGCCCTGATGAAGAACTATTCCGCCTATGAGCTGGACGCGGAAAGCATACAGCCCCAAAACCCTGAAAGCGGCTTCACGCACCGTTGCAAAGGCTTCGGGGAGAATACCGTCAAGAGTCTCGCCGTTTGAAAGACGTGCCTTGAACTCATCGGTTTTCGCGCAAAGCTCGGCATCGGAAAGTGCGCGGAACTCATCCGCAAGCGCTTCTGTTCTGTCAACAAGGGGAAGAAGCTTTTTAATTTCACGTTCACTTTGTGTTCCGAAAATTTTAGAAAAAACGCCCATTTTTTTATTTCAAGTCCTTTCGGCATATTTTTTTCAATACAAAAACAGTATATCATATTTTAATATGATAAAAAAGAGATTTTACATAAAATTATTTTAAAATTTACATTGTTGAAAAAATCCTGCAAATTGTGTATTATATACGTTAGGAGTTGATGAAAGATGAGTATAATAAAGGACAGAGCTCTCGCACCTTCGGGAATCAAGAAAATCGAATGGGTAAAATCATATATGCCCGTACTTACTGCGATAGGTGAGAGATTTCAAAAAGAACGTCCGTTTGAAAACAAGACAATAGCAATGTCAATCCACCTTGAGGCAAAAACTGCGTATCTTGCACTCACGCTTGCGGCAGGCGGTGCGAGAGTATGTGCCACGGGCTGCAATCCGCTTTCCACGCAGGACGATGTTGCGGCGGCACTTTCGGAGCTTGGGGTTGAAACGTTTGCTGTTCACGGTGTTAATGAAAAAGAGTACACCGAGCATCTTACAAGGACGCTTTCGTGTGTACCTGACATTATAATAGACGACGGCGGAGACTTCGTGTCGATTCTGCACGACGCAGCCCCCGAGCTTTCAAAGAATCTTCTCGGCGGATGTGAGGAGACAACGACAGGCGTTGCACGCCTTGCCGCCCGTGCAGCTGCAGGAAAGCTCAGCTTTCCGATGTTTGCTGTCAACAACGCAAAGTGCAAGCACCTCTTCGATAACCGCCACGGTACAGGGCAGTCAGTCTGGGATGCGATAATGAATACAACCAATTGCTTTATAGCAGGTAAAAAGGTTGTCGTTGCAGGCTATGGCTTCTGCGGACGCGGTGTTGCTCTCCGCGCAAAGGGACTCGGCGCAAACGTAATAATCTGTGAGGCAGACCCGTTCCGCGCACTTGAGGCATATGCCGAGGGTTATTCTGTTATGAGTATGGACGAGGCGGCATCAGTCGGAGATATTTTTGTTACGACAACAGGCTGTAAGGACATTATAGTAAAACGCCACCTCGAGGTCATGCATGACGGCGTGCTTCTTGCAAATGCAGGTCATTTTGACTGTGAGATTAACAAGGACGACCTAAACGCGCTTTCCGAAAGCGTGGAAACCCGAAAGCCCAACATACAAGGTTTTAAAATGCGTGACGGCAGAGTGCTCAACCTTCTCGGAGAGGGAAGGCTTGTAAACCTTGCCGCAGGCAACGGGCATCCGGCGGAAATTATGGATTTAAGCTTTGCTGTTCAGGCACTTATGATGGAGCACATAGCAAAGCTTCCCGAAAAGCTTTCTCCGGCACTGTACGAGGTTCCGCCCGAGATAGACACACTTGTTGCCCGTGAAAAACTGCGTGCAACAGGAATAAATATTGATTCCCTGACCACGGAACAGGAAAAATATTTGAAATCTTGGTAAGGAGATAATAAATAAGCCCTGCATTTTGAAAATGCAGGGCTTATTTTAATGCTTTTTAAAAACCGATCTCAACTTTGAAGACAAGGTCAGCTTATGCTCTTTTGAAACGTTTGCAATACTCAAGGACTCTTGACTTCCGAAGCCCTCAATTTCAATGCCGCTTGAAGAGACGGAAACTTTGCTGAATGTGGACTCGACAGTCTTGTACATCGGCGAAAGTGTTATGTAGGGCACTCCGCGCGATACGATACAGTCGCCGTTGTCCATATGCCCGGACAAAACGAGGGCAACCTTGCCGCTGTTCTCGATAAGGTCGCGAAGCCTTGAACTGTTTTTCACGACAAACTTTTCATTTTCGGGCTTTGAAACGGCAATCGGTGCATGCGAAAAGATTATTGCAGGACGATGAGACTTGCCGAGAAGACGGGAAAGCCAGGCGAACTGCTCATCATCAACTTCAAAGCCGTGCTTTTGGTCTGTCGTGCCGTAGACATCAGACGCATCGCCTATACAGGTGTCAAGGAAAATGCAACGGTAGTCAGATACATCAAAGGCACGGTAGCGCATGGCATAGTCGCCAAGCTTCATAAAACCGCGCTTCGTAAGAACGCTCTCTCTCTCGCCCATGACAGCGTGGATTGCCGCTGCACGGTCATACGAGTAGAGAATGTCGTTTAGAAGCTCGGTGCTTTTTTCGGAATCAGAGTTTCCGTCAATAATATCACCGAGACTTGCGATAAAGCGGCAACCGGGGGTGACAGAGCTTGTGAGCTCTTCGATTTTTTTTGCATCACAATCAGCGATATGCGAATCGCTGCCGACAGTATACGGACAGCGCATATCGGAAAACGCGATAAACTTTATCATGCAACAACCCCCCTATAGAGAAAAATAAGAAAATAAAAACAAAAGCGTTGCGCAATCGGTTTTACCTTCTTATTTTAGTTCGCTATGGTGACCCGTAGGAGAATCGAACTCCTGTTACCGCCGTGAAAGGGCGGTGTCTTAACCGCTTGACCAACGGGCCGTAATTTTAAGTGGGGCAAGGGTGAAACCTCACCCCACATGTGGTAGCGGCGGCTGGACTTGAACCAGTGACCGTTCGGGTATGAACCGAATGCTCTAGCCAACTGAGCTACACCGCCAAATTTCGCTCTCCAACAGTCGAGCTTGATTATTATAATACATTTTTATTGGATTGTCAACCATTATTTCGCAAAATCTTTGCAGTTTTTTGAAAAAATATTGAGTTCGGGCGAAAAACAGGGTGGAAAAAAGTTGGCACTTTTTTGGCACAAAGTTAATTCCAAACTGTGCTATAATACAATCCGTCGTGTGAAAGAAGCGCACGGCACACCGCAGCCGCGGCAGATAAGAGCGCACGCTTATCGTCTGTAGTTGCGGCATACGTCACCCTCAAGCCCATAGCGGAAACGCAAGCAGAAAAAGAAGTCCGTCGCTTTTATGCGCGCAAAAGACAGGCGGCCTTACTGACAGCGGCACAATGCCGCATGACCGCAGGATGCGATGGGGACACAAAAATAATTAACGGAGGAACTCTGACTGTGTTTGATGAAACCAACAAAACAGAAGAGCAGGAATTCGAGTTTTCAGAAAACCTATTTGAAGACTGCGAGCCTGAAACAGATGAATCCGAGGACAGCGAAAACCATATTGCAGAATCGGAGCATCAGAGCGAAATGCTCAGAATCAAATATAACGGCGAGGAACGTGATATAACTCTTGACGAAGCACGTGTCCTTGCACAAAAGGGTCTCAATTATGACCATGTCGTAGCGGAGCGTGACACGAAATACCTTCGTGAAATCGCGGCACTCGACAAGATTGCGGCAGAGCACGGACTCACCAGAGCACAATATATCGAATCTGTTGAGAGAAGCCCTGCCACACAGCAAGGAATGGAATATGCACAAATCCGTGCCGAAGCTTCAAGTCGGGCACGTGAGCAGATAAAGCGCATAACTTCGGGAATTGCAGAGTCCAGAGCATGGGGCAACCTTTTCAATAAGTATCCGGACCTTCCGAAGGAAAAAGCGTTTTCAGAGCTTAATGCATCCGTAAGAAGCGGCATGAGTCCGCTTGAGGCATATCAGGCAAAGCTTCTTGAAGAAAAAGAAACGGCACTGAAAATAGCCCGTAACAACGGAGCGGCGGCTTTTCGCTCAGTCGGCTCTCTTGAAAGCGACGGCAACGGAGAAGTCATAGACGATTTCCTTGAAGGCTTTTATTCAGTAACAAGAAGATAAAAAAGAAAGGAAAATTTTAAATTATGTCAGCAATCAATTTACACACAAAGTACGCAAAGCAGATTCAGACGTGGTATAAGACAGGGAGTCTTATCAACGGCTGTCTCGACAACACCTACTCCTTTTCCGGAGTAAGAACAGTAAGAATTTCAACCCCGATAACAGTCCCGATGACGGACTACAAGCGCAGCGGAACAAGCCGCTATGGCACGCCTACAGAGATGGAGGATGTTGTTCAGGAGCTCACACTTTCTCAGGACAAGAGCTTTACTCTCACAATAGACAAGGGCAACAACGCCGACCAGAACGGAATCAAGGAAGCAGGCAAGATGCTTGCACTTCAGGTTTCCGAGCAGGCTATTCCGCTTATGGACAAGTACAGCTTTGAACGTCTTTCAAAGCTCGGCGGCAAGATTGTCGGAGAATCCTCTGCAATCACAAAGGCTAATGTCTGCGAAAGAATCACACGCGGAACAACGCACATGGACGACAGCGAGGTTCCAAGCTCCGGCAGAACGCTTTTCGTTCCGTCGGAAACATATGCAAAGCTTCGCCTCTCCGAAGAGTTCCAGGGCTGTGACAAGCTCATGGAGAAATCCCTCACAAAGGGACAGGTCGGCATGTACGACAACATGCGCGTCGTAAAGGTTCCGCGCTCACGTTGGCCGGAAAACGTAAACTTCATGATTGTGCATGAGCATGCGGCATGTGCTCCGGTAAAGCTCAACGATACCAAGTACCACAAGGATCCGCCCGGAATTTCCGGCGCACTTCTTGAGGGAAGACAGTATTATGACCTTTTCGTATTCGGTGCAAAGTGTGACGGTGTATACGTAGAGGTAAATACCGCAAGCGGTACAGGTGTAATCTGTGAAGCTCCTGTAATCTCAACGTCCGGCACAATCACATGTGCAACCGAGGGTGCTTCAATCAAATACACAACCGACGGTTCCGACCCGAGATATTCAATGACTGCAAAAATCGGTGAGCAGTTTGATGTATCCGATTCGGGCACAGTTGTCAAAGCATACGCATACAAAGACGGTGCGTTCCCGTCTGAGGTGGCAAAGGTTACATTATAAACTTGCGACGGAGCGGCAAAAAGCCGCTCCGTTTTGGCAAAGAAAGGAGATTTTTACAACAATGAAAGCATATGATATATATAAACGCACCTGTGCCATAATGTTCGAGAACGAGGGCGAGGACAAATCGTTCACGGATAAGTTTTTACATATATTAAATTTTCTTATACACGAGGCATTACCGTATGAGAACTCTGTACGTGAAGCAGACGGAAAACCGCTGCTCACCTTCGCTCCCGAGGTCAGTGATATAAACGACAAAGTCGATATGTGTACGCCAATCTGTGCAACGGCACTCCCGTACGGTGTTGCGGCGTACTTCTATCAGGACGACGGCGAAAGCTACAGCTCGGCAATGTACAGAGAAAGGTTTGTAAACGCTCTCGGAGAAGCTGCAAGGTGCAACTTCAGGGATATTACCGATGTGTACGGAGGTGAAACACTGTGACGGCAGAGCTTATAAACGAAACCTTCCTGTCGCTTGTGACAGCAGATTTGTATATAGTTGTAGCGGCGGTATACGGGGTTTGCTTTGCACTGAAAAAGGCAAAATTTTTTGACGACCGCTTTATTCCGCTTGCGGCAATCGTGCTCGGCATCTGCTTTGAGCTTCTTGTGTATGCAAGCACCGGAGCAGGGAATGCGGCAGAGTTTGCAATGCGCGGAATAATAAGCGGCATGGCGGCGGTCTTCTGTGCAAACATAATCAAACAGATTGGAGTTGACGGCAATTGACATCAAAAAGCTTCAAGGGCGGAAAGATTTATTCCGTACCGCTTTCCGACATTGAGTACATAGGATACTTTTATGCCGATAAGGGCAACGAGGAGATTCGCAGTGCAAAAAAGCGCATCTCAAAAGAACGTGGACGTGACCCCGATTTTCTGATGAATGCAGAGCTGTTTGACTTTGAAACGCGAAAACCTGCAAGCGATGTGGTAAGCGGCGGCATCGTACAGCGCCTCGGAGAAGGGTACGGTCTTGCGTTTCCGAACAACACCACCGCCGTATTCTCGTATAAAAACAACGTGAACGCGGCCGATTATATCGGAGCATACCCCACACTTGTCAGAAACGGAAAAGCCGAGAGCATAAACCCTTCGGGAATAACCGGAAGACGCGGAAGAACGGCACTCGGCGTATCGGAAGACACCCTCACAATCGCCCTTCTCCCCGACAGCGGCGGCGCAACGCTTGCCGAGCTTCGCCGTGCATTTATAAGCTTCGGGGCAGAGAATGCGATAAACCTTGACGGCGGCGGAAGCACACAGTTTTACGCACCGCTCGGCAATCACTTTTCGGGAAGACGTGTACGCGGCTTTATCGGAATCTGGTGCCGTGGCGGAGATGTGCGCTATGTAAGCGTAAGAACAAGCCTGAATATAAGAAGCGGGCCGGGTATACTCAACAAACGCATAGGCAAGCTTTATAACGGTGATGCCGTAACGGTGCTCGAGGAAAAGAACGGCTGGGCAAGGATTTCTGCCGGCTGGGTTTCTGTCCGTTATCTGAAAAAGCGCAAATGAAGCAGAAAGGAGAACGGACGTGGAATACGTAACATGCGATACCTGCGAAATTCATCGCGGAAAGATAAATGAGCGTCTCAACAGCGGCGAAGTACGCTTTGAGCGGCTTGAAACAAAGCTCGATACGCTCATATCAACAAACCGACTTATAGCCGGCTCGGTAATAGGCGGAGTTGTAACGATAATAGCAACACTGCTGCTGCGCGGCATATAGTTTGATTTCGGGAGGGATATATGATAAAATACAAAATATCCCTCCTTAAAAAAATAAGGAGGAAAAACAAAATGAATATACAAGGCGCCGGATTGGACTTAATCCGAAATCCGGACAAGCTTTATGACTGGATGGGACTAAAGCAAAGCCCGGGCAAAGTGGAAACAACGCAAACAACAAAAGCCCCGTTTGCTCAGAAACCGAAAAAAGAAAAAGACCTGTTTTTAGAGGGCTTCTACTCGGTAGCGGACAAGCCGAAAGAGGAGAGGCGAAGTTATACTTCACCGTTTGCAAAAAGCCGTGCAATACTCGACTCAATATCGCAGACAAAGCCTGCAAAAAGCGTGGCAGTGGATGAAGAGGACGACTTTCTCAAGGGCTTCTACTCCGTAGCCGACAGACCCAAAGAGGAAACACCCATAAGCGCACAACCGCCTACGGTGCAAAAGAATACGCAGACCACCTACAAACCAATCAATTGGATTCGGAGCACAATGACTCAGCCCAACCCGTGGAACGCCAAAAACACCGACCTCTCTCCACAGAAAGTCAATTACGCTTCTCAGACCAATACTTCGGCTACTCCCTACCAAAATACCTACACGGGAGAAACACGTGATGAATACGACTCCCGTGTACGCAACCAATATGCGGCGAGAAGACAGGTGGCAAACAATGAAAAAGATATTCTTCCAAAACAAGCAAAAGCGCCAACGGTATATTTACATGCCAAGCCAAAAGCACCAACAGTATATTTTCATGCAACACCGGAGCCTCTTCAACCGGGTACAGAAGATGACTTCAAGAGCTTCAGTCATATAAGCGAAGGCGGTATTGTCAATGCCGCAAATCAAAAGGCCGACGAAATTATTAATAATGCATTCCGTCAGAAACGTAACTGGTTCTATAATAGCTACACAGACGGAACTTCTCCATATGATGTTAGTGAATTAAAAAATGCTGAGTATAAGATAAAAACGGCAGAAGGCGCGTCTCAACTCGAAAATGCAGCAATAAATATCATCGCAGAACTTCCGGGTTTCGGACTCGGGCAACTAATCAAAGGTTCCTCAATTCTTGCAAAAACTCCCATGGAAATATTGAAGGATATTTTAAATGGCGTTCCAGGTGATATTTTTAAAAATGCAATTTTTGAGAAGGTTCTGAAAATCCCTACGTTAGGCAAGTTTGTTAAGGATTCGATTACTCCGGTAACCTTGCACAGTATTGACAATGCGGAAAAATATTACTCTCTCATCAATGATGACAGAAAAAAGTATCTTATTAACAGCAATCAACATCGTAAAATCTTTTTGTCGCGCCTTCAAGAAGAACTGGATAAAATTAATAACACAGAAACGTTCGGATTTTTGCCCCCGGAAGAAAACGAAAAGTTCAAAGAAATAATGTCGAAAAGAATTCGTGAAATTATTTCTTTGAACCAAAACTATGAGTATGAAAAACAAATTGCAGACCAAGAATGGGAAAGGTTGAAAAATTCATGGGCAAAAGACTTTCCTAAAAGCGTGACAGATTATTGATTTTTGTATTCTGATGCTTCATGATAGCAACAACACGCAAGACATATTGTAAAAGGAAGCACAAAAAATGTATATAACAAAGGGACGTTTTGTGAAAAAAGGATTTTTTGTGCTTCCGGCCATCTTGAAATTGTTCCGTATTTCGTAAAAAAGGAATCTTCAATTATGAACGGAAATGCTATCAAAAGCCCGAACGTACACATGGCTGTTTCAACAAAATAATCAGTTTTTTTAGCAATGATTTTGCTGAGCGGTATTTTTTCATCGGAACCTATATTGCAAACAATATTGATTGCCTTAAATATCATGACTTGCCATCCCAAAAAAGAGGTGACAGCAAAGGCTGTTTTAATAATCGAATTATATGAAGGCAAAGAAACCGAAAAATAACTGAAGCCTGAAAACAGTAACGCCTGCACTGACGCCCACCGGAACGACAATGATAGAACATCGTGACGTAACGTGTGCCAATTACTGAAAATTCTTGCTCTGTGTATTGATGCAATCATCGGAATATATAGGAACATAACAGAAAAAAATGCCGCAAAAAATACACATAAAAAGGACAAAAGATAAGAAACCCCGTTATTTATGAGCGTTGTTTGCATATGCGAGAACAACATTATAAACACTGAGCAAAACAAGCCTACAACTATATTTTTGATATAAAGGCTCCACACCCTGTCAAATATCCGAGGGTCATCTTCCGAGAAATTACGGCAAAATATTTTCCTGAAAAGCATCTCTTCACCTCTTCGTTTTCACTAATAATATCATATGTGTCGTAGTTTGTAAATGCCTTTTAGAGCATGTGTAGAACAACACATGTCCGCCGTTTTTGACGAATTTTCCCTGTTGCTTTTTTCGAAAGTTTGTGGTATAGTTTTTTTAGAAGAAGCTTTCACACCTATAGTTTTTTCGTTTTGTACGAAATCGCTATGAGCGCCTCTGTTTTCAGAGGAAGAGCCCGAAAAGGTTGGAAAGCTTCTTTCTCTTACCTCATCTATGTTATATACTGTTTTCCCGTCTTCACCCAATGCAGTCGAGATTTTAATACGATAATATTTCCCATCAAAATCTTCGAAATATGCTATCCGGTAATTCCATCCGTCCTTTGCCATTTCTCCATGAATACCATTAAAATCAGGAACAACTTTATCGCCTCGCCTTGATATTTGTGCAAGCTCATCTATATGAGTCTCGGCATTTAACTTTGTCAGATATTCCTCGTCATTCATGTACCTGTTTTCTTTTTTAATGAAATTTCTAAAGCTTGATTTCCCAACAGTATTTTCTGTTAAACTCAAAACATCTCCGTCATCTGTTGGTATCTGAACAGTTTCTCCGTCCATTATTTTTTTATATATATAGTTTTCTACCTGCTCTCCCCAAGATTTAGGATCCATTCCGAAGATAACCTGTCTATCCGCTTTTACATATTTTCCCTTTGCGTTTGTCTCTATCGAATACAGTCTCCCACCGCCTGCATCTGTGCCGGCGGTGTTTATATTTCCGCTCGCAACTGCAGTTTCAGTAACGGAGAGCATCTTCTCAAACTGTGCGACCGCCGCCTCAAGCTCCGATACTCTTGCGCCGTATTTCTCCTGTGCCGCCGTGTCCGCTTTTGCCCTGTCTCCGGAGAAGGTAGATTTTACCTTTGTTATGAAATCCTTTATGCTGTTCATGAGCTTCATTGCGACAGTTCGGTTATCCTGTGCGAGACGTTCAAACATCTTCACGTCGTTTACAATGTTCTTCGTAAAGTCTGCCGCTATCTCATCAAGTGCTTGTGCATCCGAAAACTCGGTCTGTGTCCCCTCGGAGTATGCTGTCTTGTATCGGGTTATAAGCTCGCTCTTTTCGGTGTTGCTAAGCTTCTCAGATGCATTTATCGCAAGCTCAAGAAATGCGTTATACTCTGCAGGTGATGTGTTCTTCATATGGTGCGTTACCTCGTGGCAGAGAACAACCTCAAGAGGATTCTTTGCATCCTGGGCGATTACTATATTCCCGTTTTCATAATATCCGTTATATGCACCGGTTTTCTCTCCTGTAGGCGCGCCGATTGAGATATTAACGCCGAGCGCACGGCCGATAGAGTCAAGCGCGCGAATCTGCTTGTTCGTTATCTTGTCACTGAACTCGGTCTTTGTGAAGCCCGGATTTGCCGAAATAACCGTTTCCTTGACATTCCCACTCTCCTGTGGTATAGTGATGTCAGAAAGAGTGTGTTCGGTATGCGTGACTGCGTTTAGCAGGTTCGGCGACTCAGCTTTTGCTGTTGTCTCCTCACGGGAACCCACACTCTTTTCTCTTTTTGTATACTTCTTCTCAAAATAATCCGTGGACATTCCCATCAGAACAGACAATGGGGACGTACATTTTTTGTCAACTTTTGGTTTTGAGTCAAGGAGATGCTAACAAAACCCCTCCGAATTGAATAGAATAAACCGAATAAACAATTCGGAGGATACAAAATGAACCGAGAGAAGAATGCCGGATTTTCAGCACTGTTTTTCCCCGAACACTCTGATGACCCTTTTGTTATGTACGTTTCGTCTTCGCCACCGCAATGGCTCGATGCGAATGATATGTCAAAAATCACCGTAACCGAGACCGGTATATACTGTCTGTTCTTCCTCGTAAACTCAGACCCGGGTGGCTCTGCGTATATTTCTGTGAACGGGCGTTCAATCCGCGGCTCTTATGCCGAGGAAAGAAGCGGCTCCATAAGCGGAAGCGCGGTTTGCAGCATACGCGAGCTGGCTCTGCCCTGTTCTCTCTCGATTGAAACAGGCGGTGCAGCCGGTGCCGGAATTCTGCTTGTTGTAAAATGTATGATATAATTTTTCTGTACTATCGGAAAATTTTATGGTATACTGTATGATAGAATAAATGAAAGGTGTAAAATGCCATGAAGTTTAAAAAAGTGTCAATCCCTGCTTTGCTTATAGCCCTTGCCGTTCTTCTCTCTTCGTGCGGAGGACCGTCTGTGTCAGAAACCCCCGACGATGTTGTTTCCGAGCCCGAACAGGAGATAGTTTCTGAGCCGGTGTATCGAAGCGGCCTTACCGGGCTTCCTGTTGAAAACGAAGAAGATGAAGCTCGTCGCCCTGTTGCTGTCATGATAAACAATATAAAAAAGGCACTTCCGCAGTACGGCATCTCCAATGCGAGCATCATCTTTGAGGCTCTTGCAGAGGGTGGCATCACTCGCCTGCTTGCCGTCTTTGAGGATGCATCCGACATAGAACAGATAGGCACAATTCGCTCTGCACGTCCGTATTACCTTGACTTTGCGCAAAGCGTTGATGCTGTATATGTTCACATCGGCGGAAGCCCTGAGGCATACAGCGAAATCAAGGCTCGCAATATGGACTCGTATGACCTTATTGAGGGTCAGTACAATTCCATGTACTGGCGCGATAAAGAACGCATTAAATCAAGCGGATACGAGCACAGCGTTTTCACAAGCGGTGAGCGCATATATGAAAGACTTCAGAAAGACAATGTACGAATGACTCGCCAGAGCTCATACGGAAAAGCTTTCAACTTCTCGGAGGATGCTGTATACGAGGGTCGTGATGCGACAAAGATTTCCGCTGTATTTTCTTCATACAAAACGGGAACATATACATATGACGAGTCAAACGGTCTGTACCGAATCGGTCAGTACGGCACCTCACATACTGATGCCCTTCACGGCACACAGCTTGCATTCAAAAATGTGTTCATCCTCCACATGAACTCATATGTCATCAAGGGCGACACAGCCGGCAGGCTCCGTTTTGACTCTGTAGGCAGCGGACGCGGCACTTACTTTGTAAACGGCACCGCCTCCGATATAACATGGCAGCGCGCTTCAAAATCGGCACCGTTTAAGTTTTATACGTCCGACGGCGGCGAGCTTCCGGTCGTTCCCGGAGACAGCTATGTTGCAATAGTTCCGCTTGACGCAGAGGTTACCGTCACAGGCGATATGCCCGAAACAGAAACAGCCGTAGCAGAATAAAAAAGTCTTGACATCGGGACCAAATTTTGTTACAATTTAATGCGGACGTTAAAATGTCCGCAAATACGGAGGGATATCGAAGTGGTCATAACGAGGCGGTCTTGAAAACCGTTTGTCCGAAAGGGCGCGTGGGTTCGAATCCCACTCCCTCCGCCATAGAAGAAACCGTACCAGCCGTAGGTTGGTGCGGTTTTTTATATGCGTGCGAGGGATTGAGGGTTCGAACAGGACGGCGCTCCGCAGAGCGCAAAATGCCTGCCGGTGGCAGGCGTTTTAGTCCGTCGGGAAACATTGAACACCTCGGCTATTTCGTCGGTTATTTCAATGTATTCATCTCCCGAAAGCCACGGGTATTCATCTTTTAATCTTATTTTTTCACTACCTTTCGTCCTTTCAATCAGAATTTTTGTGAATTCCAATTGAAAGGCGGAGACCGGCAACGATATTCAATTTTGACTAAAAGAAAACAGCCAAAAGAAACTCCATAAGAGTTTACTTTGG